>NZ_JBKAHK010000003.1:0-559223 GCF_046298265.1 Gillisia xinjiangensis | reverse complement strand
TTATAGTACTCTATAAGCACGTATCGAAAGATAGGTGCTTTTTTTATGCAATAAAGTCAAGGACTTCGATGCGGATTGCAAATCCGGGCCATCTGCGTCATAAACCCCGCTATTAAACGAAATCCCTTCTTTGTAAAATAAGATAGCTCGCATTTGTAATCCGAGCTTTCCATTAAATAATTAATTATAATTTGAATTATTTGAAATGTGTTTTTGAAATGTAATCCTTGATCAGATCTAAAAACTTTCTTAAAAAGATCCTTAAATTAACTGGAAATACCTTAATTTATCCATTATAGCCATGCGTCATCAACAAAACGTTAGCTGCATCATCATTATCATTCAAAAAGAATAAAATAAAAGAGATATGGAACAAACCGGAAATCCGTCACAAGTATTAAATTTTTTAAGACTTCCAGTCAAAATTGATTATAAAGTGATAGAAACCTATCTTCAGAAAAAATTTAAAGGCGAGTATATCTCCAAAACAGATAAGGATGGGAAGGTTTCTAATTATGCCGAAATCCAATCTATTGCTCTTGAAAAAAGCTACAAGGATGGGTATGATATAGCAGTGCAGGTGAAATTTAAAACCCTCACCACTATTTTTAAAAATAAAGAGGGCGTAATTGAATTCTATGCTGCCCTGGAATTAGATAAAGCCAAACAGCAAGTTCGGGTAATTGATTTTACATTGAATGGAACCTCAAATAACTGGCTCTTTAATAATGCTATAGAATCTATTGCAAATACCTTTATGCACGATAAAATTAAAAATAAAATGCAGTTTGATTTGAGGCCGGAAATTGAAAAAAAGCTTCCTTCAATAAATGAGAAAATGGAGCATCCAATGGAGGTTTCCAATGGTATTTATGTTTCTGGCAATTTGCGATCTTTTTTAGTAGAAAATATACAATTTATCGAGAGCCATATGTTAATTTTTGTTGATTTCGAGGGAGGGATCGGCTTAGATATCAAAAAATTAGATTTTTAAACAGTACGATTTATTCCCCATTCACTATATCCAAAACCCGAGATTTTCAATCTAAGGGCATTTGCCTTTTACGACAGGTTAGTAAGAGATCAATTATTTCATTAAAAATCACTTCAATTAATCATAAATCTTAAGAAACCTATGGTTGATAACCTTTTGATAAATCATTTTTAATTCCTTTTTATACAGCGGTTTATATCAGTAAATTGTTAATATTATTTTAATTAAATTTTAAAATTTTGAGGTATTTTAAATTAAAATTGGTCTTTTTAGTATTGCTGATAACACCGGGGTTAGGTATTGCGCAGGAAATTCCGAAAATTGAAAAGCTTTCTGAAATAAACGGGGATTTTCAGAAGATAAATGCGATACAGAGGGATAGTTTGGGGAATTTATGGATCGCTTCAGATACTCACATAGAGCGATATAATTCCTATCAATCTCAATTTTTTAATTTTTTCAAAGGCCTGCCGGAAGGTACCGGAAAAATAAATACCGTTTATTTAGATGCAAAAAATCAAATATGGGTTGGTGCTCAAAGCGGATTACTTAAATACAACAGGCTAAAAGGGTATTTTGAAGCAATACCATCTGAAAGACCATCTACACAAGCCAATGTTCAACAAATTACCGAAGACGAAACAGGAACATTGTGGCTTGGTTGCAATAATGGAATTTGGAATTATTCAGGAAAAAAACTGGCGCTTATTTCAATCTTTCCCGCGGAACAATCCGTAAATCATATTATGTATGCCAATCAAAATGTTATGTTTGGTACCTCTAAGGGGGTTTTCAGCTTAAAAAAGAATAGCATTGAATATAAAAAGATCAATTTACCAGGGAATAAAAACTGGAACATTCAAAGTCTGTTATTTACAGGAGAATTTTATTTGATTGGAACTCAGGAGGACGGTCTTTATAAAACCAATACTGATTTCTCAATCACCGAAAAGATATATAGTTTACCGTATTCCTCTCAGAAAATTCCTATTTCAGGACTTTCCAAGGACGCTTTGGGTAATTTATATATAGCTACCCAAGGTGATGGTTTACTCATCCTGGATAAAGATCTTAGATTGGTTTCCCATTTTCGACAACAGGAAAACAATTTATTTTCTCTTTCTGATAATAATTTAAATGGCTTGTTTCTGGATAAACAAAATACCCTTTGGGTTTCTACAACAACCGGACAAATCAATTCCATAAACATAAGGGAGAACAACTTTGAATTCATACGGCATGATCCCAATAAATACAGCAGCCTGGCCGATAATTTTACTACAGCCATAGAAAAAGATAAAAATGGGAAGGTTTGGTTTGGAACCAGGCAGGGACTTAGTATTTGGAATACCAAAAATAATTCCTGGCAACATTTAAAGAATTTGTCCTTTACCAAAGCCAGCAACATTCCAGATGATATTAAGGATTTACACGCAGACGATATCCATATGTGGGTGGCGACTTTTAACGATGGAGTTTTTAAGGTTAATATTAATACTTTTTTAAGGGCGCAATATTCGATAGATTCTAAAGTGAAAATTGAGCTTCAAAAAGTAAATGCCCTGTTGGTAGATTCAAATAAAAATGTTTGGGCCGGTGGGGAGGAAGGTGATCTAACTAAAATAAAACCAAATGGAGATATCAAGAGTTTTTCCCTAAAAGGTATAACTGCCATACTGGAACTGGCTTCAGGAGATATTCTTGCTGCCGGAAAAAATGGTGTTTTTAAGATTAAGAGAAATAAGAGTGAAGTTATACCTATTGAGAAACTTCAGCCAAACGCAAAAAACCTTCCTTATTTCACGATAAATTCCATAGGTGAAACCAATTCGGGAAAAATAATTCTTGCTACAGAGGGCGCCGGGATTGTGATTTATGATGCTGCCAGAGATTCCTTTAAAATAATTAATAAGATAACTGGATTACCATCAAACAGAATTCAGGGACTTATTATTTATGGGAAAAATGAAATTTGGGCCGGAACTTCCAAAGGTCTGGTCAATTTTAAACTGGAAGAAAATCCCGAAATTCGGGTTTTCAATAAAGAAGATGGTTTATTAAGTGAGGTGTTTACTCGTGGTAGTTTTGCACAATTAGATGATAGACTCGCTTTTGGAACTTTCAAGGGGGTTAGTATTTTTAATCCGGAGAAATTAAAAAATATACCTGAAACTACCCCAAATATGGTAATAGGTTCTGTGGGAATATATTCCAGCGAGCATGGATTACAGCAGCTAAATTTGGTAAATTCAGAAAAGGAATTGAGTTTAACACATGACAGGAATTCTGTCTCCTTCAATTTTTTCGCCATACAACCTGGAAATCAGGCACAACTCAATTATTCATGGAAACTGGATGGCTTTGATAAAGAATGGTCTAACCCGGCTAACCAAAATAAGGTGAATTATGCCAATTTGGCTCCCGGGAATTATGCCTTCCAGGTAAAGGCAAGAAGCTCCAATGGAAAATGGAGTCCGGTAGAGAAAATCTCCCTGAACATAAAATCGCCCTGGTGGTTCACAACAAATGCTTACATAGGTTATTCTCTGGCTCTTATACTTCTGCTTTTAATCCCATTTTTCGTTTCCCAAATTATTAAAAAGCGAAGAATAAAAGCTACCCAAAATTCAGTTTATAATAATTTGAACCAGGAAATAGGAACGCCGTTAACAATTTTGTTGGCCTCTTTAGAGCAGCTTTCCGACGATGCTTCTTCTGAAAGCAATTATCGTTTAAAAAATATCGTGTACAGGTTAAGGATGCTACTGGAGCCGGTTTTAAATTTCCATGCCTCCGGTTTTAATAAAAATAAACAGCAAGCCAGGATTACAAAAATTTCTGTTAAGGATTATATGGAGGGATTGGTGAAGGATCTCTCACCAATTCTTAGCCAAAAAAAGATGGAAATTATAGTGAACAATCAGTGGAATCAGGAATTCTTCCATTATGATTTGGATTATTTGAACAGAATTTTCTTCAATATTATGTCAAATTCAATCCGGTACTCTTTTGAAGAAGGTAAGATAATTATCAATTTAATTCCAACCAACCGTGGTGACTTAAAAGTGCAAATAGCCGATAATGGATTGGGATTGCCTGTTGAAGATCAAAAGGTAATAAATGAATATTACCAAAATTCAAAGGGCAGTATGCCGAAAACAAATTCAGGTCAGATGGATCTTTTATATGTGAAGGATTTCATCGATAAAATTGGCGGAAGTATCGTTTTTGAAAGTAGTAAGAATCAGGGCACAACATTTACAATCATTCTTAAGAATCAAAAAAAGCCTGAGATTTTCGTGGAAACTTCAGAAAAATTTAAAGATGAAAAAATTTCGGAGGTGGAAGAAACCATGCTACCGGAAATAAAAAATCCTGTTTCGATCCCTTCGGAATCAATAAAAATTTTGATTGCTGAAAACAACGATGAATTAAGAAAAATATTTCTGGAATCCTTTAAAAAGTTAGGGGAAGTTTATGGGGCTAAAAATGGAATTCAAGCCTATGAAATCGCTGCCAGGATACATCCGGATATACTTATTACCGATTTTGATATGCCGGGAATGAATGGTTTGGCTCTTAGAGAAGCCCTTAAAAATAATACGAATTTAATGGGAATGCCTGTTTATTTAATGTATTCTGAATCCAATGAAGCTCAGATGCCTCAAAACATCGAAGATAGTAGGCTAAGCCTTATTAAAAAACCGGTCAATCTGGATTCGCTTTTTCAGTTAATTGCAGCTAAATTAAAAATTCAGGTTTTCCTGCCTTTTGTAAATACAAGTTTAAGTGAACGTAACAGCAACCTCCTAAAAAGTGATTTTGATGATGTGTTTATCACCAGAATAGAGCAGTTGGTGGAAAAAAACATCTCCAACAATTCTTTTTCTGTGGAAGATTTGAGTGAAGCGATGGGAATTTCCAGCAAGGCTCTTTATTTGAAACTCAAGACCATTCAGGGAATAACCCCCTTGGACTTTATAGTTAAAACAAGGTTGATTTTTGCCAAAAACCTAATCGATCTTGGGAATTCAGATCTTTCTGAAGTTGCCCGGAACTCTGGTTTTCAAAATAAGGATATGTTCTTTTCGGCTTACAAAAAGCATTTTGGCTTCATGCCTGGAACAATGATAAATAAGAAAGGATCTGAATAACTAAAGCTCCAAATTTGATATTTCTGCAAAGGGTATTGGATTAGGTACCACATTATTTACGGGATTGGTGCTTTGTAGATAGGTGTAGATGGCCTTTAGGTCTTTATTTGTCAAATTGGCGAAATTCTGCCAAGGCATTGGAGGTAAAAGATCCCTTCCATTTTCCATTCCTTTGAATCTTCCTTTAATAAGTGCGATTTTAAATTGTTCCAGGCTCCAGTTTCCTATTCCAGTATCATCGGAAGTAATATTGGAAGCAAATGAAACGCCCCATGGACCAACGGCAGCGGTTAGATCCGGGTTCATAAGCATCCAACCATTATTGAGGTTTGACGTATCAATTTTGGAGAATTCCCGTTTTGAAGGATATCCTGATAGGTGAAGCTCAGCAATTACTTCCGGGCCTTTCTCTCCCATTTTCTTAGGAGAATGGCAATCCATGCACCCTATACTCTTTACCAGATATTCCCCGCGTTGTTGAAAGTCTTTTTCAGAAAGTTCTTTTTCTTCAGGAATTTGATCATAACCCTTGTCTTTACATCCGGTGAAAATTAAAAAAAAACAGCGATCAGAATAGTGGATATAGATATTGAGTTTTTTGAAGTGAGATTTTGTTTCATAATAGCGTTAGTTACTGACTATGAGTTTTATAGTTCACTTTTAAAAATAACACTTTTCTACATTTTCATATACTGGTGTTTTCCCCCTTTTTCATCCCTCGATGAGGGATTAAATTCTGAATTCGGATAATTCCATCAAACCCTTCCGGGGTAAATTTTTCAGCTTTTAAAATTTTATACAGACGATGTTCTTTTTTCTACAATTATTTTGGGTTCTAAAATAATATTGGATTTAATAGAATTGGAGATCAGGCAGTGCTGTTCACTTTTTTCAATGATTCGGAGTGCTCTTTCTTCGTTTGTTCCTTCGGGAATAATTAATTCCGGTTTAAGGGTGATCTCAGATACCTGAAATTTTCCATCGACTTTATCCAGAACCCCAACAGATTTACAAGAGAAACTGATAAATTCAAGTTTAGAATTTTCTGCAATGGCCAAAAATGTGGTCATTAAGCAGGTGTTTACAGCAGCTACAAATAAATGTTCCGGGGACCAGATACCAGGCATTCCTCCTGGAAAATCAACTGGAGTGGCAACTTCAATGGTGGTAGGCAATTCCGGAGAGCTTACCTCCCCTTTGCGATCGCTTTTCCACTCAAGGTTTACAGTATATTGGTGTACTTCAGACATAGGCTAATTTTATAAAAATGAATAATTCCGAAGGCGGTAATCGATTCGCCCTGAATGTTTTTGAAAAGCTAAATTTACAGGGAACGCCTTTGTTTAATTATGACTAAAATCAGTTTGTTAGGAATTCGTAAAGGAATTGTGGGAGAAATTTCTGATCATGAAATTTTTCGGTTTGTATTATTTTCAGCGGTTCAAAATAAAAACCTTATTTGATGCTGCATTTAAGACCGATGTTTTTAAGAGATTTTTTAAATTAGCGAAAACAAAATTTAAAATCGATGAATTATTTTTCAAAAGTTGCATTTGTACTCGCCTTGGCGGGTATGGGTTTATCTCAAATTCAGGCTCAGGAAGTAACCACAAATAATCAGGATGATTTTAATGAAATTACGTATCGTCAGGGATCTGTTTTTCGATCGGCAACCGGTAAACCTGGAATGGAATACTTTCAGAATCAAGCCGATTATAATATTGAAGCAACCTTAAATGATGTAGATCATACTATTACAGGAAAAATTACCGTCACCTATACCAATAATAGCCCGGAGAACCTCGATTTTATTTGGATGTATCTTGAGCAAAACAGGTTTACAGAGAATTCCCGTGGGACTTTAACAACTCCAGTTCAGGGAAACCGATATGTTGGAGACACAGATGGTGGTTATGAAATATCAAATTTGCAGGCAAAGGTTAAAAGGAGTGTTTCTACAAAACACCTTATAGATGATACCCGTATGCAGGTGTTTTTTGATGAACCTATCGCTGCAGATGGTGGAACGGCAACCGTTTCAATGAATTTTAAATATAAAATTCCAGTGGAAGGAATGGACAGAATGGGCCGGCTTGCAGTAGAGGACGGTACAATTTACGCTATGGCCCAATGGTTTCCTCAGGTTGCTGTCCTGGATGATGTGGTAGGATGGAATGTAGAGCCGTATTTAGGGGCAGGCGAATTTTACTATGATTACGGAACATTTGATTATAAAATCACAGTACCTTATAATCATATTGTAGTAGGTTCCGGGGAATTACAAAATCCCAGGGAGGTACTTTCTTCTGTGGTAAGAGAACGAATGGAGGAAGCTTCCAAAAGCGACACAAGAGTATATTTGATAAGACCAGATGAAGTAAATGATCCTTCTTTGCTCGCAAAAAAGCAGGGAACCCAAACCTGGCATTTTAAAATTGAAAATTCCAGGGATGTGGCTTTCGCTTCTTCCAAAGCATTTATATGGGATGCGGCAAAAATAGACCTGCCAAGTGGCAAAAAAGCGATGGCACAATCTGCCTATCCAAAGGAAAGCGACGGAGTAGGAGCCTGGGGAAGATCTACCGAATATTCTAAAGCCTCCATCGAACATTATTCTGAAAAATGGTATGAGTATCCCTGGCCTGTGGCCGTAAATGTTGCAGCTGAAATTGGAGGTATGGAATATCCGGGCCTTAATTTTTGTGGATGGCAAAGTAAAGGAGCTTCCCTTTGGGGAGTTACAGACCACGAATTTGGTCATAACTGGTTTCCTATGATTGTAGGAACCAATGAACGCCGGTATGCGTGGATGGATGAAGGTTTTAATACATTTATCAATCATTACAGCACTCTGGAGTTTAATGATGGAGAATATCCTTCCAGATTAAACAGAATGCGAAATATGACCGGTTGGTTTATAAATCCAAACCGCGAAGGAATCGATACCTATCCCGATGTTGCCAATCTTCAGAACCTTGGAATGATCGCATACTATAAACCTGCGATGGGCTTGTATTTATTGAGAGAATATATTTTGGGAGAAGAGCGTTTTGATAATGCTTTTAGATCCTATATAAAAACCTGGGCGTTCAAGCACCCGCAGCCAAATGATTTCTTTAATCATATGGAAAATGTTTCCGGTGAGAATCTTTCCTGGTTCTGGAAGGGCTGGTTTTATGGAACTGGGAATATTGACCTTGCCTTAAATGGGGTGCAAGCTTATCAGGGAAATTATATTATAAGCTTATCCAATAAGGGGGAAATTCCAATGCCGGTAGAATTGCTTGTAACCTTTAAGGACGGAAGCACAAAAGAAATTAAGCTTCCCGTAGAGATTTGGCAAAGGGGCGATTCCTGGAACCATCTTTTAAAAACCGATCAAGAAGTAGAAAGCGTAGAGCTCGATCCTGAAAAGATCCTTCCGGATGTTAATTTCTCCAATGACGCATGGCCGGCTAATTTCTATGAATCCAGAAATTAAATTAAAGAATTGCCATGGAAAATAATGAAGTACTTCAAAAAATTAAAGAAGAAATAAAAAAAACGGAAGCGCAAATTATTGAATATAGGGAACTCACCAAACCTATTTCTCCGGAAAATGCGATTGGCAGGGTTTCAAGAATGGATGCTATTAACAATAAAAGTATAAATGAGGCGGCTTTAAGGCAAGTGGAACAAAAACTGAAAGATTTACAACGGGTTCTGGAAAAGGCCGGCAGTAAGGACTTTGGAATTTGTTTGCGCTGTAAAAAGCCAATTCCCATAGGTAGATTAATGATTCGGCCGGAGAGCCTGTACTGTGTTCCCTGTTCACAATAATTTTCTGTCTATTTTAATTAAAAACACCATATAGAGTTGAAAGAAACCCTTATTTGGATTGCATAAAATAACTTATGATCCTGATTTATAAAAATAAAAAGAGGCTGTCCGAAAAGTCATTAAATTCGTCATCCTGAATTTATTTCAGGATATAACTTGTTGAAAATTACACCATTTTAGAGGCTGAACCAAGTTCAGCCTGACGGAAGTCAGACTTTTTAAACAGCCACTTTAGATTAAGAATCTTTAAAAGTTACTGTTTAAAAGGATTTTGAAACATATTGTTTTCTTTGATCATAATGGTAGTTTCTTCCGGCAGCATATCTTCCCACCCGGATTTTCCTTCAGAGATCATTTGAAAGACTTCCCTGGAGTAGATGTCTAAAATTTCAGGGTCATAATCGGTGATATCAATAACACGACCGTTGTCTTTAAAATATTTAAATAGTTTTTGCATTCGGGGATGAACTTTTAAGTTTTCACTTGTAGTGATCGCTCCGGTTTCACGGTCCTTTAAAGGATAGAGATAAACCTTAAGATTTTTAAAGAATAATTTACCAAATGCTTCCAAAATACCGCCGCTTAAATGCCGGTAGTATTTCTCGTCAAAAATATCCATGAAGGTATTTACACCCATGGTCAATCCCATTCTTTCCGAAGTGAATTGTGAAAAATATTCTACTACTTTATAATATTCCTGGAAATTGGAGATCATGACCGTTTGCCCCAGTGCGCAAAGCAGTTTGGCCCTATCCATAAAATCTTTTTCATCAATTTCACCTTCCGCTTTAAGGTTGGAGAGCGTGATCTCGAAAATGACTACAGTTTTATCTTTATCCACCTTTCTTTCATTTAAAAAAAGCTCCAAAGATTTTTCAAGCATACTCATATTTACCCTTGTCACCGGCCGAAAACTACCTCTTAGAGTAAGGATATTTTTTTTGTAAAGCACATTGGCCGGCAAGATATTCTGGCCTTTTGGAGAAAACATTACGGCATCTGTCATGCCGTTCTTTACAAGTTCTAAACTCATCAACCTATTATCTACTTCCTCAAATACAGGGCCTGTAAAATTGATGGTGTCAATTTCTATTTGATCCTTGTGTAAATGATCAAAAAGATATTTTAATAATTTTTTAGGTTTATCGTGCTGATAATAAGCTCCATAAATTAAGTTAACTCCCATGGTTCCCAATGTGATTTGTTGTAAAGCGGCATTGGTTTCATGAAACTGAACATGAATTATTATTTCACTATAGGCTTCCTCAGGATGTGTTTGAAAACGGATTCCCAGCCATCCATGGCCTTTATATTTCTTGGCAAAATCTATAGTGGTAACCGTATTGGCATAAGTAAAAAAAAGTTTATCAGGATATTTCTCCCGGGTAATCCTTTCCTCCATCAATTCGGTCTCATATGCCAACATTCTTTTAAGCCGGGTCTCCGTAACATATCTTCCCTGAGGTTCAACCCCATATATCGCATCGCTAAAATCCTTAGAATAGGCACTCAGGGTTTTAGCAACGGTACCGGAGGCATCCCCAACCCGAAAAAAGTTACGAACAGTTTCCTGCCCGGCACCAATTTCGGCAAAAGCTCCGTAAATGTTTTCATTAAGGTTGATTCGTAATACCTTATTTCTTATCGAATAGGTGTTATCAAGCTCTTTGTCTCCTTTTATGGTAATGGCCATAGGTCGTATTTTATCGTTGCCATAAATTTAAGAATTTTAAAGTTCATCTGGCGCCAATTTATAGGCAGGATCTTCTAAATAGTTATTTCAATAACCTGCATCTGAATGAGCCAGTAATCTTCGGTAGGTCTGAATAAATGTTTTAAATGAATTTTAAAAATGAAAATAGTTTTGATTTAAGCTGTACAGAAATGTATTGAATTTTTTTATAAGTACCTTTGTAAAAAATTTAAATATTATGGCTCATAAGGCTGGTTTTGTAAATATTATAGGAAATCCCAATGTTGGGAAATCCACATTGATGAATGCTTTTGTTGGCGAGAAATTATCTATTATCACTTCAAAGGCACAAACCACCCGGCATCGTATTTTGGGAATTGTGAATGGAGAAGATTTCCAGGTAATTTTAAGTGATACTCCCGGAATTATTAAGCCCGCGTATGATTTGCAGCAGTCCATGATGGATTTTGTGAAATCAGCCTTCGAAGATGCCGATATTTTGATCTTTATGGTCGAGATTGGGGAGCAGGCCCTTAAAGATGAAGCCTTTTTTAATAAGATCGTAAATTCTAAAATCCCTGTTTTATTACTTCTGAATAAAATTGATACCTCAAACCAGGAACAACTGGAAGAACAAGTTCAGCTTTGGACAGAAAAAGTTCCCAATGCCGAAATCTATCCTATTTCTGCCTTGCAGGGATTTAATGTGAGCGAGGTTTTTAACCGAATTGTGGAATTACTGCCGGAATCTCCTGCTTTTTATCCCAAAGATCAATTAACCGATAAACCTGAACGTTTTTTTGTAAATGAGATCATTCGTGAAAAGATCCTGATGCATTATAAAAAGGAAATTCCCTACAGCGTTGAGATCGATACCGAAGAATTTTTTGAGGAAGAAGAAATCATCAGGATGCGGAGCATTATTATGGTGGAACGCGAAACCCAAAAAGGAATTATCATTGGTCATAAAGGAGCGGCCTTAAAAAGGATAGGAGTAGAAGCACGAAAAGATCTGGAAAAATTCTTCGGAAAACAGGTGCACCTTGAACTCTATGTCAAGGTTAACAAAAACTGGCGAAATGATGCCCGGCAGTTAAGACGTTTTGGGTATAATAAATAGGGGATATTGATTGGTGATGAGTGATTAGAATTTATGGTTTAGGGTGCAGCTGATTTCGTTAATTAATTTATTACTGCCCCATTCTGCTCCATTCTGCCCCATTCTGCTCTTTCCATTATCCACTTTTTTAATCCAAAATCCACATCCCGGATTGGAAATTATAAGCCCCAAATACCAAACTTTAAAAACCGTTTTACGAATTCCGGGCCCAGAAACCTGCACTTCAAATTAGAAATGCCAAATTGCATTAACAGTTTTACGAATCCCGAATCCCGATATAAGGTTCTCGATCATATATGGTCTACCCTCTTGAAACCTCCCATTGGACTAAGAAAACTCCCCCTCGGGGGCTGGGGGCTTTCCACACCGTTATTATACCGCCAGTAAATTCTTTCGCTCTTTTTTAGATAATTTTCGGTACCGAAATATAGCGAGCAGCGTAATCACCAGCAGCGCTGCTACCAGCCAGTAGATCCAACCTGGAATAGGCACAGGGTCACCCGAAGCGTAGGAATGCAGGCCGGAGAGGTAATAGTTAACTCCGAAAGAGGTCATAATGATGGACGAAAAAGCCCATAAACTTGCAATATTGAGCACCAGGGAGTTTTTTAATTTTGGGATGAGCCTAAGGTGCAGTACAAAAGCATAAACCATAATAGAGATCAAAGCCCAGGTTTCTTTTGGATCCCATGCCCAATATCTTCCCCAGCTTTCATTTGCCCAAACCCCTCCCAAAAAGGTGCCTATGGCAAGCAGAAATAAACCAATGGTTATCGACATCTCATTAACCATACTTAATTCCTGCATACTTTTCCACCACTTTGAAGATGGGGTTACCGGTTTGAAAATAAGCAACAGCAAGCTGAGCAGTGCCAGCAATGCGGCGAGGGCGAGAGGCGCGTATCCGCTTACTATTATGGCTACGTGAATTTTCAACCAATATGAATGCAGTACCGGCATAAGGTTGGTGATCTCCGGGTTAAGCCAGTCGAGGAACGCGACGAACAACAGGGTTCCTGAGAAGATGATTCCGAGCGGTACCGTGAAATGCGATTTATTTTCGAATAATAATCCGAATAATAAGATACACCAGGCAACAAATACCAGCATTTCAAATCCATCACTCCAGGGAGCGCGGCCTGCGATATACCAGCGTAGTCCCAGATGAAAGGTAAACAGCACCAGTCCCAGCCAGGCAAAAACCAGCCCGGTATTCCAGGAGATGTTCACCCATTTGTGTTGTTTAAAAAGTTTGATAATTGCCAGTATAAGCATAATGGCACCAAGGATCCAGAAAAAGCCAAAAAGCCGGTTTCCTAAATTAAGCTCATTATAAAATAACTCTGCAGCCAATAATTTATCGTCGGGATACACCGCCGCCCCTGCCTTTTCCTGAAAAAGCCGAATATAAGAAAGTACCTCATAAGCTTCATTGTAATTGCCCGAAACAAAGCCTTTACCAAGGGCCGAGAGGTACAATGGGGTAATGTTTTTTACGAATTGGGCATCTTCTTCATTGAATTTATTATGTTGATTTGCCGCAAACCAGGTATTATTAGTGTCCTCCTTGTGGGGAAACATCTTAAGGAAATCGCCACGAAGAATGGCATAAAAAATATTGAACCGTTCATCTACCTTCAAAAGTTCCTTATGAGCTTCGTTCCTTTCCGCAGGTTTAAGTCGGTTAGCTTCTTCAACAATGTCCTGCAATAAATACCGTCCGTCAGCATCCAGCAATTCTTTAAAGCTTAGCTTATTTACTGGATCCCGTTCCAAAGTTTTGAATATCATTCCAGCTTTTTCAGGATCTACTTTTATAAGGGGCAGCGAACTGTAAGCAGCAGGATCCAGTTGCATTGCCAGAAGGAATTGTTCCGCAGTCAATTCAAAATCGCCTTCCTTTTGTATAACAGATATGGAGGACCGGCCACTAAGTTTTCTGGTGATCTCATTTGCCAGGGTGTTTAAAGGCTTCATTCTCCCATCAAGATCCTGTACCACCAGGCTGCCATAGGTTTCCGCGTGTTCCAGGGGTACCACCGTATGCCTCACATCTGGGAGTTGTTCCTGGGAATAAGCCTTTATTCCGAAGAATAAAAAAAGAACGATGAGCAATAAGGTAAAGATTGTTGTTTTAGGTATGAGAGTTCCTGATTTTCTTTTTTCTGAATCGGCCACCGGGGTTTTTTTATTTTCTGCAGCCGCCTTTAAAGGTTTTCTGGTATTTCCTTCTGACTGAGTTTTTAAACGCCTGTTTAATATGCTGAAACGACTGCCTTTGACGAAGAAGGTAAAAAACATACCAATAGTGAGAAGGGTATAGGAAAAATAGGTGATATAGGTTCCGGGCCGATCCTGGCTTACGGAAAGAATAGTACCCTTTTCATCTGTGTCATAGGAAGCCTGGTAAAAACGGTAACCTTTGTGATCCAATACATTGTTCATAAAAATCCTGTATGGGAAACTGCCATCATGGTCTATAACCTGTACCTCGCTCGCATAACTTGCAGGGCTTTCACTCCCCGGGTAACGTTCCAGCTCGAAAGCCCGTAATTGAAGTGCAAATGGCAACATTTCTTCCCGGGGCCCGTAGGAAAGAATATACTTTGATTCGTTTACGAAAAATACATGCTTTTGAGGTTCCCTGCTTACAAGAGGATTATAGGTTTTCAATAACTCCTTCCCTTCAGCATCGGTCACCTTTATTTTTATAACATCAATTTGATCCGCGCCCATCCCCCCGTGGTCATCGGCATGGTATACTATTTGTTTTCCTTCATGAATTGCTTTTATAAGGAATGCGACAGAGTCTACCTGGTAAAGGCTTCTCATTTGTAGGGGGACAGTTTGACCTGCCCTGAGCATTCCCATTCTTTGGGTGCTCATTTCCACAATCTGCATGTCTTTACTGCTTTGCACCATCCAAAGGCTATCTTCTTTAAAAATCTTAATATCTCCCTTTCCGTGCCTGGTGGTGGAGAGCGCGAGGTTCCCCATTGGCAAATCCTCTCCTCTGGTAATAAGATGGTCTTCCCTTTCTCCGCCAAATGCTAATGCCAGGTCAATAAGCGTATCCTTTCCCTGTAAATATTCTTTATGGGCTCCTTGTATGAATTCTTCAATGGAAATGTTAAAGGTTCTGTCCCCCATGTTGGCAACCACGGTCTTTGGTTCAAACTTATACGAACTCAGTTCCATTGGCTTTTCAAAACGCAGTTTTTTATCCTTACCAGCTTCGGTTATTTGAAGAAAATGACCTGCCGAAAAATAGGAATGTTTTACCTCGCCTTCTTTTATATGTATAACTCCTTCCTCTCCAAAATACCGTGTTACCCCGGCACCGATGATCATGATCACAAAGGCGATATGGAATGCACCAAGTGGCCAGCGCTTGGCGCTAAAAAGCTTATACTTTTTAATGTGTGAGAGAAAATTCACTGCAAGCCATATCAATACTACTTCAAACCACCAGGCTTCATAAACCGCCTCACGCGCCACAGCGGTGCCGAAATCATTTTCAATAAAAGTGGCGGCACCCATAGCAACGGCAAAGACCATGATAAGAAGAAAAGAAACTTTTGTAGACAACAGCAACTTCAGTAATTTCATAAAAAACTTAATTAAATATTAAATAAATTATTTTGTGCATTAGAACAGCAAACCGATGAACCTGTTTTTCAAGGTAGGCCTGTATATCACCATTAGATATCCCCAGTTTTGCCTCCCTGCCGGATTCTGTACATTCTGCAAATTTTCAAGTTGGTCACTCTGAAAGAAATGACTGTATCCCGCCTGCAGGGAAACAGATCTGTTCAAAAGATAACCCAGGGCAAGATCTGTTTCATAGCCCAGGTGTTCATCTTCATTTTCCGAATAAGGGGTAAAGCTGTTAAAGGAATGGATGTTAAGAGACAAAAACAACTTCGGGTTTATATCATATCTCATTCTTAGAAACATGTCCCTTAATCCTACAGAATTCTCGTGTCGTCCACCCACATAGAACATGTCCATATACCCATTATGAGCGTGGTTGGTTCCGTAGAGAGGAGAGAAGGAATTATTTTCAGCGGCATTATCGACCGGATCTGTACCGGTGAGCAATTCGATTCCCAGGGTAAGCCGGAAGTTGCTTCCCTGGGTAGTATCTATTGGGAAATTTTGTGAGATCTGGGCGCTTGCATCATATGCTTTCACATCCCGGCCCTGTATATCTTTCCCAACCTGATGATAATAAAATCCTGCAAAGCCAGTATTGCCTAATTGATATTTAAGAGATGGAAGGCCAAAAGTTTGGCGGTAATGAATTCCGGTCTTTATTATTTCCCCGGCATTATCAACTTCTGAATATTGTAATCCATTATTCCAGAAAAGAAGTGAGAAATTAAATTTCCCGGCAATATTCTCATATCTAAGGAAATGGGCTACCTTATATTGATTGGGAGTGCTGAAAAAATTACCGTTTAAGCTTTGATTATCCTGATTGTAACCCCCGCCTGCGTGAAATTTAAGTGCTCCTTTTTCATACTTTAAAAGGGCAAAGTCGTGTGCTCTTCCCTGTAAAGCCCAATCCAGGTTCCCAAGGAACCGAAAATTATCATAATTAAGCTCCTGCCGTCCCAGTTTTATACTGAAATTATCTGAAAGGAAAGTTTCAGCCCAGGCCTCGTGCAGGGAAAGGTAAGGATCTGTGAGTTTTACCTGAGGGGTGTTTCCCCAGGTGCGCACATCCTGTACACTTACATAGAATTTAAAGCTTTCCAATTCATATTGCACATTTAAACGTGCCCGGTGGGCGATGAACGCAGCAGGCTCTTCGTTTTCTTCAATAAGTTTTCCGAAACCGTGACGGTATTCAGCTCTTTGCACAATTTGCCCGTCTACATTAAATTGAGCATGCGCAGCTGGAATTAGGGCAATGGAAAGTATAATGGTTAGGCTAATAGCCCCAATTATTTTCATCGATGGAAATTTTTTATTAGTATTATTAAAATAGAATATCATTTATATCCCCGGTACTTATCTTTCCGAAACTTTTTTGCCGGGCAAAGTCGTTCTTTCCCTTTCTTTACCTTCTTTCAGCCATAAGGGAACTACTTCTTCGATAAACCGCTGTTTATCCTGCACCTCCGAAGGCATGTCCAGGCCTATATATTTCTGTAGAAATTCTTTACTCTCAAAATTGGGCATTTCCACCGGCTCATTATGACCAAGGGAAGCCAGAAGTCGTACTAATTCAATACGTGCTTCCTGTATTTTTCCTGTGCCCGTTGTTACGATCCTACTTGTTTCCAGCGGAGCATGGAAGGCTGCACCGTGAGAGGCAACAGAGAAATCCCAGCGCCATTGCGCATGCCTTATCCCTGTAAGTATATCTGCCATCTGGGCCTCTGTAGCGCCTAGATCCCACGCTTTTTTAGCCTCTATATGTGCTTTGGCGATCTCTTTTTGTAAATATCCAGTTCCTTCCTTTATTTTTCGTTGACGCTCATACACATCAGATACCAGATCCTCCTTTTTCTCCCTGTGACAAACAAAGCAGGAATTTTCAACATTAGACAAAGGTGAACCTATGTGGTGATCGGTAAATTTTTGTCCGCCTTCAGTTTTGTACGGCATATGGCAATCTGCACAGGAGACACCTCTTTTGGCATGTACCCCCATAGAAAAAATTTCATAATCCGGGTGCTGGGCCTTTATCATCCGGGTTCTGCTCAAGGGGTGTACCCAGTCGGCAAAATCGATGTTATCATAATATGCTTCCATATTCTCCACCGTCAAACCATCCTTCCATGGAAAAGTGAGATAAGCTGCATCTTCTTTTCCCGGTTTGGTTTTATCAAAATAGTATTCCACGTGACATTGCGCACATACAAGGGATCGCATTTCCTGGTGAGAGGCGTCGCCTATTACCTTACCCATTGCTTCAAAAGCCTCAACAAGAGCTGGGCGGGTAATAGTCAGGTTCATTGTTTTAGGGTCGTGACAATCTGCACAACCAATAGGATTTATAACCTCACTTCCAAAATCAGAAAACTTTTGACTGTAGAATTCAGTCACCCCAAGTTCGCTCATAAGCCTTGGAACATCTGGGCTCTTACAAGTCCAGCAGGTACTTGGCATAGGGCCTTCACCTTTTATCATTGGGGAACCTACCCGCGCGGTTCGCTGTATATCTGTTATCGCGTGAGAGTGCCCGCGAGGCTGATTATAATCTTTACTGAAGCCATATCCTGCCCAAAGGATTACAAGTTCTGGTTGATCATCCAGCACATCTGCAAATCCGCTTGTGCTGTAAAGTCCTTTGAAGGTAGTATCTTCGGTTTTTCGGTATGATTGATATTGCCTTGGAAAGTTTAGGCCCCAAATGGAATCCCGGGGTTCTATTCCTTCAATTTCAACCTGAGGCTGATAGGCAAAGCGGGCTTCTGCCTTTCGGTCAATTATTGAATTGGCAAGCAATGCCAGCAGAAATACTGCTATGATAGTTAAGATTAAAATTATCCAGTTTTTCATTGGTATAAAGGTTAGTGTAATGGTTAGTGCAAATAGTGTTAGATTTTATGGTGATGGCTGGCTTATAGTATCGCCCTTTTGGTTGATGTAAGTGCGCAGCCAGGACGGTATGATATCTCTCTTTTCAGGTATATGTGCGGGTATTGGTTCAATTTGATGACCTACAGAAGAAAGACTTTTCACCCTGCCGTGAGGAACTTCTCTGTGACATTCCCAACAGGTGCGGTCTGTCCTGTGGACTTCATGATTCTCTACAGTTGTCAGTAATTTGGCATCTGTGATACGGGTGTCATGGCATCGAATACAGTTATTCTGAATAACTTCTGCTGAACCTTCCCTGGCTACAATTACCTCAGGTTCTGCCCTAAATGTGAAAACAGCGGAATGATATAGTCCGTCCATCGCCTTGAAATAATACTGATTGAAAACATTGTCCTGAGGCACATGGCAGTCATTACAACTGGCGACCTCCCTGTGAGAACTTTTGTTCCAGGTAAGATATTGAGGTGTCATTACATGACAATTTAAACAGGCTTTGGGATCATCAGATAAATATGATGCGGCATTGCTGAGTTTTAAGATATAAAATCCAAGTCCAAAAAATGCTCCTGCGATTAGGGTAGCTGTCATTCTCCATTTGCGAGGAGGGAGCAATCGTTGAAAAAAGTTTTTCTTTTTTACAGATTCGGCCATATTTCTGTTTTATTTCCAGTAAAAATAAAACTTCAAATTTCTCCAAAATATGATTTTCGTCGTATTTTGATAATTTATATAAATTGTTTTCAGCAAATTTTTAGATGATCAGGAATATCTAAATTATAAAAAAATCATTAATGATTGGTAAAGAATCGAGATCGTTCCGCCTTCAGCGTAACTGTTAGAATCAAAAACCAAGACTTGTTTTAAAAAAAAAACTTATTGGAATGCCTACTGGAGATGTGGTTTTAGCCGTAACACAACTTTTACCCCATCGCCAATAACTCCTCCACGTAGGTCCTCTTATTGGACAAACGCGGAATTTTATGCTGTCCTCCCAGTTTCCCATGTTTTTTAAGCCAGTCATAAAAAAGATGCTCTCTTGCCGGATGTACTGTTGGAATATTCAGGGTCATATTATTAAAGCGTTTTGCTTCGTAATCGCTGTTAACTTCCTGTAACGCCAGGTCCAGTACTTTTATAAAAACATCCAGATCTTGAGGCGGTGTTTTGAACTCGATAATCCATTCGTGAGAACCTTTTTCTTTTCCTTCCATAAAAATGGGAGCAGCTGTATAATCCACTATTTCACAACCCGTTAGTTGGGAGGCTTTTTTTAATGCCGAATCACTATTCTCAATGATCAATTCCTCTCCAAAAACATTGATATGATGCTTTGTTCTTCCCGAAACTTTTATTCTGTAAGGGCTGGTTGAAGTAAAACGAACTGTATCCCCAATCTTATAGCGCCATAAACCTGCATTTGTAGTGATTATTACAGCATAATTGGTTTCGGTTTGTACCTCTGCTAAAGGGATGATTTTTTGGTCAAGACTGCCGTAAGTGTCCATAGGTATGAATTCATAAAAGATCCCGTAATCCAGCATTAGCAATAATCCTTCGGAATTATTTAAGTCCTGACAGGCAAGAAAACCTTCAGAAGCATTATAGATCTCATAAAACCTGAAAGTATCGCTGGGTAATATTTTTTGGTATTGAGGGGCATAAGGGTCAAAATTCACTCCGCCGTGAAAATAAACTTCCAGGCTTGGCCATACCTCCAACAGACTTTCTTTTCCTGTTGTTTCCAATACGTTGTTCAGCAAGACAAGCATCCAGGATGGAACTCCTGCAAGACTGGTAACTTTTTCCTTGATAGTTTCATTGACAATCGCCTGCATTTTGACCTCCCAGTTGCTCATCAGGGAAACTTCATTGCTTGGTGTACTGCTATATTCTGCCCAAAATGGCATGTTGTCTATTAAAATTGCCGATAAATCTCCATAAGAAGTCCCGTTATTGCGGTAAATCTCTTTGCTGCCGCCAAGGCGTAAACTTTTCCCCGTAAATAACTGGGAATTGGGATTGTTGTTTAAATACATACACAACAGATCTTTCCCGGCTGCATAATGACAGTTTTCCAGGGAATCATCGCTTACCGGAATAAATTTGCTTTTTGCATTTGTGGTGCCGCTGGATTTCGCAAACCACTTAATGGGTGTAGGCCAAAAAATGTTGTTCTCTCCCTGCCTGCATCGCTCAATTTCGGGTTCATATTCCTCATAGGTATGAATAGGGATATTTCTGGCGAAACTTTCATAATTGCGTATCCCGGCAAAATCATATTTTTTCCCGAATTCTGTATTTTTTGCTTTGGAAATAAGATGTCTTAAGAGTTCCTGCTGAACTTCATTGGGGTATTTCATGAATAACTCCATTTGATGGATTCGCTTCTTTAAAAACCAGGAAGCAACAGAGTTTACTAATGGAATTGGCATTATTCTTTATATATTTATCCGCAAATTATGGTAAAAGCGGCAGATTGGCCGGATAAAATTAAGCTAATCTTTGAAGCCTGCAAAAAAAATCATTTTCGTTACAATTAAACAAAAAAATATGAGATATGAAGGGGTTCTAACTAAAATGAGTACGGAGCTAACAGATACTGTTCAATATTACCTCATTTTTGAAGCCGATTTTTTAAATGTAAATCAAATCCTGGATAAAAAGATTAGTATAAATTTCCTGAGATTTCAGTGTCTTCATTGCGGTTTACAGAAGAAGGTTTTTCGCCAGGGGTATTGTTATGATTGTTTTAGTTCCATTCCGCAGGCAGGAAACTGGATCATGAAACCGGAATTAAGCACTGCGCATTTGGATGAGGAAGACAGGGACCTGGAATTCGAAAAAAGTGTGCAGCTCAAACCTCATATTGTATACCTGGCAAACTCCAGCGATGTAAAAGTGGGAGTTACCCGCAAAACTCAAATCCCTACAAGGTGGATTGATCAGGGCGCTCACGAGGCTATCGAAATTGTGGAAGTTCCCAATCGCTATCTTGCGGGGATTACCGAGGTTGCCTTAAAGAACCACGTTGGTGATAAAACCAACTGGAGAAAAATGTTAACCAACGATGTGAAAGATCTTGATCTGGTAGAGGTTCGCGAAATGTTGAAACAGTTTATTCCCGCAGCGGCTATGGAATATTTTCTGGCGAATAACAAAGAAACCGAGATCCATTTTCCCGTGCTGGAATATCCCAAAAAAGTGAAAACCCTGAATCTTGCTAAATCGCCTTTTTATGAAGGGATTCTAAAAGGAATTAAGGGACAGTATTTGATTTTTCAGGATGGAACGGTTTTCAACGTGCGTGGACACGAGGGTTTCGTGGTGGAACTGGAAATAGATTGATTTTTCTTCCATTGAAATAGATTGTAAGCCTTCTCCGAGATTTTTTAGCGATTCTCTTTTTGAGCTTGTTTTCTTATCTTGTGGCAAAAAATAAAAAACTATGTTAAAAAGAGTATCGGTCATAGGTTTACTGGCGGTTGTAAGCCTGGGGTGTCAAAGCCAGGGACAAATTTCCGGAAACCAAAATAAAAGTCAGGGGGCGGAGATTTCAAATGCTAAAAAATCAAGTGGAGATTTAAAATCGTATAATGAAGTAATTACTTCGGAAGCAAAAAGTGATGAAGGCTTGTTTACTACCCATTTTGTAGGCGATAAGCTGTATTTTGAAATTCCGCTGAATTTGCTGGAGAAAGACATGCTTTTGGTAAGTCGCATAGCCAAAGTGCCATCAGGTTTTGGCGGAGGTTATGTGAACGCCGGATCTAAGGTAAATGAACAGGTGGTTCGATGGGTTAAAAGAGGACAAAACGTGGATATGAAAATTATCAGTTTTGAAAACCAAAGCGATGAGGAATCTCCTATCTACCAATCGGTCGTTGCCAATAACTTTTTCCCCATCCTGTACAGCACAAAAATTTCAGCATATAATAACGATTCTACGGCTGTGGTAGTTGATGTAAATTCTTTATTTGAAAATGATATTGATGCAATAAATGGAATTTCCCCCGCTTTAAAGAAGCGCTATAAAGTGAAAAAGCTGGATTCCAATCGTTCCTTTATAGAATCTGCTCAATCTTTTCCTGAAAATGTAGAGGTTAAGCACGTCATGACCTACGAAGCAGAAGAGCCACCTGAAAGAGGGCAGGCAGGAACAATCTCGCTTTTGATGAATCAATCTATGGTGCTTCTTCCGGATGATATGATGCAGCCAAGGTTGGCCGATTACAGGGTAGGTTGGTTCACCACCAAAAAATATGATTATGATTCTGAAGAGCTTAAGGCGGATGATTATGAGATAATAAGGCGATGGAGACTGGAGCCTAAGAATGTTGAGGCATACAAAAGAGGAGAATTGGTGGAGCCGGTAAAACCTATCGTGTATTACCTGGATCCCGCCACGCCTGAGAAATGGAGGCCTTATTTCAAACAAGGGATCGAAGACTGGAATGTAGCCTTTGAAAAGGCGGGTTTTAAAAATGCCATCATTGCAAAAGATGCGCCTTCCAAAGAGGAAGATCCGGAATTTAGCCCCGAAGATGTTCGGTATTCTATGGTAAGATACGTTGCAAGTACAACCCGGAATGCTACAGGACCTTCGGTTACCGATCCGCGGACTGGTGAAATTATAGGAAGCAGTATCATCTGGTATCACAATCATTTAAGATCTTACCGAAACCGGTTTATGATAGAAGCCGGAGCCCAAAACCCGGCCGCCAGAACTTTGAATACCCCCGAGGCAGAAATAGGTGAAATGATGCGTATGGTGATCGCTCATGAGGTTGGACATGCTTTAGGTTTACCGCATAATATGAAAGCCAGCGCAGCATATCCCACAGATTCCCTTCGCTCTGCAGCATTCACACAAAAATATGGACTTACTCCTTCTATAATGGATTATGCCCGCGTGAACTATGTGGCACAGCCTGAAGATAAAAATGTTCGGTTTATAAGGATGATGGGGCCCTATGATCTTTATGCCATTAACTGGGGTTACCGGTTTTTACCAGAGGCCAGTACCATGAAAGATGAAAAGAAAACCCTTGATAAATGGATTGCTGAAAAGGCAGGTGACCCAATATATGAGTTTGGCGGAGGGTATGATGGCGTAGATCCACAATCACAAAGGGAAAGCCTTGGAGATGACCAGGTAAAGGCCGGGGAATATGGATTGGCCAATTTAAAGAAAGTCGTTCCTAATTTGATGGAGTGGACCGCAAAAGATGGATTTGGATATAAGGATCTCAATGAAGTTTACGGAGAGCTCACCAATTTATGGAGAGGATATATAACCCATGTGATCACCAATGTAGGAGGTGTATATGAAACCAGAAAAACATCAGACCAGGAAGGGGTGATATATACCAATGTTCCAAAAAGCACTCAGAAAGGTGCTGTTGATTTTCTGAACACTCATGCGTTTACCACCCCGGAGTGGTTGCTTAACCGGGATCTTCTGGATCGAATAGAATCCGGTGGAGCAATAGAGCGGGTGCAAAATCTGCAAACAAGGTCACTTAATGCGTTGCTTGATGAGAACCGCCTTAAACGTATGGTGAGTAATGAGCAGGTCAATGCCAAAAAGGCCTATACTGCACTGGAAATGATGGAAGACCTTAGAAAAGGGATCTTTAGTGAATTATATACCGGACGTACTGCTGATGCCTATCGCAGAAATTTACAGCGCTCTTATGTAGATGCCGCAGCCGGGTATGTAAAGAAGGTAAAAGAAGGTGGTAATGATGCAGTGTTAAAAAGTGATATCATCGCCCTTATGCGCGGAGAAATGGAGCGGTTAAAAAGAGATATCAACAGGCAAAAGAACAAGGTAAATGACGATTTAACCAGATATCACTGGAATGATCTTGTGGCCAGAATTGATGCCGGACTTAATTTGGATTCTTAATCCTTATTACTATAAAAGTCAAAGGCTCCGTAGAATTTCTGCGGAGCTTTTTCATTTTTTTACTTTATTACAAAATCAAAATATGTGTCGGGATAAGGTTCCATTCTTAAGGTGTAATGCCACCATTCCTGAGGATAGGCGCGGAAACCATATTTGCTCATCACTCGTTTCAAAAATCCCCGCTTTTCTTTTTGTTCTGAAGTGATTAGTGAGGTATCATGATGTGAGATTTCTCCGAAGAAATCATAGGTACCTCCCATATTTAGTTCTTCCCCGGTGTTTGCATCAATAAGAGTGAGATCTACCGTGCTTCCCCTGGAATGACCAGATCTCGTGGAAATATAACCCAGACTGAAAAGATCCTTTTTTTTAATTCCGGGATAGAATGGTGCTTTCATTATTGTATCCTCCGGATTTCGCGCCCAGACTATAAAATGATTTACAGCCCGTTGAGGCCGGTAGGCATCGAAAATTTTTAAACAATACCCCTGATTTTCCAATTCAATCTGCACTTTTTTTAAAGCTTCTGCAGCAGTGGTGGTAAGAATGGCTTTTGGTTGTTGATATCCGTCTATGGGTTTTCCTATAAAATTATGGGTGCCGGAATAACGCATTTCCAAAACGATATCCGGGATTATTTCTTTTACATACTCAAATCCGGATGGAAGATGTTTTTCCTGTCCAAAACAAAAATTAAGAGGAAGAGTAAAAATGATTAAAAACAGATAACGCTTCATTTCGGTGCCTGATTTAGCCCGAAAGTTAGTCAAATTTTATTTTTCCTGATTTTTTAATCCAATGGTGATTGAGTTTTGCTACTTCAGGATTTCTCACTCGCCCAAAAGCTCATTTCGAAATGACTCTTATCAATTGAAATTAAAAAATCACCCGACAGGGTGATTTTGGAAATATAAATGAATTTTGATTCTTAATTATCGTCCTGGGTTGATTTATCTTTTGTCTTATCAATACCCTCCTTCACGTCTGATTTCACCTTTTTAGCGCCTTCTTCAATTTTTTCTGCGGCTTTTTTAGTGTTGGATTCAATATCTTCCCCAATTGCTTCAACAGCATCCTGAGTTTTTTTCTGAGTGGTTTCCCTGCAGGAATAAAAAGATGAGGCCATCCCGGCCAACATCAGCATTAAAATTAATTTTTTCATAATGTGCATATTTATAGATTTAATTTGGAACTAAAAAAGCCACCGCAAATTAAATTTGGATGGCTCTTAAAAAGATTAGTGCGATATCCTATTGCATATCGTCATCAGCATTCATATCATCCGTACCGTCAATTTCTTCTTCAATTTCAGTTTCTGCACTGTCTGCAGCTTCTTCGATTTCCTGACCAGCTTCTTCAGCAGTATTTTCGATATCGTTTCCAATTTCTTCTACTGCATCTTCTGTTTTCTCTTCTGTAGTTTCTCTACAAGAATAGATTGATAAAGAAAATACTGCGGCCAATAATAATAAAGATAATTTTTTCATTTTTAAAAATTTGATTAGTTGAACAGACAAATTTAAACTATTTTTTAAATATGCAATCAAGTCTTTTCCGTAAAATATTTCTATTTTTTTTTATTGGCTGCAAATATAATTTATGTTTTTTTTAAGATAAGCTTCGAAACTCCTATGTTGATTTATATTTTGCATGATCGGGTTTCATAAAACCAGCTTTTTTATTTTTTGAATTTTTTTTGGAAGAAAGCTTAATTTACTTTCGTGGTATCCTTTGGTTTCTTCTTTCCGCCCAAAAGTCCGCCTAAAATATCTCTGGCGGCATCTTTAACCTGCTGCTCCTGAGTATTTTTTATAGAGTCCTTTTTTACTACTTCCGGGGTAGCGGTACTATCGGGAGTTTTTGGCTGTGTTCTTCCGCCAATAATGTTTCCAAGTGCGTCAATCCCTTTTTTTGTGAGTGCTGCTTTTTGTTGAGCAACAATTTTTTGGGTAAGGTTGCTTACTGCCTGCTCCATATTTAAATTAATGTTAGGATTTTGAAAGGTTCCTGTAAGTCCTATAGGCAAAGCAACGGTCATACTTTGAAGATCCTGTACGCTTAGTTTTGAAAGTGCTGTTCCCAGTTCACTTCCTAAGAATCTGGCAGGTACATCCAGGGTAACATTATAATTCATATTCATATCGAATCCGTGACTTCCGGCAACCTGAACATTGATCCCTTTCACATTAAAATCAAAAGGTTCAATTTCCACAAAACCATTATTAAATGTGAGTCTGCTTTTTAAGTTATCAAGGTTGATATCCTTAAAATCTATAAATTTAAGCTGTTCATCAAGTCTGCCCAGCAATGCAAGTTTTTCCGGTTGTACTTCTGCGGTTAACAGTTGTGCCAGTGCTTCTCCCGCCAGGCTCGTTAACTGCGGGGTAAAATCATCATTTAAATTCCCGGCAAGATTGATCCTGGTTTGCAATTTCCCTTCCAGGGCAGCAGCAATAGGGGTAAGACCCTGCAAAAGTTTTAACCCGTTAAAGGATTTTGCTATATCCAGGGAATTGAGGTCCAGATTCATTTTAAAAGTTGGAACATCCGCTTTAGTAGACACATTTCCGTTAAGGGCGATGGTTCCATCAAAAATATTGGAGGTTACATTTTGAAGTGTTGCAGTTTCATCTTTGAGATAGAGCGTACCTTTTGCGTTGTTTAAAACCAAATTATCATAGAGCACTTTATTAGCTGAAAAATCCACTTTAGCGTCCAGAAATGATGGGATCTTTATAGCTTCCTCTCCTGTAGGAACTTCTTTTTTAGTTTCTATGGTAACTCCATCAGGAGTTTTTACAACTTCTTCAGTGGTTGCGGCGATCATAAAATCGTTGATGGAAAAGGTATTTGAATTTACCTGAAAATCTCCTTTCAGCTTTTGATCGGTGAAGAGGAATCCCATCAGATTCTGGATATTCCCGGAAGCAGAAATATCGGTTTGCCCGGTAGTCATGTTCAGTTGTGGAACCCGGACATCACCCTGGTTGAGATTGAAATTCGCTGTAGAAATCCTGATTTCATTCGGGATTTCGGGGGAAGTATACCTAAAATCTGTGATACGGGCATTTCCATTGCTGTTCACATTTTGATATTGTTCTTTTTCTATGGAATTCATATCAAAAGAAGTTTTTGCATCAATGGTTAAAATTCCATTCAGATCCTGTTCCAGGTCCAGCGGATACGCTTTTTTTATATTGGCCAGATTTACAGTTCCTTTTAAAGCCATATTCACCAACATGTTTTCGGTTAGATTCCTGATGTTTCCATTGGCAGCAAATACATCCTGATCTATTCTGAAAGTAACATTGTCAAAAGTGAGATAAGTATCGTTCAGCAATCCTGTTTCATTCAGGATAGCCAAATCTATGTTTATATCCTGAACACTTTTTGGCAAATCCGGATATTTAAAAGAAGCATTGTTGGAGGTAACCTTAATATCCATTTTAGGAATATATGTGTCATCAATAATTCCATGCATTCTTCCGTTTACTATAAAGTCCCCGGTGTTTTGTACGTTTTCTATATTCTTCGCGTAGATTTCAGGCATAACCGCCAGAAAGTTTTTAAAGTCGGATGAAAGGGTTTTAAAGGAAATGTCTATTTCATTGTTGTTTTCATTCACATCTACAAAACCTTCAAAAGTAAGCGGTAACTGGTTAACGGTAGCCTCATTTTCAAGGAAGGTGTATTTCAGTTCTTCCAGATCCATCTGGATCACAGCTTCAAGTCCTACCCTGTTTTTGTTTAAATAATTCACGCCGTCATAATCCATCGTTACAAAAGCAGAGGTGCTGGTTTCAAGTTCCGATTGTTCCAGGGAGAAATCCCCTGTTCCCTTGTGGTTTAAATCTTCCAGATAAAGTAATAACTTTTGACCCTTATCCACATATTTCAATCTGGAATTATTGATCTCATAATGTTTGAGATCCAGCCTGAAAGGCGTTGAAACTGTATCTCCTTCGGCAGCTAAATCTTCTATGCTAATGTCATAATTATTATTGCCAAGGGAATCCACCTGGATATTTATAAAAGCATTATCCAACTTTAATTTATCAATTTTTTTAGGTTTATCGCTGCCTTTAAAGAGTTCTTTAATCGACATTTCCAGTAAAAGTTCCCCGCCAAAAGCAAGTGTATCACCTTTAAAGGGCTCTTTATTTATCACGCTAACATCTTTTAAAACCAAAGTCGCCTGAGGGAAGCTTCGGAATAAAGTAAGATCCAGATCGCTGAATTCTACTTCGGCATTTACATTCTTATTGATGGATTTTTTCATCATATCCGTCAATTGGGCTTCAAAAATAAATGGGGCTGCAATTAACAGGGCAACGATTACCACCAGAAGGATTCCGGTAATTTTAAATACTTTTTTCATTACTATTATATTTTATCACTTCTTATTTTCAGCAAAAACAGGATTCATCGCTTCTGTTGAGGAAACCTCTTTCTGAGTTTCATAATTTACTTGTTCAAATTTCAATTCGTCATTGGCTCCAAGGTCAAATCTTTTTCTCATCCAGAACACTGTAATGTATAAAAACGGAGTGTCTAAAAGTGCGATTAACACTTTAAACAAAAATCCGCTTAACAGCAGGGTTCCAAAAAGCTCCCATTCAATTTTATTAAAGCTGCAAAGCAAAAACAGGACCGCAAATGTATCCACGAATTGCGACATGAAGGTAGAAAAGTTATTCCGAAGCCACAAGTGTTGGCCATTGGTTAATTTTTTCCAGAAATGAAACAATTGGATGTCTACATATTGTGCCAGTAAATAGGCCATCATGGAAGCAAAAACGGCTATTCCGGTAGCTCCAAAAACCTTTGTGAATAAATTATCTCCTATTGGAGACCAGGTTGTGGCAGGCACAAAATCTGCAGCATAGATAATGATTAAAGAAAAAAGAGAAGCGAAAATTCCGGCTGTTACCACCTGGTTGGCTTTTTGTTTTCCGTAAACTTCGCTAATAATATCGGTGATTAAAAAGGTGATGGGATAAGGTAATATTCCTACGGAAATTTCAAAGGTATACATCCCGAAAAAATCCCAGGAAAAGAATTTCTGAAAGATCAAATTGGAAACGACCAGGGAAGTGATAAACAGCGCAGCAAGAGCGAGGTAAATTCTTTGCGCCAGCAACAGGTCTTTTATCGATTTCAGCTTAAAATTATTTTTTTAGAACTCTTACCAACAAAATTAAGCCTATGTTGGTTTGTTTTATTTAATTTGCCGTGAAATTACTAAATCTTCACTAAAACATTTCTTAAAGAAATCTTGAAGTCTCCAAAAACATTTTACATCGCGCTGGGAAGCAATAAGGGAAATAGGCTAAAGTTCATGCAGCTGGCTTTGGATAAAATGTATCTGGAAATTGGAGATATCCTAGAAATTTCAGCCGTGTATGAAACTCCTGCCTGGGGATTTGAAGGTGACTCTTTTTTAAACGCCTGTGTTGCAGTGGGCAGCCGGTTTTCTTCGGAAGAAGTGCTGGATAAGTTGCTGAAAATTGAAACTTCCCTTGGTCGTTCCCGTACCAATGTTACTACGTATGAAAATAGAAGCATTGATCTTGATATTTTGCTTTTGGGAGCGGAGATTATAGATTCTGAATTGCTGAAAATTCCTCATCCTCAAATGCAACACAGGAAGTTTGTTTTATTGCCGCTTGCAGACATCGCTTCAAAAGAAATTCATCCCGTGCTAAACAAGTCAATTTCCAACCTTTTAGTTGAAACCGGAGATGTATCACCAATTGATCGAATTTCAGAAAAACTCATAAATCCAAGGAAATCCCGCGGTTTTCAGAATTGTAATTACATAGCGATTGAAGGAAATATCGGGGCGGGGAAAACAAGCCTGGCTACCATGATCTCTCAGGATTTTAACGCCAAACTAATATTGGAACGCTTTAAGGATAATCCGTTTTTACCGAAATTTTATGAAGATCGGCATCGGTATGCTTTTCCGCTGGAAATGTCCTTTTTAGCCGACAGGTATCAGCAACTTTCAGATGATCTGGCTCAATATGATCTTTTCACCGATTTTGTAGTCTCCGATTATGATGTATTCAAATCCCTGATCTTTGCAAAGATCACCCTTCAGGAGGATGAATTTTCCTTGTACAATAAGCTTTTCAGTATAATTTATAAGGAATTGCTGAAACCCGATCTCTATGTGTATCTCTACCAAAACACCGACAGGTTGCTGGAGAATATCAAAACCCGTGGGCGGGATTATGAACAGAATATCCAGCCGGAATATTTGATGGATATCAATAAAAGTTACCTGTCGTACATAAAATCACAAACAGGTATCAACATCAAGGTCATCGACATTACCGGGAAGGATTTCATAAATAACAGGGAAGATTATTTATCTATTCTGGAGGAAATCGCCCCTTTTCGAAAATAAATCCCAAATTACAATCCCCGCACTTACCGCTATATTCAGCGAATGTTTGCTCCCTAATTGCGGGATCTCGATAACGCCGTCACTTGCAGATACAACTTCCTGTTGTACGCCTTTCACCTCATTACCAAAGATCACAGCACAGGTTAGCTCTTTTTCAGGATAAAAATCATTCAGCATAATGGCATTTTCCGCCTGTTCAATGGAATAGACTTTTATGTTCTCACTTTGCAGTTTTTTTACCAGCTCAAGCGTATTTTCAGCATACTCCCATTCCACCGTTTCTGTGGCGCCCAATGCGGTTTTATGAATATCTTTATGCGGAGGTTGTGCGGTAATGCCACATAAATATATTTTTTGGATCAAAAAGGCGTCACAGCTTCGAAAAACCGAGCCTATATTGTTTAAACTTCGTATGTTGTCAAGGATTACAATAATCGGCGATTTTTGAGCTTCTTTATATTCTTCTACACTTTTGCGATCGAGTTCGCTGTTTTCTAGTTTTCTGCTTGTGGTCATTGGGCAAAAATAGGAAGATTTGGAGTTTTTAACTCCATAAAAATTAAGATTTAGGGAGCACATCAATACGATTTGATTGATTTTACATCCGGAATTTTTTAAAAATATTCTGGGTTTTCAAATGAAATTGCTTTAACTTTAATAGACATCCTATTCCAATATCATGAAAAAACACATTATCCTTTCAGTTTTTGCTTTAGTTTTTAGCTGTAATATCAATACCGATATTGCTGCAGAAGTGACCGATCTTAGGGTGAATAGCTATACGGTGGAATGTTATGGAGAAATGGAAGGGAACTGCCTTTTGGTACAGGAAGGAGATAAAATAGGTACAAAAGACTGGGAGTATTTCTATTATGAAGATAGCATCGTGGGGTTTGATTATGAACCGGGTTATATGTATGATCTCATCGTTCGAAAAATCCGGGTTGAAGATCCGCCGCAGGATGGTTCTTCCATTCGGTATGAACTTATCCGGGTTGTTTCCAAAGAGCGCGTTTAAAGAAATAAAAGCATCTTCAACAACTCATAATTTTGGTAGGCTGGTTCTGGATTTCAAATTCCATTGTTACCTTGCAACTAAAATAGCTATTCCTTGCCCAGACTAAAAACATCCTTAGAACCAAATAAGATAAATTTCAGGGAGAGCTTCGCCTCCCTGAAATTCGTGCCTCGTTTTTTTAAAGAGATACGAAAAGTAAATCCTTTGCTTTTTTACGTAAATATCCTTTGCAGAATCGTGAATGCCATCTTACCGGTTTTGATGCTTTGGGTAGGTAAACTCATTATTGATGAAGTGGTTTTGCAAATGGCTGCCGATGCGAAAGACCTGGATTTATTATGGATTTTGGTGGCTGCAGAATTTGGACTTGCCGTACTTTCCGATCTTTTAAGCAGGGGGATTAGCTTAACCGATGCCTTGCTGGGCGATCAATATTCCATAGATACTTCGGTTAAGATCATTAAAAAAACTTCAGAATTAAACCTGGATCAGTTGGAGGATTCAGAGTTTTATGACAAACTGGAAAGGGCCCGCCAGCAAACTACCGGTCGCGTGGGTTTAATGTCCAATATTCTTACCCAGGGAGAAGATGTGATCGTGATCCTATCCTTGCTGGTTGGGGTTGTAACCTTTGAACCCTGGCTTATTATTTTGCTGGTGGTTTCTATTATTCCCACGATTATCAATGAGATTAAATTTAGCGGCACGAGTTATTCCCTGGCGCGCAGCTGGACGCAGGAACGGCGGGAGCTGGATTATTTGCGTTATGCCGGCGCAAGCGATGTTACCGCCAAGGAAGTCAAACTCTTCGGACTTTCAGATTACCTGGCAGCAAGATTTAAGGGCCTTTCAGATAAATATTACATACAGAGTAAAAAACTGGCAAAACAGCGTGCAGGTTGGGGTTCGTTCTTCAATGTGATTGGAACTACCGCGTATTACGGAGCCTATGTTTTTATAATTTTTAGAACGGTAGCCGGGATATTCACGCTTGGGGATCTAACTTTTCTTTCGGGATCCTTCAACCGGTTGCGAACCAAGTTACAGGGGTTTTTCACCCGGTTTACGGCTATTACAGAAAGCGCCTTGTACCTGCAGGATTATTTTGAATTCCTGGATTTGAAATATTCTGAGGATGTTTCTGAAGAAAAATTACCGCTGCCTGAGAAAATTCAAAAAGGCTTCGAATTTAAAAATGTAGGTTTTAAATACCCTAAATCTGAAAAATGGGTGGTTAGGCATATCAACTTTGAACTTAAAGCAGGCGAAAAGCTCGCTTTTGTGGGCGAGAATGGCGCAGGGAAAACAACGCTTATAAAATTGCTGCTTCGGTTTTATGAACCTTCGGAAGGAGAAATTCTTTTGGACGGCATTCCGGTAAAGGAATACAACCAAACCCAATATCAGCAATATTTTGGAGTGATCTTTCAGGATTTTGTGAAGTTTGAATTAACGCTTCGGGAGAATATTGCGATGGGGGAAATTGGTCAAATCGAAAACCAACCCAGAATAGATAGTGCAGCAGAAAAAAGCCTGGCAGATGAGGTGATTTCTGAAATGCCGGGAGGATATGATCAGCAACTTGGGAAACGTTTTAAACAAGGTAAGGATCTCTCTGGTGGGCAATGGCAAAAAATCGCTATTGCGAGAGCGTATATGAAAGATGCTGAGGTTTTGATCCTGGACGAGCCAACATCGGCCCTGGATGCCCGGGCAGAGACCGAAGCTTTCAACCGGTTTATAAAACTCACCGAAGGGAAAACAGCCGTGATAATTTCGCACCGCTTTAGCACAGTTCGAATAGCCGACCGAATCATGGTTCTTAAGGATGGTGCCGTCCTGGAAATTGGCACTCATGAAGAATTGATGCAAAATGATAAATTGTATGCAGAATTGTTTAATCTTCAGGCAGCGGGTTATCAGTAAAAAATTTTATTTTAATTGAATAATGTTTCAGGCTTTCAGCCTGAAGCTTTTTTGGGAGGGGATTTCTTGGCAATTCTTGGGGCTTTTTTGGGGGATTTCTTAGGGCGATGCTCCAAGGTTTAATCTTGCAGGCCTTCAGCCTGAAAATTTTAGGGCGGAAATTTTTGGAACGGTGCCCCAAGATATGATCTCGCAGGTCTTCAGCCTGATAGGGATGGGAAAAGAGACTGAAGGGCTCAGACATCACAACTTGAGGCATCGTCTCAAGCAGCCTGAAGGGCTGAAAACATAAAAAACAACTTCATGGATTTACTTATTCTGCGTTTGTTATTTGATTTTGGACTGGTAGTACTTATATGGATAGTGCAATTGGTGATCTATCCGGGATTGTGTTACTACAGCCAAACCGATCTGGTAAAATGGCATAAATTATATACTACCAGAATCGCTTATGTGGTTGGGCCACTTATGATTGGACAATTCTTAATTGCGGCTTTTCAGCTTTGGAAAGAAGTATCCCTGTACACAATTTCCGGAATTCTTATAATTGCTGCGTTGTGGATACTTACATTTTCGATCTTTGTTCCACTTCACAATGCGGTTATGCCCGGTAAGAATTGTGAAACTATCACAAGCGAGCTGGTGAAAAAAAACTGGATACGAACCGGGCTGTGGTCCCTGGTGTTTTTGTTGAGCCTGCTGCAGTATGTTTGGAGCTAAAAAGACTGCAACTATTTGGGCTCCTGAATTTCCTGTTTTTCCATGATAACCTATATTGAAAATCACGGATAAAACTGTATCTTAAATTTTGAATAAATTCTGAAATAAGTACTTTAGCAGGAATTAAAATCCCCGATATTTTGGCAGCGAAGAAATCAAAAGAAACCACACCTTTAATGAAGCAGTACAATGCGATCAAGGATAAATATCCAGATGCTTTGTTGTTGTTTCGGGTGGGCGATTTTTATGAAACTTTTGGAGAGGATGCCGTAAGAACTGCCAGAATTCTAAACATTGTGCTTACTAAAAGGGGAAATGGGAGCGAAGTGGAAACAGCCCTTGCCGGATTTCCGCATCATGCCTTGAATACCTATTTGCCAAAACTGGTAAAAGCAGGCTTACGGGTAGCCATATGCGATCAGCTGGAAGATCCCAAGATGACCAAAACCATCGTGAAACGCGGTGTGACCGAATTGGTGACTCCCGGGGTTTCTATGAACGATGAGGTTTTAAACAGCACATCCAATAATTTTTTATGCGCCATTCACTTCGGAAAAAAGAACCTTGGTGTATCTTTTCTGGATGTTTCTACCGGGGAATTTCTTACCGCCCAGGGGTCTTCGGAATATATAGATAAACTACTGCAAAATTTCAGCCCAAGCGAGGTCCTTATTCAGAAGAATTTTAAAAAGGATTTTTCAAAAACTTTTGGCGATGCGTATCATTGTTTTTACCTAGAGGACTGGATCTTTAAACATGATTATGCCTACGAGTCTTTAAACGCACATTTTAATACCAAATCCTTAAAGGGTTTTGGGGTAGATCACCTGGCGGAAGGGATCATTTCTTCCGGAGCGATCTTATATTATCTTGGAGAAACCCAGCACCACAGGCTTCAGCATATCGCATCAATAAACCGTATTGCTGAAGAAGAGTACGTATGGATGGACAGGTTCACCATCAGGAACCTGGAACTATACCAATCTAATGCGCAAAATGCGGTGACGCTGCTGGATGTGATAGATCAAACGATCTCTCCAATGGGAGGCAGGATGCTAAAACGCTGGCTTGCCCTTCCGCTTAAAAATGCTGAAAAGATAAGGAACCGGCACAAAGTGGTTGGACATTTTATAGAAAACCGTTCTGACCTGGATAAAATTCAGCAGCAAATAAAAAAGATCAGTGATCTGGAGCGTTTAATATCCAAGGTTGCTACCGGAAAAATTTGCCCGCGGGAGGTGCTGCATCTCAACAATTCTCTTGAAGCTATAGTTCCAATAAAGTCGTTGGCCATGAATTCTTCCGAAGAAGCGCTAAAGGTAATTGGTGATAAATTGCAAAATTGTGAGGTATTAAGAAGTAAAATAAAGGAAACCTTGCATGAAGATGCCCCGGTAAATATTTTAAAGGGAAATGCCATTGCAAAAGGCTTTCATCCTGAACTCGATGAATTAAGAGCATTGGCATTTTCGGGAAAGGAATACCTGGATGGAATGCTGCAGCGTGAAACCAAAAGTACAGGGATTTCTTCCCTTAAAATAGGGAGCAATAACGTGTATGGCTATTATATTGAAGTGCGAAATTCCCATAAAGATAAGGTTCCGCAAGAATGGATTCGTAAGCAAACCCTTGTTAATGCGGAAAGATATATCACTGAAGAATTAAAGGAATATGAAGGGAAGATCCTGGGAGCCGAAGAAAAGATACAGCAGCTGGAGCAGGCAATTTTTGGGAAGCTGGTAGATTGGCTGGGAGATTACATTGCGCCAGTACAGCAAAACGCAAGATTGGTGGCGCAGCTGGATTGTTTATGCTCTTTTGCCTGTCACGCAATCGCTGAAAATTACACCGAACCTTTAATCGATGATTCCCTGGAACTGGAGATCAAAGACGGGCGTCATCCCGTGATTGAAAAACAATTGCCAATGGGCGAAAGTTATGTTACCAATGACCTTTTTCTGGACAGGGAAACCCAACAGATTATTATGATAACCGGTCCCAATATGAGTGGTAAGTCGGCGATATTAAGGCAAACGGCTCTTATTGTGCTATTAGCCCAAATGGGAAGTTTTGTACCGGCAAAAGCCGCCAGGATAGGTCTTATTGACAAGATCTTTACGCGGGTTGGGGCGAGCGACAATATTTCTATGGGGGAATCCACCTTTATGGTAGAGATGAATGAAACCGCAAGTATCCTTAATAATATTTCGAATCGCAGTTTGGTGCTTCTAGATGAAATTGGCCGTGGAACGAGCACCTATGACGGGATTTCCATTGCCTGGGCGATTACCGAATATCTTCATGAACATCCTGCCAAACCAAAAACCCTTTTCGCTACCCATTATCATGAGCTTAATGATATGGGGGAAACCTTTAAAAGGATAAAGAATTACAATGTTTCCGTAAAGGAATTAAAGGGCACGGTCTTGTTTCTTCGGAAGCTGGTGGCCGGTGGGAGTGAACATAGTTTTGGAATTCATGTAGCCAAGATGGCCGGAATGCCACAAATGGTGATCAACCGCGCGAATAAAATCTTAAAGAAGCTTGAAAAATCGCATCAAATGGAAAACTCCGGCGAAATTCTGAGGAATTCTGCCGAAAAGGATATGCAGCTTAGTTTTTTCAACCTGGACGATCCCTTATTGCAGGAATTAAAGGAGGAATTGCTGCATATAGACATCGACACGCTTACACCGGTAGAGGCTTTGATGAAGTTAAACGAGATAAAACGAATGTTGTCAAGCAAACAAAAGGCAAAGGTGTAACGGGTTCAAAGTTTGAAAGTTGAAAAGTTCAAAAGCTTGAAAATTTATTTGGTAGATTTAGTTTTAAGTTTCAAATTTCCGTTGGAAGGAAAACCTAAATGGGATATTTAGGTTTTTAATTTGTGGGACATTGGGTATTGATAGAAAAATTGTGAAGAATAAATTTTTTGGAAGCTGGAAAACAAGGGGTTAAGGGTTCTTTGTTTTTGTCCCAAAAAACAGTAAAGAAAAGCGGTCACTTTTTTGTAGAAAAACCTTTGCTATTATAAGAATTGTATTAAATTTGCAACCGCAATAAACAGTTGCGCATCGCCTTTAAGGCGTGAAAGTTCTTAAAATTTGCGAAAATAGCTCAGTTGGTAGAGCGCCACCTTGCCAAGGTGGAGGTCGCGGGTTCGAATCCCGTTTTTCGCTCGGCGAAGTGAAATTCTCCGCAGTCGCGGGTTCCCCCGATAGCTATCGGGGTGTTTTTCGCTCAGTATAAAATCCACGCTCGGATGGTGGAATTGGTAGACACGTTGGACTTAAAATCCAATGATCAGCAACGGTCGTGCGGGTTCAAGTCCCGCTCCGAGTACTTTAAACCCTGTTAATCGATTGATTATCAGGGTTTTTTGTTTTAAAAAGGGTTTGTTTTCCCACCACTTTCCCCGCAATTTTGTTTTAGATTAATAAATTAGTTTAGGTGACACTATTTGTCGCCATCTCTGTTTATTCTTGTATTGAAATTAATTCGATATGAGAAAACTTGAAATTACTTTAACTGAAGAACAGTATCAGCACATACAAGAGGAAACTAGATATGTTAACAGGACACACCTTTCAGAAGGTGTTTTTGGCGGATACGAATTGTGCCTTCATGTGGGGGTGCCAGATGTTTTTGGTTGTACGCTCGAGTTGAAAACAAATAACTCAATAGACCTGGGAGAGGTGGAGTGGAAGTTTACTAATCAAGAATCCTGAGATGAGCCGATCCAGAAGAAAAAACAAAATCCGAGGCAACACTTCTGCAGCTTCGGAAAAGCAGTCCAAATTGAAAGCAAACAGAAAACTCCGGCGGCTGACAAAAGAAACTTTAAAAAAACGTAAAGAAGTGTTGCCTTTACTTCGGGAAATTTCGGATACATGGAATTTTGAAAAAGATGGTAAAAAATATGTTTCTAACCTACCTGAAAAGGAGCTTAGAAAATGACAATGTACTTTAATTTTTCATTTACAAATAAACCTATATCGCAGCCCCCTAGATCGCGGATATTAATATCGACAAAACTACACACTTAATAAATACCACTATCGACATACTTTTAAATAGAGTATTTTTTACCACGTCATCCTTTGGCGCCATCTAACCTTAAATTGTAGTATAATTCAAAACAAACAAACCATGGAACCATACCGCGAAAAAATCCTCCTCACTTACAAATTCCTCCTCAAAACACGCGAAGAACTCCTCACCCGTACCATCAACGTTGGAATGTTGGGTGAGCTGTCTGAAGTCAATAAAGTTTTCGCCGTGGGCGATACCTATAATTTTGATATAGAACAGTTCAAAGGCACCCCGGACACCAATCTCAATATGCTGATTGACTTTTATGATGAGCTGGAAAACCTGATGAATTCCCTGGCGAATATCAATGAGATTACGGAGGAGGAATTGGAGGATTTTGAAGAAGATGATGACAAGGAGGATATATAAAAGTTACTTTGTAACAAAGAAATTATGCTGATAAACTGGGTAATTGTGGTTTATAGTTTTATTTAAAAAAGATGTTTTTTACTTTTGGATTTAATTGCACATTATGATCAGATTTCTACTTTTAAGCATTTTTATACTTTTTCCGGCCCTCCTCTCAGCGCAACTGGTGAATATTGAATCCAAACGCATGCAGACCGATTCAGTGAGATTTGCACTAAACGGAGATTTCTCTTTCAACCACACCAATAATGACGGGAAACAGGTGAACCAGATAGATGGCGCCATTACCACGCAACTGAAATCAAAGGACCTTCAAAAGATCTATTTCCTTCTGGGAAATTACAGGCTTATAGATACCGGAGAAGAAAATCTGCAGAATGCCTGGTTTCTTCACGGCAGGTTTAACTACAAGTTTAATCAGTTAGCATTATTGAGATTTGAAAGTTTTATTCAGGGACAATACAACCAACTACTGGTGGTAGAACAGCGTAACCTTATTGGTGCAGGGCTAAGGGTGAAATGGATGGATAAAGGACATTTCACGGGATATGCCGGCAACAGCTATATGTATGAAGTTGAATATAGTGAGCGGGCAGGAACCACTAATTATAACCACCGCAACAGTACCTACCTTACTTTATCATATTCTGCAGAATCGTTGAAATTTTCTGTTGCCAATACAGTTTATTATCAACCGCTGTACAAGGATTTGAGCGATTACAGGATCCTCGAACAATTCAGGCTGGACATTCCCCTGGCCAACCAAAGATGTCATGGCTCAGATCTATGAAAAAAACTTGTGGGGTGGTAACAAATCTGAGTTTTACTCTGGTTTAGGCTCACATAATTCTGAAACAGTAAATCCGTATATAGCTGTAGTATCCGCTTTTCTAAAAGATTTTGAAGCTCCACCGGTAGTTTGTGATCTTGGTTGCGGGGATTTTAATATTGGTAAAGAACTGGTAAAGTACTCCAAAAAATATATCGCTACAGACATAGTCCCAGCGCTCATAGCACATAATAAAAAGGAATTTCAGGCAGATAATTTAGAATTTTATGCTTTAGATATTGCAAAAGATGTTCTGCCTTCGGGAGATTGCGCGATTCTAAGGCAGGTGTTGCAACATTTATCGAATGCGGAAATTAAAGATGTGGTAGAAAAATTATACGATTTTAAATATGTTATTCTAACCGAGCATATACCGGAAGATGATTTTGAACCCAATAAAGATATTATTTCCGGACAGGGAATCAGACTAAAGAAGCAGAGTGGTGTAAACCTTTCAGCGTCACCGTTTAATTTTAAGGTCAAAGAAGTAAAACATTTATTCTCTGTTGGATTCCGCGAATTGAAAGGAGTTTTAGTAACTACGTTGTACGAGGTATATTAAAGCAGAATTTAATCACACACTTGCCGAAAATATTCATAGATCATCACCATCGCCAAAGTATCCAATTCGCAATATTTTAGCAAGGATTGTTTGATGGCAAGCCGCTCTTCTTCCTGCATATCTGTATACTGAAGTTTTCCGTAGGCAGTTAATGCCGCACCACCATCGGCAATGTCTTCCATTCCTGAAACAGTGGCATCGAGTTGTTCGTCGGTCCAGTCTTCAAATAGTGGAGGAAGCATTTTGTAAGGACTTAGAACTTTGTTATTTTCATTGACAAGCCAGATGTGAGCCGGATTAAAGTTTTTAGAGCTAAGCCCAATTTCAGTGATGGATCGGGAATATTTCAGCTGAAGATATTCAGAAGAATTCAGGATGGCCGGCAAAACGGCTTTAATCGAGTTGGAACCTCCCATCAATGAATTATAATAATAATTTTTAACCACTATACACAAATCGATCATCTTTCTTTCCCCGTTCCAGGAATCGGGGCTGGATTTTGTGGACCTGCTTATCTTCTGGATAAATCCCTGAAGTTCTTTTTTATCCGGTTCATCGCTGTCTTTTAACTGCTGAAAAACAGCATTCAGGATGGTATTTTCGTGGGGAGCGTACATAAAAATACTGCCGGTGTTTTTCGAAAGCGCCTTTTTAAGTTCCCGTACAAATTCAAAATTGGGGAAAACGCCGGGTTCAAAGTTGATGTACTCGCTTTCGTGTTTCACCACACCTTGTTCATCTACCGTGTGATGGGAGAACTGAAACGCAACCTGCTCATAGGGCCGCCGACCTTTATTGAAGGGCAGGGCAGTGGCACTGGTTTCAAAATCGATGAAATTCAGCGGAAACTTCCAGCTGTTCATTTCCTGTTTCAATTCCTCTTTGAGGATAAATGGCTCCGGATCACTACTCCGAATTTTTTCTACCTGTATCCATTGGCGTTCAGAAGAAGAGATCTTCCCGACTTCCGGTTTAACGCCTATATCATCTTCATCCAGGTCTTGCAGAAAGAATTTGCCTTCTTCAAAAAGTTTGTTTCCCCTTCTGAAATTCCAGATACCAAAACTGTTGGCAGTGGTAAACTCTTTTTCAGAATATCCCATTTGGCCACTCCAGCATTCTTTATAACCTGACTTTTTTCCTTCAGCCTCCTCTTCGGTTGTGGCGTGAAATTCACAGCCTTTGCAATTCCAGGAAACAGGCGCATTAAAGAATTTATCGGCCACATAATATTCTGAAAAAACCTTGATGCTCTCTAAAAAGCTGAGGTTGTCATAGCAGGCGTATTTTCCGGATTCGATATCGTTCAGGATATCATCTACAGCAACTCTACCCAGCACGCTTTTTCCTCCAATTTCTTCCAGGCTGTCAATAGTCCTGCTGATCCCGGTGCGGTTGTCAGCATTTTTTCGGATGCGGAACATCTGGTTTAAACCTTCCACGGGAGAAGTTGCCGATTTATCTGCAAGCATTAAATACGATTTTATTTTCCACCCAGGGTGGCATTGCTGAATAACATAACGTTGAAAAGCCACATCAAACAAATAAGGTTTCCAGCCACTTACCAAGCCACCTCTGCTTCCAACCAGCAGGTTTTCATCTGCAGGATCAAAAGACTTTGCTTTTACTTCAATTAGCTGAATTTGATCTCCACGCTTCACCAGGATATCGGTACGAATAAACAGGCTTTCAAATTTAAAAGCCGCTTCAAAGATCACGACGTTCTCCTTTTGCAGCAACTCCTGTGTTTGCACTGCCAGCGAGTCATAGTTCCAGTCATTCCCTTCAATCAAGATCCCATTGGGATATTCCATCCGGGCCAGTTCCTCAACCTGAAATCCTCCCTGCGCCAATGCCTGCAGGAAAGGATCTTCCAGCTGCGTGTTGGAATATTCTTTCTTTTTGGTATAAAAGAGCTTGTTTGGGCAATCCATTGCGATCTTGAAACGGGATTTGGTGAGGAGGCGTTGGGACATGATTTTTGAATTTTATTATTTTCTGTGTCAGGTAAATTTAAAAAAGGAATACGCCAATATATGTCGGCAGACGATTAAACTTTAGGCTTTTAATCCCTCATTGAGGGTTTAATTCCCAGAGGCCTGCCCGAAATGAATTTCATTCAGGCGGGCTTGCCCCGAGGTTTTGATTATTCCGGATCATTTACTGAAGGTTTAGAATATATGCAGTACTTCTGCCTTGTCCTTTTTTGGAAATAATTTTCTTTTCCTGCAGATCCTGCAAATCCCTGGTGGCCGTTGCTTTTGAAGTTTTAGTAATACCTATATATTTTTTTGCATTTATACCTCCTTCAAAACCTTCGGGCCCTTCTTTTAATACCCTGCGTATCACCTTCATTTGTCTGTCATTCAATTCATTCCTGAATCTGTCGAAAAATCTGGTTTTATACAGGCTGAATTCTATAAGTTTTTCCGCAGCGATCTGTGCTTCAAGGGTAGTCCTTACAAAATAGTTGATCCATGGACTTATTTCGTTAGACCTTTGTGCCAGCTTTAAAGCGGTATAATAATCGTTTTTTTTCTTCTCAATAGCCTGGGAAAGGCTTAACAGTATTGGCCTTTTAACAGTTTGAGATAATGCCTTTTCAGCTACTGCGCGTCCTATACGGCCATTTCCGTCTTCAAAAGGATGGATGGTTTCAAAATACAGGTGTGCAATTGCAGCACGTATAACAGGTTTTTTTATTTCATTTTTCCCATTTTTTCCGGTACGGTTAAACCAGGAAATAAATTCCTCCATTTCCTTTGGGACTTTTGAAGAGGGCGGTGCTTCATAATGTACGATTTCTTTTCCCATAGCCCCGGAAATTACCTGCATAGGCTCAGTATGTGTTCGCCATTTTCCGGCCTGCACATATAAATTTCCCTTCATCAGCATTTTGTGCCAGGCAAGGATTTTTTCAGCACTTAGAGGCTCTTTATAACTTTTTTGAGCATCGGTCATAAGCTCTGCTATTCCTTCAGCCCTTTTATCGTTGACCCTCTCAACAGGAGGTAATAATCCCAGGTTCTTTTTTATGGAAGATATTACATCCTTTCTGCTTAGATATTCCCCTTCAATCTCAGAGGTCTTTATTGCTTCTTCCACCAACAAATTAATTACAGTCTCTACCCTGGAATCCTCAGGCAGGCCTTCCATGAGGCCGTTGATCTTCCCGGCCCTTTCTGAAAATTCGTAGAGTTGGGCTTCTATGTCTTCTGTAGAATACGAAAAATTGGGCCAGTCCTTTTGTTGCCAGTTGTATTTCATGAGCCGATTAATAAATTGTTACGGCTCAAATATAAGTAAATTTTGAGTTGATTAAATATTTTATCGGCTCATATTTATCCAATAAAATGAGGGAAGGGGAAATTACAATCTATTTTAAAAAGAAGAAGGAAGTCTATTGACTTCCTCTTTCTTTTCTTTTTCTTTATGGAAAACTAATGTTTTCTGGAATCATTATTTCCTTTTTCATATCGCAAAAAGAACTTATCGGAAGCTACTTCTTCGAAGAATTTAGTTTTTACTGTACTTTTTTCTCCACAGAACTCTTCATATTCTTCTACTGTAATTTCTTTTTCAGGATAATTAGCAATTTCTGAAACGTAAAATTTATTTTCGAGCATAATTAACTCCGGATTTCGCCCTATTGAATAAGTAATCCTGTTGCTGAAATCCAGCGGTGTATCTGTAGCCGAATATCTTTGTGTTTGGATTTCTTTTCTTTTCGGATAAAGGATCAAATTACAATTCCTAAGAACTGTATCTGTGATGTCGTGCTCCATAATAATTTTGGAAGTTCCGGCGGGAATTACTATAATTTCTTCTTCCTGGTAAGAGATTGATTTCCCAGAGGAGGCTGATGCACCTGCAGCTTTGCCAGTTCCTACCTGATTAGTTTGTAATAGGTTTAAGAAATTTAATCCCGTAATTTTTCCTGAAGAATATGAGTTTTCGGAAGCTGAAACTTTTGAACTATTAGAATAGGTCGTAACTCGGTTAAGATAGTAATCGTGAGCTACTTCATTAAGTATAAAGAAACTTTTGTTAAGATGAAGGGAAATAGGCTCATCAGTCTTATTATAGAATTGAAACCCAATATTACCACCCTCTTTCCATAAATTGTATAAGATTCTCGAATTATCATCTTCATAGATAAGGGCATTTTCTCTCTGTTCCATTGCACCGGTAGCCTCGGCTTTGTATACCTGGTAATAAACGTCAGATGCACAGGAAGAAAGAAATCCTAAAGCAAGAAATGCATAAAAAGTAAATTTAATTTTCATTTTTTAATATTTAATGGTTGATTAGTGCCGTGAAGGTAGGAATTATATAGTGTCTTAGATTACGGGTTTCCGTAGTAAAACCGCATATTTTTTAATTCTAAAATCTATTTTGGAATTTTACAGAGCAGCAAGAATGCCATTTGATAATGAACAGGAACTTATCAAACTGGGTCAGGAAATCTTAAAAACCAAAATAAAAATTTCCTTCTGGAGTAACTCAGAAAGGGAATTATGGGTTTTTAAACCTTTAAATATTTAAGGAACAGAGGTTTGTTTAGCTGATTAAATATTAAAATTTTCTTAAAAAAATTAATGCCTGAGAAATTTATCAATTCTTTAGATCCTAACTGGGGCAAGCAAGACAGAATCTCGCATAAAACATTTTTATGACGCCAGATAAAAGGGTTCTTGTGAAGCCACTTTTATGGTTTTCTAAATACTAATAATTGCGTTAGCATTTCCGACAAACCAGGTTATAAATGGAAATACTGATTATCAAAAATATCCGATTAATAAATTATTGAAGCAAGGTCTATTTGTTTGAGGAACAATTTGGTTTGGTCAACAGTAAAAACAGGTTCGGGTGTTTTAAAGATCATAGTAGTGATATATTTCAGGCGTAATTTTGTTGAACAAATTTTAAAATATATTTAAAATTCGGATAAATAGTGATCATATAGATTCCGCATAAAACCGCGAGGCCACCAAGCACATACAGCGCTCTTTTTTTTTCCACTTTATACCAGAGCAGTGGAACATATAATACCGCCGGAACCAGCACACATAGGTAAACAGACATCGCTATGTAATTGGAATCGAATGTCTCTGCAGATTGGTTGAGGAATTCTACGCACAGATCGAAAAATTTTATCGATAATGCTTCAAAATCGGGGATGAGGAAGAACAGGAAAGATACCGGGATGAAAAGAAATCCTTTCCATCCTTTAATCAATAAGGCAAAGGATAGTGGAAACAAAACGAAATAGCAATAGATATTGATAGCTTTATAGGATACCGAAAATAAGAAGGCTAACCCATATAGCATTCCCATAACGATCATAAAGATCTGATGGAGGAAGGAATCGGCGTGGAGAATCCAGTAATCGATGTTCATAATTGCTATTATTTGCGAAATTTGTAATCACTTTTTCCATTTATTGGAATAGTACATAAATGCATAAAATACATCGTAGATCGTAGCTATATTTTTAATGTCCCGCTGGAATGTTCGTTGGGAGGTTAGAAGGTCTTCTTCTATCGAGCTATGATCCTGGGTTATTTCCCTTTGAATTTCATCATAACTCATGGGTCTCCTTCTAAGGATAGAAATGATACTAATATAACGCTTAATAATTTGATGTACAGCCATAGTGATTAATAACATAGTTTAGAAAAGAAATGAGAAACCTGCTCTTCAAAAAGGTCAAGTGGGATCCGGTGACCGAGCCCGGGATATATTTTCAGCTCAAGTTCATCTTCCTGCAGGTGATTACTTAAAAAAGCTAAAGTTTCCTTTGGATCCACCACTTCATCTTTTCCCCCTAAAAGAATTTGTTTTGAGGAATTTATCCTAGTGAACTTTTCTTTGGGAAGGTCTATATTTTTTGGATGTTTGGATAGGGGAGGATTAAACAAAAGAGCAGGACGACCAATCCAGTTAGAAATGATATAGCCATTTAGAGCACCCATACTGCTGCCAATGATCACATTAATCTCTAGATCAGGATAATTTTGAAGGATATGCAGAGGTTGAATATGCTCTTTTGAGTAATCAATGTCGGGGGCGATTACATTTCCGTAATTCTCCAGGATACTGCGTTTTTCTTCTTTCAATTTGCTTTTTAAGCCGTGCAGGTAAAGTATGTTCATAATTGCTTCTCTTGATTGGTGAAATAAAGAAACGAAGAGAAGGCGCCAAAACAGGTCGCGAGAAAAAATGATTTTGATGTTGCTACTGTTAACGCTCATTCATTGGGTATTCCAATGGTATTTTGAAGTAACAAACCTTACTTTCTGAATTTTTCAATTATATCGATAATAAAGTGTTTTTGAAAAAACAGAAATCATGACTAAATGTTTATCAGTTAATTAAAGGCAAGTCTTTTTTCTTTGTTCTTGCAGTTACGCCGAAGGCGGAACGATCCTGGCTCTTTACCGGACATTAATTTTTTATGATATATAATGTTTGTTTACATTTTCCAAAAACTCTTTTTTATTATTTCGGATATTTTTGTCCTAATTATGAATAACAAGACCTATATTTGCACCATATCTAAAAAAAATTGTTTTCAATTGTCTGTGAATACGGAACTAGATCAACAATTTATATAGCGTTGACTCTTTGGAAGAAAATCGCAGAAACCTTATGGGAGTAGCGGTCGCAATTGATTCTCCGGAAGTATTTATCGGAAAAATATTGAAACAACCCGTCAAAACGATAATGGATCTTTGAAAGGCTTGAATTGAGGTTCAGATGGAAAAAAAAGAACTGAATCTATCAAATTAACCCAGATCGTTCCGGCCATAGACGAAGATAAAATTTTTAAAGTATGAGCCTTGAGATTAAATGAGTGCAATGAAGGCCTGAGGCTGTTCATTTAAATTCAAGGAAATAAGTGATAATCCGGAACAGATGACCAAAGAAACCAGTATTTACGAATTGACAAAAGATCTTGAGGCTGGGCTCACCTTCTTAAACCGATTAATTTTAAAATTTAAATAGGACAATTTATCCTAATTCTTTATAAATGAGCAAAAATAAAATAATTCCTGTTCTAACAACAGTTTTACCCCTGGTTACTTTTGCACAGGGATCATCAACAATTACAACCGATAATTGGGAAACAAGCCCCGGTATAATTGGCACCTTTGTTTTAATCACTATTGTATTGGTGGTGGCCATTATAATTTTGTTAGCGAGGTTCAATTCGTATTTATCGTCGTTTAAAGACAAGCGCAGCAAACAACTACACACTGCTTTTAGTGAAGAAATAATTGGGCTGAATGAAGATGAAATTGACGAAATTCTTATCCGCAGGAAAGAAGGATTAAAATATAAACTCTCAGGGAAGGAACTTGGCAGTGATTATGTGGCAATAGATGAAAAAGGAAGGATTGAGGAGGTGACCAATAATCCTGACAGTCCCTTTTTTGATGAAAAGAAGAAATCCAAATTTTTTGTCGAAACTCCAGAAAAACTAAAAGAAGTTGTAATATATTATTTGGGAGCTTCTGTTTTTTGGTTAATTTTTGGAACTCTGGTTGGACAATATCTTGGCATGAAATTTATTTGGCCGGAAATGGATACAATTTCCTGGTTATCTTTTGGCCGGTTGAGGCCTGTTCACACAAATACAGTTTTCTGGGGCTGGGCTTCTTTAGCGATGATTGGCCTGGCATATTTTGTAATTGCCCGTACTTCCAACACTGCTATTCACAGTTATAAATGGGCGAAAATTGCCTGGTGGTTCCTCAATATTTCGGTTGTAATTGGAAATATTTTCTTGATGAGCGGCATCAATAATGGTGGTGGGGAATACAGGGAATATATTTGGCCGGTAATGTTGTTGTTTGCCATAGGACTTATAATCACTTTTTTTAATTTTTATAAAACTGTAGCTAAGCGCAAGATTTCTGAAATCTATATCTCCAACTGGTTTATTCTCGCCTCATTAATCTGGACGATTGTTCTGGTAATTATTGGATATTTCCCCACTTTTCAGGATGGATTGGGGGAAACAATTATCCAGGGCTATTATATGCACCAGGGCGTTGGAATGTGGTTTATGGCATTTACCCTTGGTTTAATTTATTATTATCTACCCTCTGCGCTCAACAAACCCATTTATTCCTATTCGCTTGGAGTTTTGGCGTTCTGGACCCAGATGGTTTTTTATACACTTATTGGAACACACCACTTCGTTTTTAGTCCGTTACCCTGGTGGCTACAAACAGTCGCAATTGTTTTTAGCGCCGGTATGTTGATTCCGGTTATTGCAGGAACCACAAATTTCCTGATGACCATGAAGGGAAGCTGGAGCCATATTTCCAAAAGCTATGTGCTGCCATTCTTTTTGGTGGGTGTAATTTTCTACTTTGTAGGTTCTGGACAGGGAACTTTCCAGGCATTCAGGTTTACAAATTATGTATGGCATTTCACCGATTTTAATGTGGCCCACTCGCATATGACGATGTATGGCATTATCACATTTGTTTTGTGGGCCTGTATATATTCTATTTTGCCAAAACTGACCGGAAAAGAACCACCGCAGGTTTTGGTTGGAGCTCATTTCTGGATGGCATTTATAGGTTTATTCGCTTATATGATTTCCCTGATGGCCGGTGGAACTATGAAAGGATTGAGCTGGATAGATGGAAATCCATTTATTGAATCGGTTATTTTAATGAAAGAATATTGGGTATGGCGTGCCGTTGGTGGTTCACTGATGTTTTTATCCCACCTGGTTTTTGCGTATAATTTTTATTATATGATAAAAAAAGACAAACCAGTTAGCCTTCAATCACAGGAAAAAGAATTAGAAACTACAACTATTTAAATTTACAAATCAATGTTGAATTTTCATAAAGACCATAAAAAATTAGTTCTTACTGCGCTGATAGCTTTTGTAATTCTCAGCCTTGTGATTGCCGTGCTTCCTGCCTCACAGATGCAGGATGTACAGCCACTCCCGGACCAGAAAGACCTTACAATATCTGAAAGGGAAGGTTTGCACGTCTACGTTTCCGAAAATTGCATGGCCTGCCATACCCAGCAAGTACGAAGTATAGAAATGGACAATGTATGGGGCGAACGACCATCCATTCCTTCCGACTATTATTACAGCAAAGAACGTATGGATGTTTGGCGCCAATCCCCTTCCTTGTTGGGTAGTGAACGAACTGGGCCGGATTTAACCAATGTTGGAAAACGTCAACCTGGAAAAGAGTGGCATTTACTTCATTTATATAACCCGAGAATTGTGGTAAAAGAATCGGTGATGCCCGGTTACCCCTGGTTATTTGAAGAAAAACACAGCACAAGAATAACTGCTGAAGATATCGTTGTTCCGCTTCCTGCAGAATACATCAGTAAAAAAGGGAATAAAATGATAGCTACAGAAAAAGCCATGTTCCTGGTATCCTATCTTCAATCCTTATCACAAGCGCCAATGCCTGGAATTTCCCCCGATTTCATTCCTTCAATTTACAAAGATGAAGCAGAAACAAGTGGCGTCGGAAAAAATTCACTGGACGGGGAGAAGTTATATGCCCAAACCTGTGCCGCGTGCCACCAGGCAACCGGTTTAGGACTCGCCGGTGCATTCCCTCCCCTTGCCGGAAGTGCTATGGTGCAGGATGAAGACTATGAATTGTTCATAAAAGTCATTCTTCAAGGCTATGATGCCCGAAGTGAATACGGACAGATGCCGGGTTTTGCGGCACAACTCAGCGATGAGGAAATCGCAGCTATCGCCACTCATGAACGCAGAAGCTGGGGCAACGATGCATCTGAGATTTTAGCAGAAGATGTTAAAAAAATAAGGGATTATGTAATGGAATTAAATCAATAAAAATGAAGAAAACAACACTTGTAACCTTTATCATGTTGGTGGCATATCAAATTACGTTCGCCTGCGAGGTTTGTAAAAACAATCAACCAAAAGGATTAGAAAACATTACTCACGGAGCCGGACCAACCGGTACCCTGGACTATATCATTACCTGGACTGCCGTTGTTATTGTAAGTGTAACTCTTTTTTACAGCGTTAAATACCTGGTAAAACCAAAAGAAAACAATCCCGATCACATTAAAAACAGCATACTAAATGACGAGATCTAAACCAGTGGAAGACAATAGGATCATAAAAGTGTTTCTGGATGACGAAATCAGGCCTTTTGCCGAGTTTGAATCCCCTGTTAAATTTGTTTTGGACACCACTAAAATCCCGGACGGGAAACATGTGCTTAAAATAATCGCAAAAACTTCTTCCGGGGTAGAGGGTGTAAGAACTATTCCTTTTGAAGTTCAAAATGGTCCTAAGATTTCCGTAATAGGTCTTTCAAAAAATGAAAAGGTAGATACCCAGGTTTCTATAACCATCAATGCGTACGGCAGTGAAACCAATGACGAATTCGTTATAAAGGGTTCTGAAACCCCAAAATCGATCCCGGCCTGGGTTTGGGCACTTCTAATTTTGTTTTTTGCTTTTGCCCTGTTCTATGTGATTATGTACTGGAGCCCTGAATTTTATAAATCATCTTTTTAAAAAATGAAGAACGAAATTCTAAGCATAACCGACGTTAAACAATTAGTGGATACTTTTTATGAAAAGGTAAGGAAAGATGAGCTTTTAAGTCCAATTTTCAATAATGTGATCAAAGAAAACTGGCCTGAACACCTCGAAAAGCTGTACCGTTTTTGGCAAACAATTTTACTGAAGGAACATACCTATTTTGGCAGTCCTTTTGTTCCCCACGTCAACCTTCCGGTTGAGAAGGAACATTTTGACCGCTGGCTTCAGTTGTTTTTCAGCAATATAGACGATCAATTTAAAGGGGAAAAAGCGGAAGAAGCGAAATGGCGGGCCCAAAAAATGGCTGAGATGTTTCAAATGAAAATTGAAATGTATAAAAACAGTAATTCGAATCCATTGAAGTGAAGCGTGGATCGTTTAAAATAAGAATTCAAAAACCAATAATAAAATTCATTTCAAATAAGAGAAAATGATTATTACAAAAGATAAATTTATCGGAAAAATTGTTACGGAAGATTACCGTACCGCGCAAATATTTAAAAATCACAAGATCGATTTTTGTTGCCAGGGTAACAGAAGTATTGAAACTGTGTGCGAGAAAAAAAGCTTTACCAGTGAAGATTTGATTGGGGAAATTGAAGCGCTGCAGCAAAAACAGGAAACTTCCAACGATTACAAATCCTGGCCGCTTGATCTTTTAGCCGATTACATCGAGAAAAAACACCATCGCTATGTGGTAGAAGGTTTTAAGGTGTTGATCCCTTATTTGAATAAGCTGTGCAAAGTACACGGAGAAAATCATCCTGAATTATTTGAGATCACCAAGGAATTTAAAGAATCGGCTGCAGAATTGGGTTCACATATGGAAAAAGAGGAACAAGTTCTGTTTCCATTTATCCGAACTCTGGTTCAGGCAAAACAGGAAAATTCTGAAATTGAGAAGCCTCATTTTGGAACGGTAGAAAATCCGGTAGAAATGATGATGCAGGATCACGAAGCTGAAGGGGCACGCTTCCGAAAAATTGCCGATTTAACCAATAATTACACCCCGCCAGAAGACGCCTGCAATACCTACAGGGTGAGTTTTGCCCTGTTGAACGAATTTGAACAGGATCTACATCTTCATATTCACCTTGAAAACAATATTTTATTTCCAAAAGCAATCGCCCTGGAGAAAGAATTAAACGGGTAAAGTTTTAACTATCAAACCATTCAGATTAATGTCCGGTATATAAATATTGCCGGACATTGATTTGTTTAAAAATTGAATAAATTTTTATAATAACTATGAAATCAGAAAAAAAACTTTGGATTGCATTTGGTCTTGTAATGAGTATTTCATTTGCGGTATTACTTTATTACGGATATGAAATTTATCAACAGGCACCACCAATTCCCGAAAATGTTGTAACCACTGAAGGTGAGGTATTATTTTCCGGACAGGACATCAAAGACGGCCAGAATGTATGGCAAAGCATGGGTGGCCAGGAAGTTGGCACCATTTGGGGACATGGCGCATACGTAGCTCCGGATTGGACAGCAGATTGGCTACACCGGGAAGCTGTTTTTATATTAAATAAATTTGCCCAGGCCGATTTTAATAAAGACTATGAAGCTGTTTCAGAAGAACAACAGGCTTCCCTCAAGATCCGTTTGCAAAAAGATCTAAGGACCAATACCTATAATTCCACAACCGGGGAGATAACAATTTCACAAAACCGGGCCGAAGCCGTTGCTCATTTGAGCAATTATTATAAAAGCTTGTTTACAGACGATCCCGCTTTTGATAAATTGCGTTCAGATTATGCGATCCCTAAAAACGCCATAAAAGGCGATGCCAGAATGGATCAAATGAGTGCATTTTTCTTCTGGGCAACCTGGGCTACCGTTACCGAGCGTCCATTTAGCAATGTATCCTATACCCATAACTGGCCATCAGATGAACTTGTTGGCAATGTTCCAACAACAGACCTGATGGTTTGGTCTGGTGTAAGTATTATTCTGCTTATTCTATGTATCGGAATTTTAGTATTCTATCACGTTAAATCCGGGGAAGACGAAAGTATTCCTGCTCCTACCGAGGATCCTTTACTAAAAGAAGGGATGACACCCTCTATGCATCTCATCAAAAAATACTTTTGGGTCGTGACCTTGCTTATGGTATTGCAAATGGTACTGGGGATTATAACCGCGCATTACGGTGTGGAAGGAAATGGTTTTTATGGTTTTCCCTTAGACGAATACCTGCCATATGCAGTAACACGAACCTGGCATACACAACTAGCCATTTTCTGGATAGCCACTGCCTGGTTGGCCACAGGACTTTATATAGCGCCAGCTGTTTCGGGAAAAGACCCCAAATTCCAGTCATTTGGTGTAAACTTTCTGTTTTTCGCACTTTTGATTATTGTAGTAGGATCTATGATCGGACAATGGTTTGGTGTTATGCAAAAAATGGATCTGGTAAGCAATTTCTGGTTCGGACATCAGGGTTATGAATACGTGGATCTTGGTCGCTTCTGGCAGATATTCCTGTTAGTAGGACTGATATTGTGGCTGGCATTGATGGTTCGCCCGTTGCTTCCAATTTTAAAACGAAAAACTGAGGAGAAAAACCTTATCATCATGTTCCTGATTTCCTGTACGGCGATTGCTTTGTTTTACGGAGCCGGCCTTATGTGGGGAAGACAAACCAATTTGGCTATTGCCGAATATTGGAGATGGTGGGTAGTTCACCTTTGGGTTGAAGGCTTCTTTGAAGTTTTTGCTACTGTGGTTATCGCATTTCTTTTTGTGCGCTTAGGCCTTTTAAAAACCAAAACAGCTACTTTAAATGTGCTTTTGGCAACCATTATATTTATGTCTGGTGGGATTTTGGGAACCTTTCACCATTTATATTTCTCGGGAACTCCAAAAGCAATTATGGCCATAGGCGCAACCTTCAGTGCATTGGAAGTGGTTCCATTGACATTAATAGGGTATGAAGCCTATCATAATTATAAATTATCCAAAGCCACCAAATGGATCAAAGACTACAAGTGGCCTATCTATTTTATGATCGCTGTGGCTTTTTGGAATTTCCTTGGCGCCGGTATCTTCGGATTTATTATCAATCCACCAATAGCCTTGTATTATGTTCAAGGACTGAATACAACGCCACTCCACTCTCATACTGCGCTATTTGGAGTATACGGAATGCTGGGAATTGGTTTGATGCTTTTTGTATTGAGAAGTTTATACCGAAATGTTTCCTGGAATGAAAAACTATTAAAAATCACATTTTGGTCACTTAACATCGGATTATTGGCAATGGCCTTATTAAGCCTGCTGCCAATGGGGATCTGGCAGGCAATTGCAAGTATAGAACATGGAATGTGGTATGCCCGTTCTTCTGAATTGATGCAGGACCCGGATATGATCACCTTAAAATGGCTGCGTACCATAGGGGATGTTATTTTCGCGGTAGGAATGCTTACCCTTTGCTGGTTTGTATTTGATTTGACACTGAAAAATAAAAACAAGCAACCCAACACATCAAAAATTAATAAGGGAATTTCAAAAGAAAAACTAGAAATAAAAGAACCGGTTGAAGTATAACATTTGAACAGGAAAAATTTTGCAAAGAATTTTTCCTGTTCATTTTTAATTAGAATTTATGTATCTCACGAAAACCACATCCGGAAAATTATTTGATTCGATTATTTTTAGGAGCAACCTTTTGTTTTAAATCTTTGGCATAACTATGCCTGAAAATATCGCTGCCTCCATTTTTATCAATATTCCAAATTGATGCTATTACCTTCTTAATCCTTGTTGGTTTTATTTGTAAGCAAAAACAGAATCAGAAATCAGTTTACAAATTTAAACATCAAAAAAGATGCCTATATCCTTTTTGAATTATTCTTATATTTGAAAAATAATTAAGACTTTGAACAGGATCATATGATAAGTAAAAGCTGTAAATACGCCATAAGAGCAGCTGTTTTTATCGCTGCCCAGGCCGCGAAGAATGTTAAACCGGGCGTTAAGGAAATCGCTGAAGAAATAGAAGCTCCTCAGGCTTTTACAGCTAAAATCCTGCAAAGTCTCAGTAAATATAAGATCGTTACTTCCCTTAAAGGTCCATACGGTGGATTTTATTGTGAAGATTACCAACTCGATCTCCCTGTAATTGACATTGTAAACGCAATAGACGGAGTAGCTGTTTTTAAAGAATGCGTGATGGGCTTGCATAACTGTACAGATGAACATCCCTGCCCAATGCACTTCAAATATGCCGAAGACAGGAACAACTTATTGCTGTCCTTTCAACATACTACCCTCGGGAATCTTGCCCGGGATCTTTCCGCAGGGAATGTCTATCTGAAAAATTAAAATCGAATTTGAAGAATGGGGAATTATGTTTTGGCAGATTTTTAAATCGAGATTCTATTTCTGCCTAAATCAAGGAGTTCAACTGCAACTATTCTCTAAGTTTTCCTGAACACTTAAACCTATACTGCTATTAATTGTTTTATATCGGATAAACTTGTCCGTTATAGTTTTTATTGCCTATCTTTGTGATATTCTAAAATTAAACAATATGCAAACTAAAAATTTAAAATCGAAGACAGGAAAAAGGGGGTTGTTAATTACTCTATTAGCCCTGGGATTATGGATGCTTCCGCAGAGCGCTTTTGCCCATTGCGATTCTTATGATGGCCCTGTGGTCAAGGATGCGTTAAAAGCACTGGAAAATAATGATCCGGATTTGGTAATGAAATGGATAGACACAAAACACGAAAAAGAGATCACAGATTTATTTTCTAAAACAATAAAATATAAATCTGCTGATAAAGAGGTTTATGATCTTTTGGAAAAACATTTTCTTGAAACTCTTGTCAGAGTTCACAGGGAAGGGGAAGGGGAGCCATACACGGGATTAAAACCTGCGGGAACCACCAAGCGAATAATCCAACTCACCGATATTGCTCTGGAAGAGGATGATTTTGAAGGATTTCTCTTAAAATTCAATGGACATGTAGAAAAAATCCTTAAAGAGAAATACGATAAAGTGGCACAACTTAAAAAAGTGAAAGACCAATCTGTTCAAAAAGGAAGGGAGTATGTTGCAGCGTATGTTGCTTACACTCATACCATAGAAAAAATGCACGATATCCTGGTACATACCGGCGATGCACATGATGCACATTAAATAGGAATTAAATTAATTTTTTTAAATATTTTCATTTTTCCGAATTCCTGGTATGCAGCAGATGTTTAAGGATTTTTGAAGTAGGAATAAAATTATGGAACACAGGATAAATTATTCGAAAATAGGGTTAAAGGCAATTAAGGGTTTGCAGGAACTTGACAATTATGTGGAAAGTTCAGGCCTGGAGAAGTCGCTTATTGAATTGATAAGACTGCGTACCTCGCAGATCAATGCTTGTAATTATTGTGTGAGCTTACAGACGGAAGAGGCCATGCAATCTGGAGAAAACCGGGACCGTATTGATAATGTGAGCTCCTGGAGGAAGAAAGATATCTACAGTGATAGAGAAAAAGCCGCCCTGGCCTGGACTGAAGCTCTTACCCTGATAGCTCAGAATGAGATTTCAGATGAATTCTACGGGGAGGTGCGCGGATATTTTGATGAACAGGAGCTAATAACCTTAACGATTGCCATCAATGGGATTAACAGCTGGAACAGGCTGGCCATAAGTTTCAGGACTCTTGAAAAGGCAAAAGAACAATTTTAATAAAAAACTTTGATGGAACCTGAAAAAAAAAGAAAAGTCGTTGTGATAGGTGGAGGTTTTGCTGGGCTTGCCACGGTAAATGCTATGAAGGGCGCCAATGTGGAAATTACCGTTATAGATAAAAGCAACCACCATTTATTTCAGCCATTATTATACCAGGTAGCCACTGCTGCGTTATCTCCGGGAGATATTGCAGCTCCTATCCGGGCCATTTTTGGAAAAAATAAAAAGATAAGGGTAATCCTTGGAGAGGTAAATAAAATCGATACTGAAGCAAAGAAACTTTACCTGGTTAACGAAATAACCAATTATTCCTGATACACCCATAAAGGCTGGTAGCCCGAAAATATATACTATCAATTAATAATAACATTTTAAGAGAAAAACAGAATCTTTTTACGCATTTAACCCTAAAATTTTTTAAACATGAATACACACATTTTAACAGTAACAATGGTTTTTATAATGTCCCTAACAGGGATTAATTTTACAGAAACAGAAATTATAAGCCCCGTAGATCTTGAAGTTACCGCACCGGTGAGAACAATTACTCTTAATTCAAATGATCAGATGAAATTTGATAAAACAGAGATAAGGGTAAAAGCAGGAGAAAAGATAAAACTAACTCTAAATCATACCGGTAAGTTTGCCAAAAACGTAATGGGGCATAATTTTGTACTTTTAGAAAAAGGAACAGATGTTGCAAAATTTGCAACGGCAGCTATGAATAATAAAGCTACTGAATACATTCCTGCAAACGGAGTATTGGCACACACAAAACTAATTGGAGGAGGAGAATCTACCACAGTTGAATTCACAGTGCCGGCAAAAGGTACTTATGACTTTATTTGCAGTTTTCCCGGGCATTATGCCATGATGAAAGGGAAATTTATAGTAGAATAAGATCTCTCTTATAGTATTAATTACCCCAGGCGGTAGCTATTGTTTCTGGTTTTCTGGTAAAACCCAAATATAAGATTCAGAATAGAAAATTGAAAATCATGGAAAAACCAAAACCTATTAAACGCAGTAAAAGTATTCAGCCTCTAAGCAGGGATCATCACCATAGTTTATTACTATGCTGGAAGATTAGAAAAGGATTTCTCAAAGGTGTGGCTCCGGAAAGGATGAAGAAATATACCGACTGGTTTTTTGAAGATCATGTACTTCCTCATTTTGAAATTGAGGAGAAATATCTTTATCCTGTTTTGGGTGAGGAAAATGAATTGGTCCAAAAAGCACTGGCAGAACACAGGCGCTTAAAGCGATTATTTGAAGATAAGAAGGACCTGGTAAAATCTCTCGGTTTAATAGAAGAAGAGTTAGAGCTTCATATAAGATTTGAAGAAAGAGAATTGTTCAACGAAATTCAAAAGAAAGCAACCGAAGAGGAATTGGCTGTAATTGCTGGAAAACATAAAGATGAAAAATTCCAGGAGAATACAGAAGATGAATTTTGGAAGTGAATTGAATGTTAATTTATTGATTATAATTATGGAAACCGAAAAAGAACTTTATCCACCAGCCACCCCCGAAATGTCTAAAAAGCGCGCAGACCTTGCGCCAGAGATCGCAGAAGCTTTCAGGAACTTTAGCAGGACAGTTTTTAAGGCAGGAGTTCTGGATGAGAAAACCAAACAATTGATCGCTGTGGCAGTTGCACATGTTACCCAGTGTCCTTATTGTATTAAAAGTCACACCCAGGTTGCTTTGAAAAAAGGAGCCACAAATGAAGAGCTTATGGAAGCGATATGGGTAGCTTCTGAAATGCGTGCGGGTGCGGCATATGCCCACTCTGCAATAGCCATTCAGGAAATGGAGATAACAGAATAACATTAAATCTAAATATGGAATTAACATCTAAAACAGCAATTGTAACAGGTGCAAGTCGGGGTCTTGGAAAAGCAGTCGCGAGTGCCCTTGTGGAGAAGGGGGCAACCGTTTATGGCATCGCCCGCGACAAACGGAGCCTGGAAAGTTTGCAAGAGGATCTTGGGAGAAACTTTTTTCCTGTGGCACTTGATATTACCTCAGAAAATGACGTTTCTGAATGGATTACCCATAATTTTTCTAAAGAGAAAATTCCTGATATTTTAATAAATAATGCTGGAGCAGGATATTTCGAAAAAATTGAATACCTGCCTTCCGAGAAATGGCATCAAATGATCAATACTAATCTTAATGCTGTGTTTTACTTTACCACCGGTATTGTTCCTTTTATGAAATCCTCTAAAAACAGCAGTCACATCATCAATATAGGATCCATTCTGGGTAAAACCAGTTCCCCTGCAAAGCATGCTTACAGTGCGACTAAATATGCGCTACAGGGATTTAGTGAGAGTTTGTTCAAAGAACTTCGAGGAGATAATATTAAAGTAAGCCTTGTAAATCCCGGATCTATAAACACAGATTTTTTCGAAGAATCCGGAATAGAAGGTAATGATAAAATGTTGAGCCCGGAAGACCTGGCTTCAACCATAATCCATATTCTGGAAACGCCTGATAATATACTTATAGATGAAATAACCATTAGGCCGTTGAATTCCTAGTAAGTTGTAGTACTATCCAGTGTGGAATAAAAAACAAGAATCATAAGTTATAGTTAACCAGGCCAATTGGTGTAGGGGCTATGGTTATATTTCGATATCCGAATGAATTCGAAAGTTTGTTTAGATATAAAAAGTCCTACAGAGGTTCATGGAAAATTCAGCAAAAATGATTTACTGAATATCCCGGGAGACACCGGGCCTGTTACAAACTACATTTCTACCGATGAAAATGGTTGGCAAAACTCCCACTAGTACCAAACAGATGTCATAGTAGTAGCCTAAGGTAATTGGGCTATACGTAAGCCTTACCACATTTTGCTTAAAACAGAATTCCCGGAAAACGGATTCCCATCCATTTATTACTGCTTGGCACGGAAATTAACATTGCCCGGACACCTGGAATTTCAATAAAAGAAGAACATCATTTTTTTGAACCCTAAAGGACATTTGTATTTATCCCGGTTATTGATATTTTAAATTGTTCCAGTTCAGCTAGTAGTTCATTTCTACCGTTTTTAAAAACATCCTTTTTTTCTGTGAACAAATGCTGGTAATAAGTTATCCCTTCCAAAAGATTGGATTTGAATTTTTCCAGTTTTTTCTTCTGTGGAGCAGAAGGTTCTTCCAAAAAATCCTCAATTTGATTTTGAAAATAAGCGGGAATAGATCCTTAATTTTTCAGGAATAAAAAAATGAACAATCAATGATCAAACAGGATAGTTAGTAGATTTCCGAATATAGATCCCTTTAAAAATTAAGTTTAATGAGTAATTTACTGATTTTGGTCATTTTTTGCAGATGATAGATCAAATAGCTTCGCAAAAATCTTAATCCTTGCTAATTTATTGAGCTGATGAATGTCCTGATCCTCACAGATTTTTCGGAAGTTGCCGAAAATGCCGGCAATTACGCCTTGCAGTTCCTTAAAGAGGTTCCTGTGAATTTTTACCTGCTCAACATTGAATTGTTCAATTCAGGTGGCCGGGCACAAGTTGGCGTAACGGGAGGAAAAGAATTGGCATTGGAAAAACTGAAAACAAGGGTTGAGGAACTTCAAAAATCAACGACTAATAAGGAACATAATTTTGCTTTTTTTTATTCAGAAAATAACCTTGTTGATGCCACCCGGAAATTTGCCGAAGAAAAGAAGGTTGATCTTATCGTAATGGGAGCTGTTCGCAGTAGCTGCTCAGAAAATACAATGCTGGGCAATCACACTTACGAGATAATCAAAAAAGTGAAATGCAATCTTCTGGCAGTACCTGAAAACAGCCAATATAAGGAACCGGAAAAGATATTGATCCCTATAGATCGTACGGCTTCTCTGGACGGCGGAATGTTTCGGTTCCTGGATCATCCCGGAATGGTTAAAAATGCAAGTGTTTCGGTTATGGAAATCGTGGACAGCCTAAATTCTTCAAATTCTGTGCTGGAGCCGGGAAAAGGTCTTTTAAGTCAGCTTAATAACGTGTGTGTAGAGGTAGTCCAGGTAAAAAATTCTGATATTTACAAAAAAGACCTGTTAAAGAAGATGCAGAAAAAATTTGATATTATTGTGATATTAGGAAAAAATATTAGGGTGTGCGACCTGCTCTTACATACAGAACAGGGGATTTATACCAGTATTAGCAATAAGCTTCCCATCCTGATGCTCCATAAATAATTCGCCCTTTTCAATTTTCAATTTTTATTCCGAAGTTCTTTTTGAACCTGTCAAATCGCCTTTTTTCAGGTTGAATGTATTTTTCTTATTTTTCCCTAATCCGAAACACCCGAATGGATAAGAATAAAAATTACTGTCATTACAGAAAATGAAAATAACCAATTTAAAAATGGAAAAATTCAACCGCAAAAAGCATTGGGAGGATATTTACCACACCAAAGAATTTAAAGATGTTAGCTGGTTTCAATCTACACCTGAAACTTCCCTTAATTTTTTCAAAGAATTTAAGGTGCCTCCAACAGCCAAAATAATTGACGTTGGCGGTGGTGATAGTTTTTTAGTAGATCATTTACTCGATCTGGGCTATGAAGATATTACGGTCCTTGATGTTTCAGAGGCAGCAATTGAAAGAGCAAAGCAACGGCTTGGTGGCCGGGCCGGGAACGTGAAATGGATATTAGCCGACGCGGCAAAATTCAAACCTGATGAAAAATATGATTTCTGGCATGATCGTGCAGCTTTTCATTTTTTAACAGAAGAACAGGAAATCAAAAGTTATATGGAGACAGTTAAACAAAATCTTACCCTGAACGGTATTTTAGTCATCGGAACATTTTCTGAAGAAGGACCTGAAAAATGTAGCGGAATAAAGATCAAACAATATTCGGAAACGACTCTGACTGAATTGGTCGAGCCGATTTTGGAGAAAATTAAATGTATTACAACAGATCACAAAACCCCACTAGGTACAGTTCAGAATTTTGTTTTTTGCAGTTTCCAAAAATCGAAAAAAACCTGATCAAACCGATGCACGTATCTGTCTTTCCAGGTTTTTTCCTTTAAATCTTTATAATGCCAACAAAGATAAAATTCCAATTTAAATGGATCACCTTTGTATAGCTCCTGTTATCGCCCAAGAATTTTTCTTATCACTATTTCTTACAGTCAGGTTAAAATTAATTTCAATGTCATCTTTGATTATAATCAACCCAAAAGTTTTTGAATGGGCTGAGATTAAAATCGGTGATATTAAGTTTTCCTATAAGATGCTGATACCCATTTTTTGTGGTTTACCAGTCCCGGTAACCGTTTGAGATCTCTGCTATAAGATCCTGCCCTCGGCAATGGCAGAATTGGCGTTGATCAGGTTCAGCTTTTTCAGCTCCAGTTCAATTTCAGGGAATTAATCCCAATCCAGTAGCCGTTTTTCGCCTTCTATGTTTTTGATATCAGTAATATCCTGGGACATTTCAATTACCCCTTTATAATTTTTTTGATCATCCCGGACGGCAAAATACCTGATGTAAATAAGGCGCCCTTTAAAATTAATCCAGAATGATGATTCACTTTTGTTTCCTTTTCTAAATTCCTCCAGGATCTTTAATACCGTACCAACACTTTTTGGAGGATGGCAGAATTTTACTTCCCGGCCAATGATACCTGCACTTCTGGGGAATACCCGTTCCTCTCCGCGATTGTAAAATATCACTTTGTCATTTTCATCTACATACGTGATGTCCAACGGCATGGTTTTGAGAAGCAAATTCACCTGTTCCACAGTCATATAACCTTCATCATAGTGAGCCGTATTCTCAAGGGAAAAGGAAAGTTCTCTCTTGGTAAAATCCTGACTGGGATGGATATATTCCTCTTTGGGAAACGCCGGTGGATTCTGCGGTAGCATCCAGCCTATTTCCTCTTCCCCCGCACGTACTTTTATCCAGTCTTCTTCTGTAAGTATTTTTAGAGCGTTTGGAAACAGGGTAGTTTCTTCAGCTAGTAATAATCGAAAAATGCCACTGATGAGATAGTGCATATCCTGTTCAACTTCTTCAAATTCCCTTGCTTCTATTTTCTTTCGCAACATTCTAAATTGCTCTCTTAAAGTATCGTGAAAGGACCACATACCCTGAGACGGACCATTCCAACCCCTTTTTTCCAAAAAAGGGAATAGTTGATTTTCCTTTCGCTCAAAACGTCTTTCAACAGATTGCAGCTGATTGAAAACATTGTAGAATTTCTGGTATTCAGCTTTGGGATCTGTAGCTTTTAATTCCTCTAGGAGTGAAGTAATTATTGTTTTTTCCTGAAAATATATGCTTACCGGATGTCCTTCAGGAAGGGTGGAAGGATCAATTGTTTCATTCATTTTAATAATCTTTGATTTTTGCAAAGAAAGATTTCTGAATCAATAAATTATATGATCGGGATCACATAATAGGGTTTCATTTAAAAAACTTCAACAGTTATTTTTGATAGAAAATGTTATAATTGCAGGCAATCCAGATTTTATTATTTTGCCGATATTTAGCTTTTGCGTGGTTTTCTAAATTTGATTTTTTGATTGATCCTATTTTCAATCTGTATCACAATTATGAGGAAGATAATATTCCGCTCATCCAGCAGTATAGGTCCAGGGCATTACAGGTGTCAGTTTTCGTTTATAAATTCAATTTAAATAAACCAAATACTGATATTCATCATTTCCATGTTCAAACTTACCCCTGAATTTTGCAGCAGTAATTTTTTTACAACCCCATTGGCGTTTTACTAAAACTTTGATTTCAATGTCGAAAATTCCTTTATACAATTTCCTTCGTAAGTTGATGAGGCTTTTGATATGGCTGTTATTTTTTTCCCCTCTTTTTATTGTAGCCCAAAATTCTTTTGACCTTAATGGTCAGTTGATGCAGCAGGACGAACGCAATGGATACGGCAAATTAATCGCAGAAGATCATCACGCCGCTTTTTGCATTGGGCAAAGCGGGCATATCAATGCAGCATATAATTACAAGGGCATGAAATTTCATTTTAGTGCGCGGGATATTCGTATTTTGGGTAGTGCTTCCCAGCTTAAATTTAGGAATAATTTCTTATCTGGGAACGAAGTTTATTTTGAGTCAAGCCTTATCAATAAATGGACGGTACCGGCCTTTAGCATTAATGATGCGCTATCCTTTCAATGCGGCTATTCTCAGGTTTTGTTTTCTGATGGATTAAAAATTATTTGAAATGTGGATAATGTTAAATTTGTTGAGAACTGGACATAAGTAATTTTGTGTTTTCGCCCCGGCCATATCAATTGATTTGTTAATCTGAATTTTTTAAAATAGAAATATAAAGTATAACTTTAACAAGAATTTTCAAAATATGAACTCACCGTCCTTTGCCGCTCATAAAATGCTTTTCCTGAATACCCTTGCATTTACCATTTGTTTTGCAGTTTGGATGTTCAATGGGGTTACGGTAACCTTTCTTGTAGATAACGGGGTTTACGACTGGAGTTCAGTTCAAATTGGATGGCTTTTGGGAATCCCGGTTCTTACCGGGTCTATATTCAGATTGCCTCTGGGGATAATGACAGATAAATATGGAGGCAAATGGATGTTTGGAGGATTACTGCTGGTAAGTGCCATTCCTATGTTCATGTTGCAATATGTAGATTCTTTCCTTGGTTTTGCTTTATGTAGTTTTGGGTATGGCCTTACTGGTGCAGGGTTTGCGGTTGGGATTGCCTATACCTCTGTTTGGTATGAGAAAGACTGGCAGGGCCGGGCACTGGGTATTTTTGGTGCAGGGAATGCCGGAGCTGCCATTACAACGCTTGTGGCACCTACATTATTAATAAATCTTACTAATAACGGGGCAGATATTGAAAACTGGAGAATACTTCCTGTTATCTATTCTGCTGCCCTGGTAATCATGGCGATCATTTTTGTTGTCTTCGCAACAAATAAGAAACCGGCAACACAGCGTACCCTTAAGAAATTAATGCAGCCTCTTAAAAGTATGAGAGTGTGGCGCTTTGGTCTTTATTACTTTCTGGTATTCGGTTGTTTTGTGGCTTTCTCACAATGGCTGGTTCCTTACTATGTTAACGTATATTATCTCCCTTTGGTAACTGCTGGTTTACTGGCAGCAGCCTTTAGTTTTCCTTCCGGGGTAATAAGGGCTCTTGGTGGTTGGATGTCAGATAAATGGGGTGCGCGTAAGGTAATGTATTGGGTTTTGGGAACTTCTGTAGCAATTAGCTTTTTATTGATCTTTCCAAAAATGGAAATCTACTCCCCCGGAAACGGTATCATGGCTAAACAGGCCGGAGAGGTTACAGAAGTGAGTGAAACCAAAATCGTTGCAGCAGGAATTGAATACGATGTAATCCCCAGGGATGGAACAGATTATAATACCCTTGAAGGGGAGTTTGTATTTCCCAAAAAAGAAACCTGGCAGGAAGTCGTAGTGCAGGAGGGCCAAAGGGTGGAGAAGAAAGAATTACTGGCCAGCGGAGAGACAAAGATCTTTTTTCAGGCCAATGTATGGGTGTTTACCTTCCTGGTTGTGATTCTGGGTAGTATTTGGGGAATTGGTAAAGCTGCGGTCTACAAACATATTCCGGAGTATTTTCCAGATGAAGTTGGGGTAGTTGGGGGCATGGTGGGAGTCATAGGTGGACTGGGAGGTTTTGTATGCCCAATCCTTTTTGGATATTTACTGGATGGCTCGGGGCTGTGGACCAGTGCGTGGATGTTTACCCTGGTAATATCTGGTATTTGCCTGTGGTGGATGCATAGAACTATTCAAAAAATGATGCACAGGGAACAGCCAAAACTAATGCGCCAAATTGAATCGAAACAAGAAATATAAAATTGATTAAACCCTGATATTATGAAGACCAACCTGGAAGAATGGAATGTGGAAGATCCTGTATTTTGGGAGCAAAAAGGTAAAAAGATAGCTTACAGAAATTTGTGGCTTTCAATTCCTGCCCTGTTACTTTCCTTTGCCGTGTGGATGATGTGGAGCATTATTACCACCAAAATGAAAGAATTCAATTTCCATTTTGGAATGATCACTCCGGATATGTCTGAAGAAATGGTCAATAATCAGCTGGCAATAATCAACAACTTGTATTATACATTACCGGCTATTGCCGGGCTTGCTGGTGCCACCCTTAGAATTCCCAATTCTTTTCTTATTGCCCTGGGAGGAGGCCGGAATGTTGTTTTTACTACTACTGTTCTATTGCTTATACCTGCCTTTGGTGTTGGTTTTGCCCTGGCCGATCAAAGTACTCCATATTTTACATTTGCTATCCTGGCCCTGTTGTCTGGGTTTGGAGGAGGAAATTTCGCGTCTTCTATGAGCAACATCAGTTACTTTTTTCCTAAGAGAATGCAGGGAACTTCCCTTGGCCTCAACGCGGGGATAGGAAATCTTGGGGTAGGAATTATGCAAAAGATGATTCCGTTTGCTATAGGGATCTTTCTTTTCTCAGCAGTAGGCAGCGGGGGTGAAATAATAGAAGATCAACCCCTTGCAGGTCTGCAAAATGCGGGGTGGATATGGATCCCTATAGTATTTGCAGCTATAGCGGCTTTTTTTGGAATGAACAATGTTATAACGGGAACTCCTAAACTCCCCACTACATTTCAGGGTATAACCAAAACTCTCTTTATGGTGGGTATAGGGCTTGTTACTGCAGCTGTTGGATCCTATTTGCTGGTAGGACTTGAGGTAAATATGTGGATAGTATTGCCTGTGGTGGTAATACTTACCATTCTCCTAATGAAATATCTAAGCCCGGGTGATATTAAGCAGAGCCTCAACAAGCAGTTTTCTATACTTTCAGATAAGCATAACTGGATCATGACGATCATCTATACCATGACCTTTGGTTCCTTTATAGGATTTTCTGCGGCATTCCCAAAACTTTGCCAGGATATTTTTGTTTATTCAGATCCGTCAAATCCACAATATGTAAATCCCAACGCGCCAGATTTTCTTACCTGGGTATTCATAGGTCCTATGTTGGGGGCATTGGTTAGACCCATAGGAGGTTGGCTAAGTGATAAAGTAAACAGCGGCTCCCGGGTTACCACCTATAGTACAATAGTTACGGTTTTGGCAACCATAGCAGTAGCTTATTTTGTGGTGCAGGCCAGGGAAAGTGCAAGTCCCGAAATTTACTGGTGGCCATTCTTTGCCTGTTTTATGGTATTGTTTGTTACAACAGGAATCGGGAATGGCTCTACCTTTAGAAGTATACCTTATATCTTCAGCAAAGAGAAAGCCGGGCCGGTTTTGGGCTGGACCTCGGCAATTGCAGCCTATGGAGCATTCATAATTCCGCAGGTATTTGGTGACCAAATTCAAATGGGTACTCCGGAATTTGCATTATATGGCTTTGGAATTTATTACATTATTTGCCTGGGGCTTAACTGGTGGTATTATGACAGGCCTAATTCTGGTATTGAATGTTAACACTGGCTTTTCTTATTGAATACGAAAACCACTTCCGCTGTTTTCTAAGAGGTTCTTGTTTTTATTGTAGAGTGGAGGGTATCTAATTCTGATTTTTATTTATAACAATTCTAAATATACTATAAAGTTACAAACCTGACTAAGATCATATTTTCCCAATTTGGCATTGATCATTTTTGTCTCCGGAAAAATACAGTAACCAGAGCGTGTTTATAGGGGTTGTACCAGTCGATAGGTGTTGTACTAAATGAGTTTTAAAGGCTATTGTTCAGACTTCTTTTATATTGAAAGGTTTAGATAAAAATAAACTTTAATAAAACTCAGTAAATACTTATATTTAGACCTTAGTGTTCATTAATTTTTTTAAATGTTCTTTTAAATTACTGATAATCTATACTTTCCAAGCCCCAAAGGCACGTGACGATTCGAATTGATTATGTTTAGCCTCCACCTACGAAATATTATAGGTCTTGGGCATCTCATCAATAGAAAACCCCTACAAATAAGCTATTTATAACTATAGATTACAATAATGTCAAAGAACCTGATTATAGCCAAATGTCGCTCAGTCTATTTTAACTGGACGGTTATGATATTTAGAATTCCTCGTTTTTCGAACTGATTAAAGATCAAGTAATTATGTACAGACTCTTCCAAACTTTAAATCGGCTGGCCTTAATCAAGGCGATTATCGCGGCTGTACTTGCGATAATTTTAGTGCTTATTGGTTCCAGGAATTTACAAAATTTTGACCCTGCACTCATCGCATACCTTATTGGAACTGTGTTTGCTGTTTTTGGGATTGCTTACAGGTATTCGGTATGGATACAACGGCCGCCTACAAAACTTTACTGGCGCAGGAGTATGCAATTTCTATTCAGCAGGTACTTTTTTCCCTACCTCTGGCGTTCAATAAAATTATTTTTCAGGAATATTTTATTCCAAAGATTCATTGCCTATAGAAGCAGGACCCGATGGATAGGTCACTTTTTACTGGCAACGGGTTGTTTAATAGCTTTCGCCATCACAGTTCCCTTAACCTTTGGCTGGATTCATTTTGTTCTTAAACCAGGTGATGATGTTACATATTATGCTTTGTTGTTTGGATTTGAAGCCGGATCTTTTAGCCTGGGCTCCCCGGTCGCCTTCATTGCTTTTCACGGTTTGGTATGGTGTTCGGTTCTGGTGACTATTGGGGCTATAATGATGATGAAACGAAGATTTACAGATGGAGGATTAATAGCCACTCAAAGTTTTGAAAATGATTGGTTGCCATTGATCCTGTTAATTGCAATTTCTGTTACCGGCCTTGGGATAACCTATGATTATACTTTCCTGGAAGGAAAGACCTATCAATTTATGGCAGTAACCCATGCAATAACGGTGATACTATTCCTGGTATGGCTGCCCTTCGGAAAGTTTTTTCACATCTTCCAGCGGCTAGCTCAATTAGGTGCAAACCTTTATAAAACTGAAGGGAAACGAAGAGGTATGGCAACCTGCCCACACACCGGGGAAGAGTTTGCAACCCAAACACATTTAGAAGACCTTAAGAATGTATCTAAAGAACTTGGTTTTAATTATGATAAGCAGGATGGATCAAATCATATGGAACTTAGCCCGGAGGGGAAACGTTCAGCTTTGGCCATGGCTCATTTGAAAGCAAGAAATGAAGCCGGAAAGCTATTCGGTTAAAACAGAAAAAGAAAAAGAAAATGGCAAAACTTCCCGTTTCAGTAGACAAAATAATAGAGAAATACGGTCCTCATAAGGCCTATGCTCCAAAGGTAGGTTTTCAAGGAAACAAGGAACCGGACAAGCTGGTGAAAACCCACTGCTGCTATTGCGGTATGCAATGCGGAATCAAATTAAAAGTAAAGGACAATCAAATTGCCGGTTTTGAACCCTGGGAAGAATTTCCTTTCAACGAGGGGCGCCTATGCCCAAAAGGGGTAATGCGGTATATGCAGAACAATCATCCAGACAGGTTAATGGATCCTATTGAGCGGGTGGAAGGTAAAGGCTTCAAGCCTGTAAGCTGGGAGCATGCCATGAGCAGGACCGTGAATGAAATTAAAAGGATACAGGAGAAATACGGGAAAGATGCTTTCGCAATGCTCTCTGGCGTGTCCCTCACCAATGAGAAAAGTTATATGATAGGGAAGTTTGCCCGGGTGGCGCTTAAAACTGCCAATTTGGACTATAACGGCAGGCTTTGTATGGTGAGCGCGGGGGGAGGCAATAAAAAGGCCTTTGGATTGGACAGATCTTCCAACAGCTGGGCAGATCTTAAACATGCAGAAGTTATTCTTGTAGCAGGAGCCAATATTAGTGAAACCTTTCCTACTCTCACGCATTATATCTGGCAGGCCAGGGATAACGGTGCTAAATTAATTGTGGTTGATCCAAGAATGATCCCATTGGCACGAACTGCAGATCTTCATTTGCCTGTAAGACCGGGTGGTGATTCTGCGCTTTTTGGTGCAATCCTGAAGATCATGGTAGATAATGACTGGCTTGATCACGACTTTATTGATAATTATACCTCGGGATTTCAGGAAACTATTGATGCCGTAAAAGACTATGACCTTGATTGGGCTGAGGAGCATTCAGGAATTTCAAAAGAATTGATCTACCAGGCGGCAGAAATGTGGGGGAAAGCAAATACCAGCTTTTTGCTGCATGCGCGTGGAATTGAACACCATACCAAAGGAGTTGATAATGTTTTAAGCTGTATTAATATCGTGCTGGCCTCGGGAAGGATAGGAAAGCCATACTGCGGCTACGGAACTATTACAGGGCAGGGTAACGGCCAGGGAGGCCGGGAGCACGGGCATAAATGTGATCAATTACCGGGAAACCGGGACATTACAAATCCTGAACATCGTAAATATATCTCAGAGGTTTGGGGCATTGATGAAAAGGATATGCCGGGAAAAGGTTTAACTGCGTATGAACAAATTGAGGCAATTCACCGTGGCGAGATCAAGGGAATGATCTCTATATGTTTTAATCCGCTGGTTTCCCTTCCCAACAATAATTTTGTGCGGGAAGCTCTTGAAAAACTTGAATATTATATATGTATAGATACTTTCTTAAGTGAAACTGCACGGCACGCAGATATTGTTATGGCCGGGTCACTTCATGAGGAGGAGGAAGGAACAGTAACGACGGCTGAAGGCAGGGTGGTGAAAATCAATGAGGCAATTACACCTCCGGAAAACACAAGAAGGGATGGGGAGATTATCATGGAATTGGCAGCCCGTCTTGGTGAAAAAGATAAGTTTGATTATCCTACCAGTGAGGATATTTTTAACGAATTAAGGGTGGCTTCCAAAGGAGGAACGGCAGATTATTACGGGATTACCTATCAAAAAATCGTTGATAATATGGGGATTTTCTGGCCCTGTAAAACCCTTGACCATCCCGGAACCCCAAGATTGTGGGAAGATAAAAAATTTGAAACACCAGATAAAAAAGCACATTTTAACCCTGTGAAATATCGCCCTGCTTCAGAAATGCCGAATAAAGAATATCCTGTGGTATTAACTACGGGAAGGGTGGTGTCCCAATATTTAAGCGGTACATCAACCCGAAGGATTGGTAAGCTAGTAGATCAATATCCTGAACCACTATTGGAAATTCATCCAAAACTGGCATTCCAGTACGGTATAGAAGACCACGATCTAATTAGGGTTAAAACCAGAAGGGGAGTAGCAGAATTCCCGGCCCATGTGGTTGAGACTATTCGCGAGGATACGGTTTTTATACCATACCATTGGGGAGGAAAACATTCTGCCAATCAATTGACTATAGATAACCTGGATCCTGTCTCCAAAATCCCGGAATATAAGGTTTGTGCCTGCCAGTTGGAAAAAACGGGTAAAAAAGGATCACAGCACCTTACTGACACTGCATATCAAAGTTCATCATAAAATACGAATCAGACAGAAAGTAGAAAAAGAATCAATAGCTAAATCAACAAAAAAAAACAATTATGCCGGAAACCAATTATGATCAGGAAATGGCTTTTTTCGTAGACATGCAACGCTGTATTGGTTGTCAGGCCTGTGTGATGGCCTGCGCTGAATGCGAAACGAATGGGCAGGAAAGTATGATTCACGTGAATTATGTGGACAGGAAGACAAGTCCGCAAACTACCGTACAGGTGTGCATGCACTGTGAAGATCCTACCTGTGCAAATGTTTGTCCGGCAGATGCCATACATCAGGATGAGTTTGGAGTGGTGCATTCTGCCAACACCTCAAGATGTATAGGTTGTTCAAATTGTGTGCTGGCTTGCCCATTTGGTGTTCCAAAGAAAATGGAAGAGGCAGAATTGATGATGAAATGCAATTTGTGTTATGACAGGACCAGCGTAGGTAAAAAACCAATGTGCGCTACTGTATGTCCCAGTCAGGCCTTGTTTTACGGAACTAGAGCAGAAATTGAAAAAATGCGACCAGACAGTGAACCGGTAAACTCTTTTCTTTTTGGCCAGCAGGAAGTGAATACTAAGGTGAATATTATGATGCCTAAAGGCACAAATCAGTTAATTATCCCATAATTAAAATACTATGTCAATGGAAGATTCTGAAAGAGAACCCAGCTGGAAAAGTGATTTTCCAATTGAATCAAAGCGTGGAACACACGTTAGCCGAAGGGAATTTGCAAAATTCCTGGGCTTACTGTCTGGGGCCTTTGCCCTAAGCAATGGCTTTATTGTTATAAAGGCAGTCGCCTTTCCTGCAGAAAAAATGGAAGGTGAACATTTTGTGGTAAATGCAAACGAAGTTGCCATAGGGGAGATGTTTCAGTTTGAGATCCATGGAGATAAACATATCCCGTATATTCTTATTCATTTGGAGGAGAATGAGTGGCGGGCTTTTGAACAAAAGTGTACCCACCTTACCTGTGCGGTAAGATATGAGAAGGAAGTCAACCAAATTCAATGCCCCTGTCACAACGGTTGGTTTAGTGCAGATACCGGAGCGGTATTACAGGGTCCGCCTCCAAGACCGTTGCCCCAACTTGATGTAGTGTTGAGGGATGGAAAAATCTATGTAAGAGAACAAACTGAGGATCAAAATACATAAAGATGAGTGATTTTAGAACATCCCAAAACCAGGCACATCCCAATAAGACCAATAGTATCATGACTGTGATAATCGTGTTACAAATCCTTTTTGTGAGTATACAAATTTGGTTTTTATTTGGTGCTTTAAACAATGCACTTGAAGGAAATTTGTACTTTGCATTCACTACTTTTATTGGTTCCACTATAATGGCCATAGCCTCCTTTTGGGTGTTGCGTTATTTGCCGGAACCATTGAAGAAGAAACAAGACAAAAGACCCAGAGTGAATGTTAATAGACAACCATAAAAGGATCCACGATTACTTAAGAATTTCGCTCACCGATAGCTGCAATTTTAGGTGCCAGTACTGTATGCCCGATGAGAATATACAGTGTTTGCCCAATAAGCATCTTATGCAGGTTGATGAAATTGAGCATATCGCCAGGAAATTTGTAGACCTTGGGGTGAATAAAATCAGATTAACGGGAGGGGAGCCTATGGTGCGAAAGGAATTTCCTGAGATCCTGTCCAGGATATCGAAACTACCCGTGGAATTAAGCCTTACTACCAATGCCGTTCTTGCCCATAAATATATAGAAAATCTAAAGACAGCAGGGGTGCGCTCGCTCAACATAAGTCTTGATACCCTGAATGCCGAAACTTTTAAAAAGATCACCAAAAGAGATCAATTCCAGAGAGTTTGGGATAACATCCTGCTTATGCTTAATGAGGGGTTCAGGGTGAAGATCAATGTAGTTGGTATTGAAGGAGTGATAGAAAAGGAAATACTGGACTTTGTAGCTATTACCAAAGATCTCCCATTGCACGTACGCATTATAGAATTCATGCCTTTTGAAGGAAATCACTGGGACAGTAAGAAAGTGGTGACCGCTGAACAAATGCTGAATTGGGTTGAGCAGGAGTATGATATGGTAAAACTTAAAGATGAACCACACGCTACCGCAAAAAAGTATAAGGCTATTGGCCACGAAGGCACATTTGCTTTTATCACTACTATGACCCAGCATTTTTGCGGTGATTGTAACAGGATGAGGATTACTGCAGACGGGAAGATGAAAAACTGTCTCTTCGGAAGCGAGGAAATGGACCTTCTGGGAACACTTAGAAAAGGAGAAGATATTGAACCCCTTATAAGAACATCGGTTCTTCGGAAGTTTAAAGTCATGGGTGGGCAGTTTGCTCAGTCTTACACCGGTGCTGAAGCTTCAAAGCTTAAGAATCGCAGTATGATCAAAATAGGAGGATGATCTCAGTAACCCAGGCAAGGAAAATACTTTCAGAAAATACTGAAAGAGCAGGCGTGAAAATTATTTCCCTGGAAGAAAGTCTTGATCTTCACCTTGCAAAAGATATATACTCCCCCATTGATGTCCCTTCTTTTGATAATTCAGCTATGGATGGATATACCATGGAATATGATGGCAGCAGGAAGGAGTGGGATTTGGGAGAAATAATTCAGGCCGGAGATACCTCACGGCAGAAAGTTGTGGCAGGCACTGCTGCCCGTATTTTCACCGGGGCTAAAATGCCGGAGGGTACCAATACTGTTATTCCACAGGAACTGATTCAACGGGATGAACATTTGGGGAAGATTTATTACGATCTGGATCAAATTAAGCCCGGCAGCAATGTACGTTTAAAAGGCTCCCAGTGCAGAGAGGGGGAGTTAATTCTTGCCAAAGGAACCGTTATTACACCTGGAGTTATAGGGTTGCTGGCCTCTGTGGGAATTGTTGAGGTAGAAATATATGCCCCTCCCACAGTAGGATATATTATTACAGGAGATGAATTAAAGGAAGTAGGCACTAAGCTTATAGAGGGAGAGATCTATAATTCCAATGGGCCAATGCTAACTGCTCTGCTCAAAAAAGCGGGGATCAGGGTGATTTCAGGTTATAAAGCTTCAGATGATAAAGAGAAGCTTCAGCAAATTATAAACGAAGCCCTGGAAACCCGGAATGTGGTTATTCTAAGCGGCGGAATTTCTGTAGGTGATTATGATTTTGTAAAAGAATGCCTTGAAAATGCCGGAGTAAATGAGCTGTTCTATAAGATTAAACAACGGCCCGGAAAACCCATGTTTGCAGGCAAAAAGGGCGAGAAATTTATATTTGCACTGCCGGGAAATCCTGCTTCGGTTTTAAGTTGTTTTAATATGTATGTTAAACCCTGTCTACAATATATGCAGGGACTTGAGAATGTTTGGAAACCGAATAAAATTCTTCCCCTTCCGCTTGAACAAAAGAAAAAGCCCGGCTTTACATTCTTTTTAAAAGCCAGAAGAGAGGGTGAAAAGATAAGCATCCTGGGAGGCCAGCAGTCCTTTAACTTGCAGGCGTTTAGCACTGCCAATTGCCTGGTGGAGCTGGAGGAGGAAAAAGATCTTATAGAAGAAGGAACTTTGGTAAATGTTTATGACCTTTAAGAGCGACGCCAACAAAATTAATTTTATATCCACTTCTCCTCCTGCCTGTGGCAGCTTTTTTCTATGCCTCTGCAGGATCGTAGGTTTTGATATTGCTTATGACAGGTGTCTTTGGATCTTTATTCCACCTGCTGGTAATGCCGGAATTAAATTTAAATTATCATGAAATCCGAAGTTGAAATAGAGGCTTATGTGCTTGCTGGTGGTAAAAGCAGCAGGATGGGAAAGGATAAAGGACTCGTTCTTTTTAACGGCCAGCCAATGATTTCTTATGTGCTGAAAGCGCTTGCTGAAACAGGAATTTCGGTTAAAATTATTGCGAATAATGAGGGATATGAGAAATTTGGGCATCCGGTTGTTGCCGATTTAGTTGAGGAAAAAGGACCAATGGGAGGCCTCTTCACAGCTTTTTCATACACAAATTCTAAGGCCGTTTTGTTGATGAGTTGTGACATGCCTTTGGTTACTTCTGAAGCTATAAAACAACTATTAGATAAGGCAGAAATTAACCTAATCATAGCCCCTACGGAGGAAGGGAGGGTGAATCCGCTATTTGCCTTATATCCGCTTTCTCTAAAGCAGGAGATTGAAAGAAGAATAACAAACGGCAGGTTAAAAATGACCGATTTAATTTTAGAAAACAAGCATACTTTAGTACCTTCCATCGTGCGCGAAAACCCGGGCATATTCAGGAATGTGAACAATGAAGAGGAACTTAAAATGACAGAAAAGCAATGGAACAATTTAAAATAAAAGCATTCGGGATACTGGCAGAAAAACTGCCTGCTTCAGAATTTGATTTTCCGTATTATGAGGATTCCGAAAAACTGGTGAATAAACTGAAAGAAGAATTTCCTGAGCTTAAAAATTTGAAGTTTTCACTTGCGGTAGATAAGCAGCTTATTCAGCATAAACACCATTTGAACGGCAACGAGGAAATAGCTTTGTTGCCACCATTTTCAGGAGGATGAGCAGATTTGAAAGACAACATATACTACCCGGCTTTGGCCGGGAAGGGCAGGAAAAACTTTCACAGGCCAGGGTTCTTGTGGTTGGGGCCGGAGGGCTGGGATGCCCGGCTTTACTGCACCTCGCGGCAGCCGGGGTGGGAACTATAGGCATTGCAGATGGGGACAGCGTAAGCGAATCCAACCTTAACCGGCAAACCCTTTTCGGCCAGAATGATATAGGGAAACCAAAAGCGGAAACTGCAGCCAATGGTTTAAAACAGAAATATCCGGATATTCAGTTCGATATTTTTCCAAATTATCTTACCACTGAAAATGCATTTGAAATTATAAAACATTACGATTTGGTACTGGACGGGTCAGATAATTTTGGAACCCGGTACATGATCAATGATGCCTGTGTGCTACTGAAGAAACCTTTAATTATGGGGGCAATTTACCAGTACGAAGGTCAGGTGGCTGTATTTAATTACGGGGAGGCTCCAATTAACTACAGGGATATTTATCCTGTGCCGCCCCGGGACAATGAAATCCCGAATTGCAGTGAAACCGGAGTACTTGGCGTACTGCCGGGGATTATTGGAACCCTGCAGGCCGCAGAAACTATAAAACTGATCTCCGGTCTTGGAAAGAGCCTCACAAACAAGATCCTGTTTTACAATTTGAAAAGCTGCAGCTTTTATGAGGTGGAGGTGAAGCCAAATCCTGTATCGGGAAAAAATATCCCTGAAAATGAAGAAACTTTCAGAAAAACCAATTATAACCTAACTTGCGGCCTGGCTGAAAATATAAGCTGGGAAAAAGCATTAGATTGGTTCCGGAATTTGGAAAGTTCGATGCTTATTGATATTCGGGAGCTTAATGAGGAGCCTGGCTTTGGTTTAAAGGGTATTAAAAAAATACCAATGGATAAATTAGCTGAGAATCCCGGGCACCTGGAGCAGGTAGAACATGTGTTATTGTTCTGTAAATCTGGACAGCGCAGCCTGAAGCTGGCAGAGCAGCTCAAGCAAAAATTTCCGGAAAAGAAAATATTTTCTGTTGAGGGCGGGATCTTGCATCCTTCCTCTCCGTTAAAAACTGAAAACCATGGAACGTAAACCAAAGAATATATTTGTACAGGGGCCAATTTCAAGTGAGAAGATTGCCCAATCCATTCAAAATCACAGCACCAAAACCAATATTGGCGCACATTCAATTTTCCTGGGGCAGGTGCGTGCAGATGAGAAACAGGGTAGTACTGTCACCGCCATAGAATACACGGCTTATGAAGAAATGGCCCTGCAAAAGGCTTTTGAAATACGGGAGGCTGTTTTTGAAAAATATGAGCTTAGCTGTATGCATATTTACCATAGCCTGGGAGCGGTGAAAACGGGAGAAATATGCCTGTTTGTATTCACCTCTTCCAGGCATAGAAAAATGGCAATAGATGCCTGTGAAGAACTTGTAGAAAGAATTAAACAAGAGCTGCCGGTTTGGGGTAAGGAGCTTTTAGAAAGCAATGGCGAAAGCTGGAAGGTGAACACTTAAAATACAGATTAGACTAAAATGGTAAATATCACTCATAAAAGTAATACGCTTCGTAAAGCAATAGCACAGGCGGTGGTGCGGGTAAGCAGTCCCGAAACTATAAAAGCGGTGGAAGGGAAAAAAGTCCCGAAGGGAGACGTTTTTGAAATGGCCAAAACCGCAGGCCTTTTCGCTGCTAAGCGCACCAGTGATATGATCCCCGATTGTCATCCCTTACCCATTGAATTTACCGAAATAAAATTCCGCATAGAAGGCCTGGAAATCTTTGTAAGCGTTGAGGTTCATACTATCTACAAAACAGGAGTTGAGGTGGAAGCCATGCACGCTGCCTCTGTGGTGGCTATCACCATGTATGATATGCTAAAGCCCATTGACAAAGGCATAAGTATTGAAAATATTAAACTCCTGGAAAAAAAGGGAGGGAAGACAGATTACCGCAAGGTGGTGGAAGAGAATCACATTTCTGCCACTGTTATTGTGTGTTCAGATTCCATTTCGGCCGGGGAAAAAGAAGACCGGGCAGGGAAGGTGATCATTGAAAAACTGGAGGCACACCAGGTAGCTGTTGAAGATTATGTTATTATCCCTGATGAAAAGGAACGAATTCAGGAGCTGGTGAAAAAGAAATGTAACGCCGGGGTGAGCCTTATAATCCTTACAGGCGGAACAGGCCTCTCTCCCAGGGATGTAACCCCAGAGGCTATAATTCCGCTTCTGGAAAGGCCGGTTCCGGGCATAGAAGAAGCCATAAGGGCTTACGGACAGCAAAGAACACCATATTCCATGTTATCACGCTCCGTTTCCGGGTTGATAGGAAATACTCTGGTACTTGCCCTGCCGGGATCTACAAAAGGGGCAGAGGAATCTATGGACGCGGTGTTTCCCGCAGTGATGCACATCTTCAGAGTACTGGCAGCTTTTAAACACGATTAATCAACTTTTAAATATTCTTTCTCAATCTCACTTTGCTAAGGTTAAAATAGCTTTTTCCTGATCAAGATCATATAATACTGACAGCTAAACTTTTACTTTTGTTCTCAAAATCAAGGTGCCGGAATTTTTTTCGGTACAATATGATATTTATTGAATTTCAGAATTAATCACAGATCCAGTAGAAAATGAGCATAGTACAAGAGGAACTTAGCTTGAAAGATCGGGTGCTTCAGCTAAAAGAAGAAAAAAACGCCGTTATCCTGGCTCATTATTACCAGGAACCGGAAATCCAGGAGGTAGCCGATTTCGTTGGGGACAGTTTGGAGTTGGCGAAGAAAGCCGCTGCAACCACTGCTGATATCATTGTTTTTGCCGGCGTGCATTTTATGGCGGAAACCGCCAAGATCCTCAATCCTTCCAAAAAGGTTCTTTTACCCGATCTAAAGGCAGGATGTTCCTTAGCGGACAGCTGTCCTCCGGAAGCTTTTCAGAAATTTATAGATCAATACCCTGACCATGTCGTGGTAACGTATATCAATTGCTCTGCTGAAGTTAAAGCGATGAGTGATCTTGTTTGTACCTCTTCCAATGCAGAGCGGGTGATCAATTCTATCCCTGCAGACAAAAAGATCATTTTTGCCCCCGATAAAAACCTGGGGAAATACCTTATTGGTTTAACCGGCAGGGAAATGTTGCTTTGGGATGGCGCCTGTATCGTACATGAAGCTTTTTCACTTGATAAACTTATAGATCTTTCTATAGAATATCCAAAAGCAAAAATCATTGCCCACCCGGAATCTGAAAGTCATATCCTTCAGGTAGCCAACTATATTGGATCCACATCGGGGATGCTTAATTATGTGAAGACCAGTGATTATGATTTTTTTATTGTAGCTACAGAGGCTGGGATCCTGCATCAAATGCAAATGGATGTTCCGCATAAAACTTTAATTCCCGCTCCGGCAAAAGAAGATAACACCTGTGCCTGCAGTGAATGTGCGTTTATGAAAATGAATACGATGCAGAAATTATACGACTGCCTGGAAAAAGAAACCCCCGAAATAATTCTCGATGAAAACCTGATAAAAAAGGCTCATCGGCCTATTAAACGAATGATGGAATTATAATTTATGAAAACAGACGTGCTTGTTATTGGATCGGGAATTGCCGGTTTATCATTTGCTATTAAAGTCGCAACTGCTAAACCGGAAGCATCTATTCTGGTGCTGACAAAGAGCAATAATGATGTATGCAACACAGCTCATGCACAGGGCGGAATCGCAGTAGTTCTGGATAAAGTAAGGGACAGTTTTGAACAACATATAGAGGATACTATGAAAGCCGGAAAAGGGCTGAGTGATCCAAATGTGGTGAAGTTGGTAATTTCCCAGGCCCCGGATAGGTTGAATGAGCTTATTAACTGGGGGACCAGCTTTGATGCAAATGAGCTGGGGGAACTGGAACTGGGACTGGAAGGAGGACATTCGCAAAAACGCATTGTCCATCACCGCGATCTTACCGGGAAAGAAATGGAAACAAAACTGCTTCAAAAAGCAGGATCTTATTCTAATATTATTTTTCACGATCATTATTTCGTCACCGATTTGCTTTTGAAAAAAGATAGATCAGCTATTTCCTGTACAGGAGTAATGGCGATAGACAGGCAAAAGGATGAACTTGTAAGCATAAGCTCGGGAATAACATTTCTGGCTACCGGGGGTAGTGGGAGGATCTTTCAAAATACCACCAATCCTTCCGTAGCAACGGCTGATGGGGTAGCCATGGCACATCGTGCGGGAGCCAGGATTTCAAATATGAATTTCATCCAGTTTCATCCCACCGCACTTTATACAAAAAACAAACATTCTTTGTTCCTGATATCTGAAGCCGTTAGAGGTTTTGGGGCGTACATGGTGGACCAAACCGGGAATAGGTTCCTTTTTAAATATGATCTTAAAGGGGAACTGGCAACGCGGGATATAGTTTCTGAAGCGATCATGAATGAACTTCAAAGTTCGGGTGAGGAATCGGTATTTCTGGATTGCCGGCATCTTGATCCTGAAGCTTTCCGGAGCCATTTTCCAACTATTGTAGAACATTGTTTGTCCAAAGGCATTAATTTTGAAAAGGATCTTATCCCTATTGTGCCTGCCGCCCATTATCAATGCGGCGGAATTCAGGTGGATCATTTCGCCAGGACCAGCGTAAATAATCTTTATGCTTCCGGAGAGTGCGCACATACAGGTTTGCACGGGGCGAACAGGCTTGCTTCCAATTCCCTGTTGGAAGCCCTTGTATTCTCTCACCAGGCCGCCGGTATTGTTGTGAAAGAATTAGATTCAATCCCTGCTCAGGAACTTCAGGAGGAAAAAGTATATCAGCTCAAACAAACCGGGAACAAAGAAATTCCGAAGAATTTTGAAAAAGAGCTCAACCAGATCATGACCTATAACCTGCTTTATACTTCCGAAGAAAGCGAAAAGAAAAATGCAATCCTAAAATTGCGGGTTCTGGAAGAAAACCTTAAAAAATTATCCGGCAAAATTGATCCGGAATTTTTTGAGCTAAAGAATATGATCCAAACGGCTATTTTGATCGTTGAACAGGCAATTGAAAACAGGTTTTTTGAAAAAAAGGAATGTGCTATAAAACCAGGTAATCCTAAATTCTGAATTTGACAATTTTCCTATCTAACCTGATTATATTATTGGAGTTGATGGTTCGTTATTCGCTTTTCACAGCTATGTCCATGTACCCTGGATAAAAGGAAACGGCCAACGCGGTTTAATGAAAAGAATCTACCCACTGCCGATGTAAAACGCAACATGTATGAGACCGGAAAACGTTTGCTGGCAGAGGTAGGTTATGTGGAAATTAGATAATAGGATTTCCCCAATATGTTTTAGTATAAACTATTCTTCAAAGCAACTTTAGGCTTTAAATATGACTCTGATCATTCTTCATCCTTTTTACTAGCAGTTACTTTGTAAGGATTTTAGAATAAAATCGGTATTTGTCTGGATCAGTCTATGGGAATAATGCTATTTATCGCAAATGGGCACAAAAAACATGTCTCAATTGAAGGATAGTATCTTTGGCAAATAAATCAAAAAATTTGAAAAATGGTTTTTATAGACAACGAAGGAATTAACGATCCGAGAATTAATTTGGCACTCGAGGAATATGCGCTGCGAAATTTCAACCCCGGCAAAGATTATTTACTCTTTTACATTAACGAACCTTCAATAATCATTGGCCGAAACCAGATTACCTTAGAGGAAATCAATTTTGAGTATGTCGGGGAAAACGCATTGCACGTAGTTCGAAGAATATCTGGCGGGGGAGCGGTATATCATGATTTTGGAAATCTGAATTTTAGCTTCATCACAAAACACGATGTAAAAAGCTTAAATAACTTTGCGAAATTTACCGAGCCAGTCATAAAAATTCTCAAAAAGATGGGAGTTCCTGCCGAATTAAAAGGACGAAATGATGTGCTGGCAAATGATAAAAAGATTTCCGGGAACGCCCAATTCTCTACAGGAAAAAGAATGTTACATCACGGCACATTGCTCCTGGACAGTGATTTGGATGAGGTGGTGAAAGCACTTAATGTGAAAATGACCAAAATTCAATCCAAGGGCCACAAATCCATCCGAAGCAGAGTGGCTAACATCAGTGAATTCCTCAAAGAAAAAATGGATATAGAAGATTTTAGATCTTTAATTCTGAAGGGGCTTTATAAAGAACGTGAAGATTTTGAAACATACCTTCTTTCTAAAGAAGAATGGCAGGCGGTTCATCGATTGAAAGATGAGAAATACGGGACCTGGGATTGGAACTACGGCAATTCCCCCAAATTCAATATTCAGCGCAGCAAACGTTTTTCTATTGGCGAAATTGACCTAAGGATTTTCGTGGAAAAAGGGAAGATCAGCAATTTTAAGATCTATGGTGATTTCTTCGGAAAGGAACCGGTTCAGGATCTGGAAAGGTTAATGGTGGGGGCAAGATATGACCGACAGGAAATCAATAAGCTATTAGAACCAATACTGATGGAAGATTATTTTGGAGCGCTGTCAAAGGTTGATTATTTGGAGCTGATCTATGGAAACGATGAAATTGAACCTTCATTAATTACCGGTCAACCATCTGTTTAAAGAAATGTGAATTTAAGGATATAAATTAGTAATGTGCGATAAAGAGACAAGATCCTTCCGCCTTTGGTTTAACTGCAGGTAATAAATGACTATCCCAGTCCTTATCGTGATAAACTCAGGTCTTTTTAAAATATGGAAGGCCATTATAACATTTGTATAACACATTGTTAAGGCTTATCTTTGAGGAAGGTATCAATAATAAACTAGAAAAATCTAAATATCAAATAAGTATAACGGAAACACAATACAAACACCTATGAACCCGCCTGCAATCGGGCAGGGATAAGCGAATTACTCCCGATAGCTCGGGAGACCAATAAAAAACAAATAAAACACATATGAAAGTGCAAACAGCATTTCGATTGGAAAAGGAACTGGTCGATGAATTAAAGCAACAGGCAAAAAATAACAAAAGAAGCCTGAACAATTATGTGGAGTTAATCCTCTCTAAGGTAGTTGAAAAGCAACTTAATGATGAAACTATCGCGGCGTTGGAAGAAGCAGTAAACAGTAAGGAATTAGAGCCTATTACAGATATTGATAAATTTCTGGATTCCATTTAATGTATCTCCTTATTCCAACTACGAGATTTAAAAAAGACCTAAAAAAATTTAAGGGGAATTTGGAGGAGATTCGAAAAGTTCTGAAAATTCTGGAAGCCGAAGGCGTGAAGGGCATTCCTGATACTATGAAACCTCATCTTTTAAAAGGAAAATATAAAAACAATTGGGAATGCCATATAAAACCCGATAGACTTATAATCTGGATACAAATAGAAGAACCCGGAGAAATAAAATTAGTGAGGGTAGGATCTCATTCAGACCTGTTTAAATAAGAATTTCCGGAGCTATCCGGAAATTTAATCCCTCATTGAGGGTTTAAGCCGAGGCTTGCCCCGATGTCTTTGATTTAAAAATGTTGTTTTTTCGGCAGATTTCTTTTCCCGATACAAAAGCCGTTCATTTTCTCAAATTAAATATCACGATTAACTGGAAACCTGATTTCAAAACCCTTTTTCCGAGAATATGTGGGGAAAACCCCGAGATTCAGGAGGGCCGATTTTTTCAATCGGTTCTCCGCGGGGTTTTATCCCACGGTTTTTGGCTTTTTCGCCAAAAAATTCCTAGAAAAAGGGCGCCTTTTTCTTTGCTTCGTTTCTTTTGGGCGGACAAAAGAAATGAAGGTCAGGTACTAAATGAGTTTTTCGGTTTATCAGTGCCTGGCAAAAAATGATAACTCAGCTGTCATTTCGAGCGGGCGGTTTTTAATTTGAAACTGGTTTGCTTGAGGGATTAAGTTTTATTAGAATTTAAAGAACAAAGCGAGGAGAAATCTCATGTTTGTGGGTAGGAGGTTTCAAGGGGGATTTCTCAATCGGAAACCCATACCCGGAGGGGAGCGACCGAAAACCCATAACCCCTTATGGTCTGTTTACAACGTCACAACGTCACAGCATCACAACGTTACCTTGTCACATCATCACTCCGTCACAACCTACAATCCCAAATCCTCTTCCTTTAGAAAATCCCATTTCCCAAGATTTCTCTTCAGCTTTTTACCAATTACTTCCTGAAAATTAGCAGCAGAAATACCATATCCCTTTGGTTTTTTGGATTCCAGGTCTTCAAAGCTGAGTACCTGGCCGGCAGAGAGTGGTTTGTTTACTGCAAGGGATTTTTCAAAGATGCTTTTTAGTTCGCTAAAAGCGGAATTATCGTTTTTATCTGTAGGATGTTGTTGTGCCTGATGTATATTTTTTACTGCGGAAACCAGTTGCCTTATTTCCTCAATTTCCAAAGAGGAACTTGTATCGGGGCCGAACATTTTTCTGCTAAACACCGCATGGAACTCCAGGATTTCTGCTCCCAGGGCAGTGGCGGCAATGCAGGTTTCAATTTTGGCGGAATGATCTGAATAGCCCACCGGAACCTGATATCTTTTCTTCAATTCCTCAATAACATTCAGGCCGTAATTTTGCGGCTGAGTAGGGTAGGCAGTGGTGCATTGCAAAATGGAATACTCCGTATTTCTCTTTTTGAGGAAATCTACCGTTTTGTCCAGCTCTTCAAAAGAACTCATTCCGGAAGAAAGGATTATAGGTTTCCCGGTCTGGGCGATCTTTTCCAGCATCAAAAAGTTGCTCACTTCCCCCGATCCTATTTTATAACGCTTCACCTCCAGTTTTTCCAGAAGATCTACCGCTGCATTGCTGAAGGGAGAGGCCATAAACTCCAAGCCGACTTCCTCGCAATGCGCTTTTAATTCCTGCCATTGTTCCAGGGAGAATTCCATTCGTTTCCAGTAATCAAACCGGGTTTTATCCTGGGTTGAGAATTTTATTCTAAAGGGTTCAAATTCACTGCTTTCAGCCGCTGCAATATGCACCTGGAATTTCACGGCATCTACTCCGGTTTTAGCCAGAGCATCTATGTAGGAGTGAGCAATTCCCAAACTCCCCTCGTGGGCTTGTCCTACTTCTGCTATTATAAACATAGTTTTCTGTTTTCTGCTGGCCTTCGGCCGTTTAGCGTTTTCTGTTATGACCGAAAATCCACTGAGAACCGAGTTTCTTTTCTTCTGAGCTAAAGTAGGAAATTTGGTTGAATGAGGTTATATCCATGGAGTCAAGCCACCGAGTTAGAATCTTATGATGTTGTGATGCTGTGACGAAGTGACGGAGTGAAGGAGTGACGAAGTGAAGGAGTGATGCTGTAAGAAAAGCCGGAGGTTGTAACATGTTTGGGGGTTAGCCGCCCAAAAATTGAAATCGCAAACAACTAAGAAGTCATTTCGAGCGAGCGGTGTTTAATATGAAACCGGGTTGCTTGAGAAATTAAGTTTAATCAGGATTTTTTCAGAATTAAGAGAATAAAGCGACGAGAAATCTCATGTTTTAGGGCAGGAGTTTAAAGGGGGGGGATGAGTTAACGACCTTGAGATTTCTCAATCGCCAGATTGCTTCTCCCGATCCAAAAATCGGGATCGCAATGACGGGCTCATTTCGAAATGATTGCGTCAGATTTCTAAATAGGTTTTATACATTGGAAAAAGGAGTTTAAACTGAGGTTTTATCTTCCTAACCAGGTTGAGCATATAAAAGTGACAGATTTAGGTTCTTTCAGTTCCTGATTTTGGATCTCTTTTGGTATGCAGTACGGCATGAACAAAAACAAGATTGTTTTCTATTGTATAATAAATGCCAAAAGGAAAATTTTTAGTAAAAAGAACCTTAACTTCATTGTACCTTTTTTGATATTGTTCAGGATTATCTTGGAGTAATTTCATGGCCTTGTCAATTTCCTCTAAAAATCGTCTGGTAAGATGGGTGTCTTGTGTGTAGTACTAATTTGCAGCTTCAGTTATATCCTGTTCTGCCAGTCTTTTTAAAATGAGTTTATAGCCCATATTGTTTTTTCAAGGCAGTTTGTATTTCTTCCCAGCTCTTTCCTTCTTTTAAATTTTCCTGATGGTCTTTCAAGCGCTCGTCCAAAACTTCTTTATGGGATTCTGACAATTCATTCACATCAGTTTCTATAATAGCATTAATAATTTTCAACATACGCTCATCAGCATGCTCAATATAGTTTCGGATTCGGTTTTTAATTTCTATTGTAACCATTTTAGTACTGCTTTCTTTCAAAAATACAAAATATCGACCTGTTATTTAGGTTGTTTCCATTTATACCAGAATAAATACTCGTTTTGAGCATAATTGATGAACCTGCCGGGATTCAGTAAGACCAGGTTTTGCGATTTTTAACATGATTTAGTCATGTTTCCGGGAGACGAAAGCTTTTTAAGCGTTCTTGTTTAGGACCGTCATTGCGAAGGAGGTTTTGGCCGACTGAAGCAATCTCATGTAAGCCGAAGGATCTAACATGTTTGGGGGTTCCTTACATGAGATTGCCGCGCTTCGCTCGCAATGACGTTTGCCCACGATTTAGTCTTTGCCGCGTTTCGCTCGAAATACATTCGCCGCGCTCCGCATGTCGCGTCATTGAGGTGCCTTTATGTGAGGGAGCATTTTCAAGGGCCTTGTTTAGGAACGTCATTGCGAAGGAGGCTTTGGCCGACTGAAGCAATCTCATGTAGGCGGGAGGTTCTAACATGTTGGGGGTTCTTACAGGGGTTTGCCGCGCTTCGCTCGCAATGACGTTTTCCCACGATTCGGTCTATGCCGCGCTTAGCCAGCAATACTTTCGCTGCGGTCCGTTTGTCGCACCATTGAGTTGCCTTTATAGTGAAGGAGTATTCTCAACTACCTTGTTTAAAACCGTCATTGCGAAGGAGGCCGTAGGCCGACTGAAGCAATCTTATGTAGGGAGGTTTTAACATGATTAAGATTCTTAATTGAGTTTGCCGCGCTGCTCTTGCAAAGACGTGTTTTCTGTTTATAGCATTTCAAAACATGATCCGTCCAATGAGTATGGGGGATTCTTCACTGCGTTCAGAAGGACAGGCCGGCGGAAGATTTATAAATTGGAAAATCGAAGTGCATGGCACACTATCAAGTGAAGGTGGGAGTTTGTATAAGGGAAGGAACGGAAAGAGAATTTATTTAATTCCTGCATAGACTGTTTCAGGAAGCAGTCCCGTATATTTACAAAACTCTTCGACAGAAACAAACTGATGTTTGTCTTTGTTATAGCTCTTTTTAATATTCCGGATAATTTTCCGGCTATAGTTTTTACTTCTGCCGGTTATAATTTCAACATCCTGGGGGTAAATGCATAATCTTCTCATTTTCTAAAAACTTTTGATTAAAAAAGTATAGTTATCTCATAGTTAGTCTTTTATAAAGATGTTGATTTTAATTAAAAGCAAGGTACATCAATATTTTGAAAAATAAATTTGAGGTATAAATATTTTATTAACACTAATTTTCAACATTACAGAGGTAAATTGTTGATAACCAGTTAATTGAAATATGTTAAAAACAATTAATTGTTAATAAATATCATAGCTGTGAAAATTGCGCCAATTAGGTGTTTTTGGTTTAATATAAAAAGTGTATATAATGCACAGGTTTTCTGAGGCAATACCGGGGGTTCCATAGGGTATCCATAGGGTATCTATATGGGAGGGCCAGTAAAATAAAGGGTTGGCTTCAAAAAATGCTGTTCCTGAACGCACTAAAACGCCCTAAACACACCCAAAAGAACCTAAACGCAATCAAACCACACGGTTATAAGGAAAAGGTTCAAAATAGTTGGGAATGATATAAAAAGGCTACTAACGGTTCGGAATAATGAAAACCATCCTTAATAACTTTTTCTGTATTAAAAGGTTGAATTTAAAACTACTTCGCATCTTTTAACACTAAATCCACCTAAACAAAAGCCTGCTATTTTATTGACTAACAAATAGTTATATGTTTGATTATTATTAATTTTAAATCCATATAACATGGCAAAAAATGATGGGATCTTAAAGATCCAGGGAACGTTAGGGAACCTAACTTTCTACAAAACGCAGGACGGATCATTGGTTCGTACCAAAGGAGGAGTTTCCAAAAAGAGGATCATGAAAGATCCTGCTTTTGCGAGGACCCGAGAAAACCTAAGTGAATTTGCAGGCAGCGCCCATGCGGGGAAAGCGATGCGAATGTCGGTAAACGAGTTGATGCAAACAGCCAAAGACAACCGGGTTACAAGCAGGCTGACCCAAGTGATGAGCCAGATCCAGAAGATGGACACGGTGAATGTTCGGGGAAAGCGGCAGGTGTCGGTTGGGCTTGAGAGTGCAGAAGGAAAGACTGTTCTTACCAGTTTTGACTTTAACAACAGGGCTCCCCTGGGATCTGTCTTGCTTGCACCTTACAACGTAGACGGGGTAACGGGAGAGGTGAGCATTTCGGATTTTGTTCCGGGAATCCAACTGTACGCGCCACAGGGGAGCACGCATGTGAGTTTACGCTCGTCCTTTATTAAAGTCGATTTTGAAACCGGTATTTATTCCGGGGGCAGCAGTCCGGTTCAGAGTTTGCCTCTGGATATGACAAGTTCCAACATCAGCTTAATTCCTGCCGAGGTGCCGGGCGGATTGGGAATCAGCTTTATTTTGCTGTTGGTGGAATTTTTCCAGGAAGTGAACACGGTACAGTATCCGCTTCGCAACGGGGCTCATAATTCCCTTAGTATTCTGGAGGTGTTGTAATTAAAACCGGTTTTAATTTGAAAAACCTCGTGCTTTATGAGTGCGGGTTTTTTTTTGTTGCGTTGTGAGATGTTTGGTGTTGAACATGAGTTTGCTTCGCTTCGCTCGCAATGACAGTTTGCCACGTTTTGCTCGCAATGACATTTGCCACGTTTTGCTCGCAATGACGTTTGGCCGCGCTTCATTTGTCGCACCGTTGAGGTGAAGGAGCATTTTCAACGATTTTGGTTAGGACCGTCATTGCGAAGGAGGCTTTAGCCGACTGAAGCAATCTCATGTAAGCCGGAGGTTCTAACATGTTTGGGGGTTTCTTTAGCGAGGTGGTATAAGGATTCAGCTTAATCAGTATGTTTTGTTCATTTTTTTGCGTGCATTCCTCTCACTGCGTTCGTCGGATGCAAGAAAAACGAACCAAAAAAAGGACACTTTTTTTGTAGGTGTTTTTCCGGTGTTGCTTCCTGCACCACCAAAAAACCGAAAACCTTCTGCTAAATTTTCTCCAAGGCTTCGAAAATTTTTAACGCAGAAAATTTTCTACACTGGCAAAAAAAGAACTGGTTAAGATTGAGATTTGGCTTCACGACCTTGAGATTTCTCCATCGCCAGATTGCTGCTCCCGATCAAAAATCGGGATCGCAATGACGGGCTCATTTCGAAATGACTCCGGGAATTATTTGATGTTGTGATGAAGTGATGCTGTGATGAAGTGATGCTGTGATGAAGTGATGCTGTGATGATGTGATGCTGTGATGATGTGATGCTGTGATGAAGTGACGCTGTGAAGGAGCTTTTTCTACGATTTTATTTGGGACTGTCATTGCGAAGGAGCTTTTTCAGCGACTGAAGCAATCTCAAGTAGGCCGAAGGTTGCGCCAGGTTTGGTGCGTCCAATGAGTGCGCAGGATTCTTCACTTCGTTCAGGATGACATTTCGGGTTGTTTGTTATACTGAACGGGCTTTTGGGCGACATTGTTTAGAACGTCATTGCGAAGGAGGCATTAGCCGACTGAAGCAATCTCATGTAGACCTGGAGGTACTAACATGTTTAAGGTTTCTTAGTTTGCCACGCTCCGCTCGCAATGACATTTGCCACCCCCGAACCAAAACTCGGGATCGCAAAGACGTTTTCCAAACTTTTTTCTTTTTGCTTTTCCCTTTTCAGAAAACGATATCCCATTGACAGGCTCATTTGAAAATGACTACAACCTTCCTATTCCAAATTCCTAATCCGCGTAATTCGTTTTAATCCGTGCAATCTACGTTTTCCCCTAATCCGCGTAATTCGTTTTAATTCGTATTTTCTCATAATACCCAATATTCCTCTCCACCACAACCTCCGTAGAAAACTTCGCTAATACCCGCTCCCGTGCTGCTTTTCCCATTTTCTTAGCTAAGGCAGGATCATAAATAAGCTGAAGAATTCTCTCTGCATATAATTGATGATCCTTAGGATCTACCGTAAAGCCTGTCACGCCGTCTATCATCACTTCTTTTGCCCAGCCGATATTGGAAGTTACCAATGCTTTTTCCATCGCCATAGCTTCTATCCAGGTCATGGGGAGGGCTTCGGCGAAGGAGGGGAGTACGACCACATGTGCTTTTGCGATTTGTTCCAGGATCTCTTCATACGGCAGGTTATCCAGCCAAACCAGTTGCTTGGTGGCAACAGGAGAGAATTTTTCGAGCATAAGTTCCTTGGTTGATCTTCCGGTTTTGATATCCATGACATCCCTGCCCGCAAATAAAAGCCGTGCCTGTGGCATCTCTTTTACCAGCCTGTTAAAGATCTCCGGCAACTCGAGCACGCCTTTTTTCCGGATTAAAGTTCCAAAATAAAGGATATTGCCCGGTTCAAGCTTTTCCGGCTGCGGAATAAAACGAGCTACATCCACAGAATTTGGTATAACTGTTACCTGTTTTTTTAAGCCAAAGATCTCCGCTGTTTTATCTGCGGTGAATTGACTTACCGAAAGCAGGTGATTTGCTCCCTCCAAAGCTTTTTTCTCAAACCAGAAATTCTTTTTCTTCTGCTGCCGGTTTTCCAGCTGACAGAAATAAGCATCACTGCCGTGAAATCTAATTACCAGCGGACATCTGAGTTTCATAAAAGCGGTAATTCCCGTCCAGTCCGGGGCTTCCAGGACATCTATTTTGTCCTGTGTAAAAGCTTTGTTGAGGTACTTCTCAAGGTATTTCCGGTGCAGGTACCAGCCCAGGAATTTATAGTTTCGCTGTTTTATCAAATGGAATCTTATGCCGTTTTCGGTAAATATTTTATCCTGTCTCTGGCCGTAAATAAACACAGTTACTTTAATCCCTTTTTCTGACAGGGTATTAACCATATTTTTGATGCTGGTTCCTAATCCACCGGAGGAAGTGGAGAGTGGGTGAGGGTATTCGGGGGTGAGAAAGGCTAAGTGCATTTTTCTGTTATTTTATCTATGGCTTCCCATATCCTTTCAGAAGCCTTTTCCGCCGGGGATAGATTTATTTTTTCAAACCAGTCATTCGCTGCCGCTACAGTTTTTTCGGAATTTTCAAGTGCATTTTCAAGTTTAGTTCCTATTTCCTCCTTTGATTCTAACCAGAAAACCTCTTTTCCGGTGGGCATAGAGCGGAAATGCACAAAATCATACACCTTTTTTGGGTTCCAGCTTTCATCTTGCTTATTGGCAACATTATAATTAAGGAATAGGCAGGGTTTATCAAAAATGGCAAAATCAAAAACCATGGAAGATCCAAGGTTAATTACAGCTTTAGTATGAAGGATGGTGTTAATTTGTAATCCTAAATCTTCCTGTTTTGGAAGCACAGAATTCCAATTCCCTCCAACCTGTTCCCATTTGGGAGCCACCGGAACTATAAGCTCTTTATATTTTTCCAGCACGGTATCATACCTGTCAGAAAAATCTACCGGACAGCGCCGGAAAAGGATCCCGAGCTTAGTTTCCCTTTTTTTATTCAGGCTTTCAATCGCTTCCGCAACATCTTCTAAATAATGAGCATCATCGGGGCAGGTGGTTTTATCGTCCCCACTAAAGCAGATGTATTCCTTGTTGAGATCCAGGTTATTTTCTTTAAAAAAATCTTCTCTGGACTTTCTTAATTTCAGGTTGAAATGTGGTTCAAACTGCGGACTTCCGGTAATAAAAATGCTGTCTCCAGCTATAAAAGGATAATAATTCAGTAATTCCTCTTTCATATATTCACTCCACACAAAGTGAAAATCCGGTTCAACTACCATGGTTGCTTTGGGCAGATTGTCCCAGGAAAAAATAAAAGTACTTGTGGGAATGCCAAGATCCTGAGCTGCGGTTAATGGCGCGATGGCATTTACCGGCCGTTGATTTGTACAAAATATAAGATCCGGTTGTTCCCTTTCCAGAATTTCCCGGCAATTTTGATAAAAAGGCGATTTTCTTTCTGAAGTTTTCAGTTTTTCACGCAACTTTTGCAGCCCTATTTCTCCCCGGTAGGTTTTGGTGAGTTGCGTGACTACAGCGTTTTTGACCTTTGACTTTAAACCTTTTTTGGAAGAAGGAAACTTATAGGTTTGGTAAACCTTGTCATTAAATTTTTCTTCAAAATAATCCAGTTCTGAACTTATTTTTGCACGCTTTACAAGATCAGTAAAAGCCCTTGGTTTTCCTGAGAGTTTTATTTCTTTATACCCCAGTTCTGTGAGATCGAAAAAGGTCTGATTCCAGAATACCACTTCCCATCCCATTTGTTCACCTATCTCCACAAAAGATGTAAAAGCAAAATTTCGAAGGCCAACACCGTCGGGGAGGAGAATGAAGATTTTTTTTTGTTTCAAATGGGGGTTTGGTTTTGGCTTATTCAAATATAGGGGAATTATTTTATGGCGTTTTCATATAGATGTCGTTTAGATCCGCAAACATTTAAAAATAAATATAAAAAAAACAATTCTTATTTCTAATTTGGAGGCTTAAATCAAACTTGAAAATTATATTATAATTTGGCGAAATCCGGTATTTATTTTCACTTATTGGCATTTTGTGCCGCCATACTTTTATTTTTTATTATCCAACCTAATCAGCTTGGTTTTAGCCCTGATTCTATGGCTTATTTGGAGGTTGCTAAAAATATTGAAGCAGGGAATGGTGTAACCAATGCAAACAAGGAAATCGTGTATCATTGGCCGCCATTATTTTCGTTATTACTGGCGTTAATTTCTAAAATAACAATTTCCGGGGTATTTGATGCAGGTATTATCCTTCAGGTGAGTCTTTTTTATTGTTTTGTTCTTGTTGTTTTGATGCTTCTGAGAGAGTTGAAAATTAATTTTAAGCTAATAATTTTTTCTGGAGTTTTACTGATCGTTTCACAAGTTTCAATCAATTTTATATACTATCTGTCAGAAGGTTTATTTTTGGTTTTACTGCTTCTTAGTTTTTATTTATTTTTAAAATGGTTAAACACTGAAAAATTAGAATATCTTTTTTTCTCTGCATTTTTCTGTGGATTGGTGTTTCTAACCAGATATGCCGGAATAGCATTTATAGGATGCTTTATGTTTTTCCTTTTATTTCTTCAAAGAGATAAACCAGCTCTTAGAATTAAAAATTTTCTGTTATTTCTTAGCGTTTTTGCGATAGTGATTGCTCCTTGGTTCTTCTACCAAAGTACATTCGAGGAAAATAGTGTTGCAAGGAAATTTGCCGTACATATTATTCCATTTTCTAAATTATTAGATCTTTTAATAACTTTCGCCTATTGGTTTTTAGGGAGTACATTAGCTATGGTGCTTTTTGCTGGTCTGGTACTTTTGTATGTATTCCATTTCCAAAAGTTACGGGCTGGATTGAAACCTTTGCTAAGAAAAAGTTTTGAAAAATATAAAAATGTGCTTTTGCTTTCGCTTCTTTTCATAACTATTTATCCTCTTTTTCTAATTGTTTCTATTTCCTTTTACGACGCCTATACGCCTTTGGATAATAGAATACTCTCCCCATTATTTCCCTTTATTCTTTTATTGATCACTTTGTTTCTTCAAATTTTGAAGGAGCAAAGACAGAAGCTGGTTCTATACAGTTCGATGCTTTTTTTATTCCTTAGCTTTTCATCTTCTGTTTTTCCATTCTATAAGAATCATTACGAAAATGGCAGTGGATATACAAAAGTAAAATGGACACAATCTGAAGTTGTAAAATATCTTAAAGATAAAAATTTTGATATTATCACGTATTCTAATGGAATTGAAATCGGCGAATTACATATTCAAAAGGGTTTCCGACTATTGCCCCGATTATCTGAAAATTCAAAACTTGAGATATTGAAAGAAGAAGTATATAGCGGAGAAGCACAAATCATTTTTTTTAAAGAAGTCAACTGGAGAAATTATGTGGTTTCGGAACAAAATTTAATGGAAATATTTGAAGCTGAAGATTTCTTAAGGTTTGAAGATGGCTTTGTAATCCGTAAATTCACCTCTGAATAATATTATATTTAAAAACGCACCACAAAGCCCTTACTCCGTCCTTCCAGTTTATCTTTTTACCCTCTTCATACGTTCTCCCATAATAAGAGATGCCCACTTCATAGATCCTTATCTTAGGTATCCTGCAGATTTTGGCTGTTACTTCTGGTTCAAAACCGAATCTCTTTTCTTTAAGGTCCAATGACTTTAAAACATCCGCCCTAAAAAGTTTATAGCAGGTCTCCATATCTGTAAGGTTGAGGTTGGTGAAAGCATTGCTAAGGGAGGTAAGGAATTTATTGCCTATGGAATGCCAGAAAAACAAAATTCTGTGTGGATTTCCTCCCATAAATCTGGAACCGTAAACAACGTCTGCTTTGCCATTCATCATTGGCTTTAGCAATATATTATATTCATTTGGGTCATATTCCAGGTCGGCATCCTGAATGATGATAAGTTCCCCGGTAGCCATTTCAATTGCCTTGTGAAGGGCAGCTCCTTTTCCTTGGTTGAATTCCTGATTATGAAGCAACATAGATAAATCAGGATTGGATTTTATAAAATCTTCTATTAATACCTTTGTTGAATCTGTAGAAAAATCATTTATTATTATCACTTCTTTTTCCAGGAAATACTCCAGTTTGAGATCTTTTAAAACTTCTAAAATCGAAGTGATAGTTTGCTCCTCATTATATGCCGCGATTAGAATCGATAATTTTTTCAAAGGAATAGGGTGTTTAGAAAACAAATATATCTTTTTACGGAAATAAAACCACTTCCCATGCTATTTTCTCTCCTATTTCGACAAAATATGTAAATGCAAAATTCCGAATGTCAACACCTTCGGGAGGAGAATCAATATTTTTTTTGGTTTCAAATATTTTTTGTTAGTAATTCACAGATTATCTTTTATCCAAGTTGGTTATTTAAAAATTATCTGAACCTTTGAATTTTAGAAATTGATAAGTTATCAATTGAAAAGGTTTAGAAAATTGAAAACGATTTATTTATAAATGATTGATTCCCTGCCAAAAATTTAAGTTTTTAAATATTCAATAATAAAAGAGTGAAAAAACCATTAATAGCAAAAATCATTAAAAGAATTCCTTCTAATGTCTTAAGAGTTTTTTTTTATAGGCGGTTATTGAATTACAATATTGGACATAATGTAAAGATTGGAAGAAGTTTAATAAATTGTAATACTGTAATTGTAGGGGATAATGTGATTATTAGGCACAATAACAGCATTTCATGCGATTTATTTTCTGTTGGTAGCAATACCAAAATTCATAGTGGAAATACTATTGTTGGAAAATCATCATTTTCCATTGGAGAAAACTCAAGAATTATAAACGATCATTTTATAGATCTTTGGAATAATGTCACTATTGGTAATAATACATGGATTGCTGGGAGGGGTAGTCAATTTTGGACACACGGATCGATCCATACTAAAAAGGAGACTAAGGATTTAGGAATTAATATAAAGAACAATGTTTATATTGGTTCCAATACTTGCATATCTCCAGGTGTCACTTTAGAGAGTGATAATTTGGTTGGATTAGGAAGTGTAATCAATAAGTCTATAATGACAAAAAAAAATATTATTGCAGGAAATCCGGCAATGGTTGTCAAACAAAACGTTGATTGGAGAGAGAACTGGTAAGACAGAAAAGAAATTTATGCAAAAAAAAATCCCCCTTTTTTACTGGAGCGAGATAGAATTCATCTTTAAGAAAAAGGAGAACTATGGAGACCTGCTTTCAAAATACCTGGTGGAGAAAATTTCAGGGAAAGAAGTGAAATGGGTTCATCCAAAAAAGCAGCCCTGGTATAAATGGGATAAAACAAATTATGTGACTATTGGCAGTATTATTCATCATGCTTCAAAAGACAGTATTGTGTGGGGTAGCGGGATTATTGATAAGGAACAACTAATTACCAATGCAGATTTTAGAGCCGTTCGCGGACCTCAAACAAGGAAATTTTTATTGGAGCTTGGTTATGAATGTCCCGAAGTTTACGGGGATCCTGCTTTGTTGTTACTAAAATTCTATTATCCTGAAGTCGAAAAAAAATACAAAGTTGGGATCATTCCGCATTATCACGATTTTAAATCCGTCTTTGAAGATTATAAAAACGAACCTGAAATTTTGGTGATCGACCTTATGACCCTGGATGTGGAAGAGGTTACCCGGGAAATACTGAGTTGTGAAAAAACAATTTCTTCTTCATTACACGGAGTAATAGTTTCTCATGCCTACGGAATCCCGAGTGTTTGGGTCGAGTTTTCAGACAAGATCTTTGGTGATGGAATTAAATACCGGGATTACCTGGAATCTGTCGAGATTCCTTTTTACCAGGCTGAATTCATTAATGGAAAAATGGAACTGGAAGAAATTGAAGGTTTGTTTGAAAAATATTCCGGTTTACCAATGGAGGGAAAGATTGAGAAGTTGTGTAAGGGGTTGATGAGGGTTTGTCCCATAAAGGCAGTAACCTTGTGACGAAGTGACACTGTGATGAAAGAATAAATTGAAAATGTAATGAACTGAATAAAGGTGCGGGGTTTGATTTGAATTAGAAAATTGGAGATAAGTATCCCAATCCTAAATATGAATTTTCCCCAGTTAGATGATCAATAATTTATAAATTGCGCACACAAGGAATTTTATGAGTCATACAGACCAAAATCAGGAAAAGAATAAAGAACATTTCGAAAAGCTATATGCCAATTACAATATCAGCAATATTCTACATTGGTTAAATCACCTGGATTCTTTTCTGGACTCTGCAACGACTACAGAAACAAGCTGGTTTGCTTTATACCAGGGGAATTTTCGAAATAGATTAAAGGGGAAAAAAGTGCTGGAAATGGGTTGTGGAGACTGCACCAACGTCGCTGTAATGGCTGCTTTGGGAGCCGAGGTTTATGCCAATGATATAGCTTCAGCAAGTGGTGAGATTGTAAGAAAATTGAACGAAAATTATGCTTTTAAGCATCCCATCATTTTTGTAGAAGGGGATTTTTTAAATAACGAATTAGCAGCCCAAAGTTTTGATTTTATTGTGGGAAAAGCTTTTCTTCATCATTTGGAAATTCCCTTAGAAAGAGAATTCCTGAGAGAAACAGCCAGGCTTCTAAAACCAGATGGAGAAGCACGTTTCTTTGAACCGGCCGTAAACTCCAGGATCCTGGATGAAATACGATGGCATATTCCTATAGGGGGAAGGCCTTCAAAATTTGATAAAGCAGCTTTCGCTAAATGGAAAGAGAGTGATCCTCACCCGGACCGCAGTTTTAGCTCCAAACACTGGAAAAAAGCAGGGGCAGCATTTTTTAATGATGTGAGAATTATTCCCGTGGGAACCCTGGAAAGATTTAGCCGCTTATTTGGGTGGGGGGAAAGAAGAAATAAATTTAAACGCTGGGCTTTAAAAAATGAAAAACGCTTGCCGTGGGCGTTGAATAGTTTCTTTACAAGAAGTCAGTTGATTGTTTATAAGGGAGTAATTATAAAATGAGAATATATTGGAAATGGCAAATTTGCGATAAGATCACCTTTAAAATAGTTAGTATAAAAAAGGAATGAAGTATTTAAAAAATAAAATATTAATTCTTGTCATTCAAATTTCAAATAAATTTGGACGAGGCTTTGAGTTGAGAAAGAAAATATTTTCAAGCCAAAAAATTTTGGAAAGGAATTTCCCCAAGAAAGGGAAATTTAGTTTTATTCAGGTTGGAGCAAACGATGGAATAAGTTTTGACTTTTTATATGAATTCGCGATATCCCGACAATCTTCAGGGTTAGTAATTGAGCCGGTTATAGATTATTTTAATGAGTTGGTTATTAATTATAAAGACTACCCAGAAATTAAAAAAATTAATAAAGCTGTTCACTGTTTTGAAAAATCGATAAAGATTTATAAGATAATGGAATCCAGAAAGCAAAAATATCCTGATTGGGTAAAGGGAATGGCCTCATTTGACGAAAATCACCACAAAAGGCAAAATATTTCAAAAGAGGATATGGAAGTAGAATATGTTTCAGCTGATACACTGATGAGCATTATTTCAGATTCCTATTTAAATAAAAAAATAGATTATTTACAAATTGATACAGAGGGATATGATTTGGAAATTCTCAAAATGTTGGATTTTTCTAAAGTGAAACCACCAATTATAAAGTATGAACATGTTAATTTGGGGAAAGCAGATTTAATTGCCTCTAAGAAACTTTTAATTGACCAGGGATATTCAATATTTAAGGAAGGAATTGATACATTAGGAATAGATTTGCACCGAATTAAATTAATATGAGCATCCCTAAGCAGATACACTATTGTTGGTTTGGAAATAAAAAAAAGCCTCAATTAGTAAAAGATTGTATTTCCAGCTGGAAAAAATATCTTCCGGAATATGAAATTAACGAATGGAATGAAAGCAATACAGATTTAAATCATCCTTTTTTAAAAAAGACATACAAACTAAAAAAATGGGCTTTTGTTTCCGATTTTGTTAGACTTAAAGTATTATATGATTTTGGCGGTATTTACTTAGATACAGACATGTTAATACTCAAACCATTAGATAGTTTTTTAGGGGATAGATGTTTTTTTAGTGCTGAAAATGATACGTATATTAATGCAGCTATTTTTGGAACAGAGAAGAGCCATCCTTTTATAAAAGAATGTCTTCTAAAATATGAAGATATAAAATTGAAGAATGAAACAAATTGGGAAGCGATTTGCATTCCAAGAATAATAACGCAGGTGTTTCGTGAAAAATATGGTTTTGTACTAACTTTAAATAAAAAAATAGAATTTAAAGATATTGTAATATATCCATCCCCCTATTTTTATCCCTTAAATTATTTCGACAGGAAAGATATAGGAAACTATAAAAATTATTTAAAAATGGAAAGTCATGCAATACATTTATGGAATTCATCCTGGATTGAGCCTTATGAGTTTCATTATTTAAGAAAAAGACAGTATGTTAAAGGATTAAAAATAGTTATTAATAATGTAGCTACTCATCGAAAAATTAGTTATTTCTATTTTAGAAAAATATTAAGCTCTATTAAAGAATCTTTTTTTATTTCCGGTTAAACTGACCAAAACTAACGCCCCTCCCAAGGGGATTATTATCTTCGAAAAATGAGTGCTATTTTAAAAGCTGAAAATATTTCAAAACAATACCGCCTGGGTATGGTTGGCACCGGCACGCTTAGCCACGATCTAAACCGTATTTGGGCATCAATTCGCGGGAAAGAAGATCCCTATTTAAAAGTAGGTGCGGTAAACGATCGCAGCATAAAGGCTACTGAGGATTATGTTTGGGCTTTGCGTGACATCAATTTTGAGGTAAAGCAGGGCGAGGTTTTGGGAATTATTGGTAAAAATGGTGCGGGGAAAACTACCCTGCTTAAAATATTATCAAGGGTGACTTCCCCTACTACAGGCAGTATAAAAACAAAAGGTCGAATAGCTTCCCTTTTAGAAGTAGGTACCGGTTTCCACCCTGAACTTACCGGCCGGGAAAACATCTTCATGAACGGGGCGGTACTCGGAATGACCAAAAGTGAAATTAAAAGAAAACTGGATGAGATCATAGATTTTTCGGGCTGTGAGATGTATATAGACACGCCGGTAAAACGTTATAGCAGCGGGATGACGGTACGCCTTGGGTTTGCGGTGGCTGCGCACCTTGAACCGGAGATCTTGGTGGTAGATGAGGTGTTGGCCGTGGGCGATGCCGAATTCCAGAAAAAAGCCATTGGTAAAATGCAAGATTTATCTATTGGCCAAGGCAGGACGGTGTTGTTTGTTAGCCATAATATGGCTAGTGTGAAGAGTTTATGTTCCCGTTCCATTGTTTTGGAAAACGGAATATCAGTTTATGATGGAGCTACAGAAGATGCAATTAATTATTATTTGTCAAATGAACAAGAAATAATTCCTGAAGATCTAATATCAATTAAGGATAGAAGTGGAACAGGAATTGTGAAATTCCAAAGTTTTCATATTGAACATTCCAACGGACAAATAATTGCAAATATATTAAATGGAGATCCTATTAAATTTTCTTTTAAGGTTGATGTAAGTAATCTCACTAATATTTCAAATATTGACTTGGGCTTTTCTATTCATACCCCGGACGATGAATTAATAACAGTACTCTATAATTCTTATCAGAATAAAACGATACAAGTTAGAGAGAATGGTGAATATATAATTCAATGTGTTATTCCAGATTTATCCTTAAATGAGGGACATTATATTGTGAAAGGACGTATTGAATGTGATAAAGTAGAATCTGATTGGCCAAAGGTGCCATTGGGTAAATTTAATGTTGTAAAAGGTGATTTTTACAGGACTGGAAACCTAGGTTTTAATGGGAAATCAAAACTTCTAATCAAAGGAGAATGGGATTTAAAAAAGTAAAAAAATTTATTTTAAGGATCACGCCTAAAAAGGTTTTAAATCTTTATCAGGAACCGATTAAGAATAAACATAGAGAAATAGATATATATTCCACTCTTTCTTACTCACAGGAAGGTGAAGATCTGATTTTAAAAAGAATCTTTGAAGGTCAAAAAACCGGTTTTTATGTCGATGTTGGCGCTCATCATCCAAAACGGTTTTCTAATACTTACCTATTTTATAAATTAGGTTGGCGAGGCATTAATATAGATGCAATGCCTGGCAGCATGAAACATTTTAAAGAAATTCGACCTAATGATATTAATTTGGAAGTAGCAGTTTCAGATAAAAAAGAGAAACTAAAATATTACATGTTTAATGAGCCTGCCTTAAATACTTTTTCCAAACAAGAAGTAGAGAAAAAGGATGGAAGGGGTAACTATAAGGTTATTGATGAAGTTATAATTGATACAATTCCTTTATCTGAACTTTTAAATAAACATTTAAAAGATAATGAGCAGATTGATTTTCTGAATATAGATGTTGAAGGCCTGGATCTTGATGTTTTGCATTCGATAGATTGGTCAATACATCAACCAAAAACCATTTTGGTTGAAGAATTAAATAATCAAATTGAAAAAATATATGGAAGTGAAATCTTTAAATTTTTAAAGTCGAAAGATTATATTCTTATTGCTAAAACTTTTAATACATTGATTTTTCTCAAAAAAGGATGAACAAATCATTAGCCCCCATCATATTATTCGTTTATAATCGTCCCTGGCATACGGAAGAGACGCTGGAGGCTTTAATGAATAACGAACTTGCAAATCAAAGTACATTATATATTTATTGTGATGGCCCTAAAGCTGATGCTTCGGAAGAATATTTAAATAAGATCAAAGAAGTTAGAAATTTAATTCGTAAAAAGAATTGGTGTAAAGAGGTTGTAATCATTGAAAGGGACTCAAATCTTGGTTTAGCGAATTCTGTTATTAAAGGAGTTTCTGAGGTTATTGAAAGGCACGGAAAAGTTATTGTGTTGGAAGACGATATTTTAACAGGGAAGTATTTTCTTAAATTCATGAATGATGGACTTGAGATTTATGAAAACGATGAACTAGTTTATGGTGTTTCTGGGTATTGCTTCCCTCATTCAAAAAAAAATCAAGAGAAAACCTACTTTTTACCTATAATGAGCTCCTGGGGTTATGGTACATGGAAAAATCGTTGGAATAAGATAAATTTTAGTGGGGAGGAACTTTTAAATGAAGTAGTTTCCGAGAAATTAGTAAATCAATTAGATTTTGGTGAAATACAATTTTATCGAATGCTTCAAGATCAGGTGTCAGGTAAAAATGATTCCTGGGCGGTACGATTTTATGTTTCAATGTATTTGAATAACGGGGTTTTTCTATACCCAAATTCAGCGCTATTAAAAAATATAGGCTTTGATGGTTCTGGGGTGCATTGCACATTTGATTCTTCAAAAATTCACGAAGGCCCTTTTGATAATAACATTGATATTCCAGTTAAAAGAGAAAAGGTGGAGGTGAAAAGAAAAATTTCGCAAAATTTTCTAGACAAGGACAAAATTAAGGAAAAAAAAATTCGTCGTATTGGAAGAAAATTCCGAAGATTAATAGCACCAGAAATAATTCAACTTTTAAAGCGCAAATCTAATATTCTAAAAAAAGAAACGAAGGTGTTAGAGATACCCCGGTATACAAAAACATCTGTTCAATTAGAAGGAAGGCGAATTTATATTCCTGATATTGCTTCTTTTCGTTTTATGCACAAAGAAATTTTTGAACAAGAAATTTATAAATTCAAAACTTCTACCCTTGAACCATATATAATTGACGGAGGGGCTAATATTGGGTTAGCAACTATTTACTTTAAAAAATTATACCCATTATCAAAAATCGTCTGCTTCGAACCAGATCCGGAGATCTTTAAAACGTTAAAACAAAATATTGGTGTTTTTAACTTTAGGCAAATAGAATTGATCCAAAAAGGACTTTGGAATGCCAACTCAAAACTATTTTTCAAATCGGAAGGTGCGGATGCTGGATTAATTGCTGAAATTGATAAAAATAATTCTACTCCTGAAAGTGAGATAGAAGTAGTCTCCCTAAAACCTTATTTACAACAACCGGTAGATTTTTTGAAGTTGGATATTGAGGGGGCGGAAACGGTTGTTCTGAGGGATATTCAAGATGATCTTGGTAACATCAAAAGAATTTTTGTGGAGTATCATTCTTTTGTTGGTCAATCCCAAACATTAAATGAAATTATAGAAATTCTTACAAAAGCAAAGTTTAGGTTACATATTTCTTCACCAGGTCTTGCAAGTATATCGCCATTTATGAATCTAAATGTGTATAATAATATGGATATGCAATTGAATATTTACGGATATAAAGAAAATTGAATTGAAAATTTTAATTGTAAATACTTTTGATAATGGCGGAGCAGCCAATTCGTGTAAGAGATTACATCTTGGTTTACTTTCCAAAAATATTGAATCAAATGTCTTACTCAAATCAAGACAAAACAACTGGCCCAATTCTTTTATTTATAAATTCAAGTTACCTGCAAAATGGTCTTCAACTTCTGATAAAATTAAAAATAAAATAAAAAGGATTTTAAAGGAGTTAAAGCTTTATGATCCCAAACAAGTTCATAAAAATGAAAATCAAAAATTTTTAAATAGAAGACCAAAAGGTCTTGAAATGTTCAGTTTTCCTAATTCAGGAATTGATATAACTCAAACAGATTCATACAAAGAAATAGACATCATCAATTTACATTGGGTGGCCAATTTTTTAGATTATAACTCTTTCTTTGAAAAAAATATTAAGCCGGTTGTTTGGACTTTACACGATATGAATCCTTTTAGCGGTGGAGAGCATTATGAAGAGAAATATTTAGGAATTGATAACTTTGGATCTCCAATAAGAAGGCAAGTTTCGGAAGAAGAAAAAACAGTTGCGAAGAAAAACATTAAAATAAAAAAACAAGCGTTATCAAAGGTTAATAATTTGACAATAGTGGCTCCTTCTGAATGGTTAGCAGAAGAAGCAAGAAAAAGTGAAGTATTCAAGAACTACCCTGTTCTTTGTATCCCTTATGGCTTGGATGCTGAAATATATACACCGAGAGATCAAGATTATTCAAGAGATTTGTTAGGTATTCCAAAGGATAAGAAGGTTGTATTATTTGTTGCAGATTCTATCAGCAATAATAGAAAGGGATTTGTCTATCTTAAAAGGGCGTTGCAACAATTATCAAATAAGAATGTTGTTTTGTGCGCCATTGGCCAAAAAAACAGTGAATTGGAATCAATGGATAATATTCTCGAATTAGGACCTATTTATGACGAAAGATTGATGAGTGTTGCGTATTCTGCCGCTGATGTATTTGTGATACCTTCATTAATGGATAATTTACCAAATACCGTTTTAGAATCCATTATGTGCGGTACGCCAGTAATTGGATTTCCGGTGGGAGGTATTCCTGAAATGATTATCGATGGGAAAAACGGATTATTAACTAAGGAAATAAGTATTAATTCATTCGTTGAAACTTTGACAGATTTTCTGGATAAACCGGAAAGGTTTGACAAGGATGAAATAAGAGCTGATGCTTTAAAAAAGTATGACCAGAAAATTCAAGCTGAACGATATATAAGTTTATTTAAGGAAATTAATGGACAAGTATAAAGAAAACAATTCAATGAAAACAGCCCTTATTACAGGAATCACAGGACAAGACGGTGCGTATTTAGCGGAATTCCTGCTAAAAAAGGGCTATACAGTTCACGGAATAAAAAGGAGAAGTTCTTCTTTTAATACAGACAGGATAGACCATTTGTACCAGGACCCGCACGAGAAGGATATCCGCTTCAAACTGCATTATGGAGATTTGAGTGACGCCATGAACCTTACCCGAATTATCCAGGAGGTGCAACCCGATGAGATCTACAACCTGGGAGCCATGTCTCACGTAAAGGTGAGTTTTGACACCCCGGAATATACCGGGAATATCGATGGTTTGGGAACTTTGAGGTTGCTTGAAGCTGTCCGCCTGTTAGGGCTTGCCAAAAAGACCCGGATTTACCAGGCATCTTCATCAGAATTATACGGCAAGGTGCAGGAAGTGCCACAAACCGAGAAAACGCCTTTTTATCCGCGAAGTCCGTATGGAGTCGCAAAATTGTATGCCTACTGGATCACGGTGAATTACCGGGAAGCTTATGGAATGTTCGCCTGCAACGGGATTTTGTTCAATCACGAATCGCCCTTGCGTGGAGAAACCTTCGTAACCCGAAAGATCACCCGGGCCGCGGCCAGGATCGCATTGGGAATGCAGGAAACTTTGTTTTTAGGAAATCTCAACGCAAAACGCGACTGGGGTCACGCCAAAGATTACGTGGAGGCAATGTGGTTGATGCTGCAGCAGGAAACACCTGAAGATTACGTGATCGCCACCGGGGTAACCACTTTGGTACGGGATTTTGTGAGGTTGGCTTTTGCTGAGGTTGGGATCAACCTGACTTTTAAAGGAGAAAATGAAAATGAAACAGGATCGGTGAAAGCCTGTTCAAATCCTGAATTTCAGTTGCCCATTGGGAAAGTGGTGGTGAAGATAGATCCAAAATATCATCGGCCAACAGAAGTGGATCTGCTGATAGGCGATGCAAGCAAATGCAGGAAAAACCTTAACTGGGCACCAAAACACACCCTTGCTCAATTAGTGCAGGAAATGATGGAAGCAGATATGAAGTTGTTTCATAAGGAGAAGTATTTAAGGGATGGAGGACATGATACGTTGAATTATAATGAATAAAAAGTTTAGTGTTTAACGTTCAACGTTCAAAAAAACAAAAAACAAAGTCCAAATCAGTGTAATTCGTTTTTAATTCGTGAAATTTGTGTTTTTGAAAATCCGCGTAATTCGTTTTAATTCGTGAAATTCGTGTTTTCCCATGGAGAAAACTTCTAAAATATACATCGCAGGTCATACGGGAATGGTTGGGTCTGCCATTTTTAGAAAGTTGAATTTGGAAGGTTACTCTAATCTAATTTTGAGAACCTCTAAGGAACTCGATCTAATAAATCAGCAATCTGTAATTGATTTTTTCGAAGAGGAAAAACCGGAATATGTGTTTTTGGCGGCGGCGAAAGTGGGGGGAATAGAAGCTAATAATACCTATCGGGCGCAGTTTTTATATGAAAATATGATGATCCAGAACAACGTGATCCATCAAAGTTATGTGCACGGGGTTAAAAAATTATTGTTTTTGGCATCTTCGTGTATATACCCAAAACTGGCGCCACAACCCATAAAGGAAGCTTATTTACTCACCGGAGAGCTGGAATTCACCAATGAACCATATTCCATCGCTAAAATTGCCGGGGTAAAAATGTGCGAAAATTACAACCGGCAGTATGCCTGTGATTTTATTTCGGTAATGCCAACCAACCTATACGGCCCAAATGATAATTACGACTTTGAAACCGCGCACGTTTTGCCCGCTTTATTGCGTAAATTCCACGAAGCTAAGGTGGAGGAAGCTAATACAGTTGAAGCCCGCAGTGAGCCTGTCGAACTGTGGGGAACTGGCACTCCAATGCGGGAATTTTTACACGTAGATGATCTGGCCTCAGCCTGTTTTCATTTAATGCAGACTTACCATGGAAATACAAGCCTGAACATTGGGACAGGAAAAGACATTTCGATAAAAGAACTCGCGGAACTTATCAAAGAGCTCGTGGGATATAACGGGGAAATAGTTTGGAATAAAGACAAGTCCGATGGCACGCCACGGAAGCTGCTGGATGTTTCATTAATTCACGGGTTGGGGTGGAAACATAGAATTGAGCTGGAAGATGGGATACGGGAGGTGTATAAGAATAAATTCATAAATCAATATGCCTGAAAAGCCTTTAATATCAATAATAACTGTCAATCTAAATGATCTTGAAGGTCTCAAAAGAACGATGACCAGTGTGTTTGAGCAAACTTTCAAGGAGTTTGAATACATCATTATTGATGGGGGGTCCACTGACGGAAGTAAGGAATATATTGAAAGGCACAGCAATAAAATTGATACCTGGGTAAGCGAAAAGGATTCCGGGATTTACAATGCCATGAATAAAGGGATTAAAGCTGCTTCCGGGGAATATTTGTTGTTTTTGAATAGTGGAGATACTTTTTATAATATGAAAGTGCTTTCGAAAGTAAATGAATATGTTAAGGACGATTGGGACATACTTTTTGGAAACGTACAGCTTTATGGGCATTCAAAGAAGGAATTGAATAAATTAGTAATTTATCCGGAGAAACTAACTTTTAGTTTTTTCTTCAGCAACACTATCATTCATCAGGCAGCTTTTATAAAAAGGGAATTGTTTGATGAAGTTTTTTATTATAATGAAGATTTAAAATTTGTGTCCGATTGGGAATTTTTTTTATGTGCGATATGTAAATTTAATTATTCTTATAAAAAACTTGACTTTACTGTCACCAATTTTAATATGAATGGATTTTCTAGTGATCCGGTTAATAAAAAAAGTCTGAATAAAGAAAGGGAACTTTGCCTAAAAACCCATTTTCCATTAATGTTGGAAGATTATAAAGAATTATTTCAATTAAGATTACAGCTAAATATTCCCAGTGTCAAGGCATCTTTGGAATTAGAGGATTTTATAACCGCAAGGAAAATTAACCGTACAATAGTCCATTTCTTATTAGGGATTTCAAAGTTAAAGAATGGAAAATTTGAATTGTAATGAATAATGGGAAGTCTTGTGTCAATAATAATCCCCACATATAACAGAGCTCATTTTTTAGGAGAAACTCTGGAAGCGGTAATCGCCCAAACCTACCAGAATTGGGAGTGTATTGTGATAGATGATGGTTCTTATGACAATACGGAAGAAATTATTAGTTCATATTCTGATAAAGATCAGCGAATTAAATTTTATCCTCGTCCGGCAACCAGGAAAAAAGGTGCGAGTGCCTGCAGGAATTTCGGTCTGGAAAAATCTAAAGGTGAACTTATTCAGTTCTTAGATTCAGATGATCTACTGGCAAATGATAAGTTGGAAAAACAAGTGAAATTATTCAAGCCGGATGATTTAACTTTATTAACCTGTAAATGGGGCGGATTTGAGGAGAGTTCCAATTTAACCAAACGCTTTAAGTATAAATATAATTCCTATAGAAATTTTAAAAAAGGAGCGAATCTACTCAATTCATTTGGAAATTATAATGAATATTTCCCCTCACATGTCTATTTAACTCCTAAAATCCTTATTGAAAAATCAGGATTATGGAATGAAAGTTTGACCAATAATGATGATGCTGAATTTTTTTCCCGGGTTATTTTAAATGCAACCAAAATAATTTTCTCTCCTGAAGCATCTGCTTATTATAGATATGATAGTGCGGATAAATTAAGTGAACTTAATAGCGAAGAAAAAGTTAAAAGCGCCATTACCAGTTGGAAGTTGATCGAATCTCATTTAAGGGAGAAATATCCTTATGGCAATATTAAATATGTTAGAACTGGAAAACTTATTTTATATAATGCCATTATAAAAGCTTTCCCGGCTATGGTGTCCACAGAAAGGGAATTTTTTGCAGGCAGAAAGGATTATAATACATACTTTTATCAATTTTTAAAGAAATTCAAAGTTAAATAAAAGCGTCAAATTCCCTTATATTTAGATTTTTACTATTTCTTATCATTCAATTTAATAATTTATCTCAGTCATTGAAAAAATCTATTCTCTTTAAAATTTGGAAATTCCCTCAGCTTTCTGAAACTTTTATAGTGAACCAGATAGTTATGGCTATTAAAATGGGTTATGGAGTAAGGATTTTAACAGGGGAACTCACCGATATTTCCGTAAATGCCAACTTTAAACTTTTTGAGGAATATAAACTGAGTGAAAAAATTATTATTGAAGATTATAAAATTCCACAGCAAAAATCAACTCGTATTTTTAATGCAGCCTGGCTTTTGATAAAAAATGTTTCCTTATTGCCACATTTTATAAAGTATTATAAGCAATCGGATAAAAAAGGACTATTACCGCTTTACGAATTCTTTTTTTATAAGGACTTTCGAAAATTTGACACAATTCACATTCAGTTTGGCACAAACAAACACCCGGTGGATATTATGAAAAAAACCGGCTATTTAAAAAGTCGAATAATTGTGAGTTTTCACGGGCACGACCTGTATTTCCCAATAAACAACCGTATTCCTAATAATGGTTATTATGACCGGTTGTTTGAGGCAGCTGATTATTTGGTTGCCAATACAGCTTTTTTAAAGGAAAAATTATTGGCACTTAGCGCCCCGGAAAAGAAAATTGAAATTATTCCGGTTGCTGTAGACACCAGCATTTTTAAGCCTGGTAAACCTGATAATAATAAATCAGGAATTACAAGAATTCTTAGTGTAGGTCGTTTAGAAATATTTAAAGGACATCATTTGGGAATAGAGTGTATATCCAAATTAGTGAAAAGGGGATATGATCTTCAATATTCAATTGTTGGCTCCGGTAGTCAGGATGAAGTGTTAGAACAACTAATTCAAAAATCTGGTCTTACCAATCATATAAAATTGTTAGGAAGCAAATCTCAGTCAGACATTAGTCGATTGCTTCCAACACAGGAAATCTTTTTAATGACTTCCATTACCGATCCCAATTATGGAGTAGAAAGCCAGGGGCTTGTTACCGCTGAAGCACAGGCTTGTGGGCTTCCGGTTGTTGCCTTTGACTCGGGTGGAGTTAGATATACCTTGATAGATGGGGAGACCGGTTTTCTATGTAAGGAAAAAGATCTTGATTGTTTTACAGAGAAAATCGAAATCCTTATAAGTAACGATGTATTAAGGAAAAACATGGGTTTAAATGCAGTTGAGTTTATTGAAAGAAAATATTCAGAAAATTCAGTTTTAGATAAATGGAGAAACATTTACGTTTAAAAGCAGTTCCCTATTTTAGCACTAAATTCACTACAGATGCATTCTGAAAAAATATCCATAGTAATTGCTTGTTACAATGATCATATATTTATTGAACAAGCTATACAATCTGCACTGGATCAAACTTATGAAAATAAGGAAATTATTGTGGTAGATGATGGGTCTAATCAGAAAACGAAAGCAGTTTTAAAAGAACTTGAACCTAAATTAGATTTGTTAATCACTCAGAAAAATAAAGGGGTGAGTGCGGCAAGAAATAAAGGAATTGAAGCAGCTACCGGAAACTATGTTCTAATATTGGATAGTGACGATTTTTTTGAAGCAAGCTTCTGTGAAAAAGCAATGCAAGTTTTTCAAAAGAATTCAGCTTTAAAAATTGTTACTTGCTATGCAAATTGGTTCAGTTCAAATAATGATTCAATCAAATTTAAACCAGACGGCGGGTCTATTAAGGATGCATTAATAAGTAATGTTGCTATGGGTTCATCTATGTTTAGAAAACATGACTGGAAGGTAGTAGGTGGTTATGATGAATGTATGCTAAAGGGATATGAAGATTGGGAGTTTTACATAAGATTATTGAAATCTGGCGGGGAAGCAAAAGTAATTCCGGAAGTTTTATTCAATTACAGAAACAAAAAAAACTCAAGAAATAAAAAAGCAAATTTAGCCAAATACCAGTTGCTTGAATATATCTATATAAAGCATGCAGATGTCTATAAAGAACACTTTAACTTTTTTGTGCAGGATTGGTTAGAATCAAACAGGAAAAGTGAAGCTTTTAAGAAACAGGTTATGGATAGTTTAGATTATAAGATTGGTCATAAATTACTAAAGCCTTTTAGGTTAATGGGATTTTTTAAAATGAAAAATAAATTATAAATGTTGTTCTACATTATATGGAACAGTTCTCATAAGATCATTTAAGTTGAAAAACATTAAAAAGTATATTAAGAAAAGTTTACCAAAACCAATGGTTACTTTATTGCAAAGGCAAAAATTAAAATATTGGTCTAATTATAATCGAAACAACCTTAATAAACTTGCGGAAATCTATTCTTGCGATAAATGGGGAAAACATTTTTATACACCTCATTATACAACACACTTTAAAAGATTCCAAAAGAAAAATATTAATTTGCTTGAAATAGGAATAGGTGGATATGATGATCCAAATATTGGAGGTGCTTCCCTTCGGATGTGGAAAAAATATTTTAGGAAAGGCAATATTTATGGAATTGATATTCATGATAAATCCTTACTTGAGGAAAAAAGAATCAAAACATTTCAAGGTAGCCAAACAGATAGTACATTTTTATATAAGATAGCTGAACATATTGGGAAAATAGATGTTATCATTGATGACGGAAGTCACATAAACGATGATATTATAAAAACCTTTAATCATCTTTTTCCTTTTCTTAATAAAGGTGGAATTTATGTTGTGGAGGATCTTCAAACTTCGTATTGGAATTGGTATGGTGGAAATAGTGAAGACTTAAATGATTCTAAAACGGGGGTGAATTATTTCAAAAATTTAATTCACGGTTTAAATCATAAAGAATTTTTAAAAGAAGGTTATGAACCTAATTACTTTGACAAGCATATAATCTCGATGCATTTTTATCATAATATGGTTTTTATATATAAAGGTGATAATATAGAGGAGTCTAATCATTTAATCAATAATCAAATACCTGGCTACAATTAAGTTTAATTAGATTAAAGGTATACAATATATAAAAATTAAATAGTGAATATTGAAAAGGATAAAATAGCAATTGTAACTACCGTTGGTAATTTTGATTTATATAACCGTACTATTAATTTTTTTCCTACTGGAATAAAAATTTATATGGTAGATGGTACCAAAGGGTTTTATGGAATAAGAAGTTTATTGTTTTTTATTGAGAAATTAAAAAATTCGGGTATTGATTGGTTAATAATGGCTGATGAAGACGTGGTATTCAAAAAACCAGAATATGTATTCGACCTCATATCCTATATGAAAGCAAATAGCTTTACAACTTGTGGGATGCGAGATGGTGGTACCTTGCAATGGAGAGGTGAAAATCCTTATTCTATAAATACCTTTTTCAGTATTTTAAACCTTAAAGAAATTTCTTCCATTTATAACCGGAAGAAGATTCTTGCTAATCAATATATTGATAAAACTGAAAATCTTGGAGCGCTAAATTGTTTAAATTCAGATAATTATAAAACTGAATCCTTATTTGAACCATATTATTGTTTTTATTTTTGGCTTCTTAGGAATAATAAAAAAATATTATACTTAGACGTTAGCAGCCCAAACAAAGATGAAACAACCCTAGTTTTGGATCATGAAGGGAGAGAATTATTGTATCATGCCTGGTATTCCAGATTCTACAATATAGAACATAGACATACAGCTCGTATCAATAAAGTCTTAAAATTTGGGATAAATCCTTCAACAGAAAAGCGCAAACCCATTTTATTGAAAAACCCTTTATTTAATTTTAAATTAATTTTTTATACCTTCTTCCAGAGACTAAAAAGATTTTTTATAAAGAGGAGTAAGAAAAAGTGATTACTTTAGTTTTCAAGCCGTTCTCCCAAATTTAAATAAAATGCGAATGACAGTAATTATCAATTTCCAGATCGATAATAGTTAACTCTAAAACTTTAGCCGCATTAAAATTAATCTGAAACCAAACCTTTTTATAATGATATCATTTCCATATAAAATAAAAATTAAAAAATTTTTGTCGAGAATAAAACTGATAAAAATATATTATTTGATGGGGAAGGGTTTTTTAAATGACCAGCATTTTTTAGAGGTAAAGAAAAAATCTTTTCAGGAGAATTCTAAAAGACCATTTCGAAGTGGTATTATTAATTATTTACTGTCATTGAGTCAAAAACCAACTTTTTATCTTGAAATAGGTGTTCGAAATCCCGATCACAATTTCAATCTTATTAATTCAACACATAAATACAGTGTTGATCCCGGATTAGAATTTGAAGCTAATCCAGTTGATTTTAAAATGACTAGTGATATCTTTTTTAAAAAACTTTCGAATGGCGAAATTTTATCCAATAGCATCAAATTTGATGTAATATTTATCGATGGATTGCACCTTGCAGAACAAGTGGATCGCGATATTATGAATTCTCTGAAGTTTATTAAAGATGACGGATTTATTGTTCTTCATGATTGTAATCCACCAACTGAATGGCATGCTAGAGAGAGCTTTAGATATAGATATACTCCAGCGCAGCATTTATGGAACGGAACAACATGGAAAGCTTTTCTAAAATGGCGTTCCAGCTCTCTTGTTAAATCTTGTTGCATTGATTCTGACTGGGGAGTTGGTATATTATCAAAACAACAACCAATAGGTGAGCCTACAGAATTTATCAATCATTTCTTTGAATATAATTCCTTTAATAAAAACAGGAAAGAAAGTTTAAATTTAATTGATTTTGAAAATTTCAAAAAGCTAAACATTTAGAAAGGGGGTGATTTTTTGTACCGGTTGGTCAGGATATTTAATGTCTTTAAATATTTTCTGCCAAGATTCAAGAAGATTTTATGTAAAACTTGAAAGACAAGGTTAAGAATTTTCTATAATAAATTAGAAGTTTTTCGAAGTGGAAATTTAAAATATAATTTTAAAACGAAATGAATATAAACTCTTTTAAAAAGAGAATAAAAAAAGACATAAAAAAACTTTTATATCATAATTTCAATTGGTACAAAGGGAAATTTTTAGGTATTCATTTGCAAGGTGGACTATGTAATAAATTGCATTGTTTATTTAGCGCCTGCGATATTGCAATTAACGAAAAATCAAGAATTATAGAACCATATTTTGGTTGGGAAAAGCCTATACTTTTTTCAGAAATTTATGACCTCGATTATTTTAATTCTAAAATGAGCGAATTTAATAATGGTAAAAATTTAATAATCTCAAGAGATAAACTTAATACTAAATCTGCAAAATTAAATTCTATTGAAAATGTCGTAGATCTTTGGAAGTATTCCGAAAGAGAACTATTTAAGCAAAGAAATACCTTCAGCATCAATATAAACTCAACAAAATTAAGAGTTTTAAATGCACTAAAATTAAGACCAGAATATCAAAGCATTGTGGACTCATATACTAATGATAAAAGTTTTACTGCTATACAAATTAGAACAGAATCTGATTGGGTTAGACATGCGGGAACTAATAAAGTAAATGGGAATGAGAAAATATTGGTAAGTCTTGATGAAATTTTAAAAATGGTTGCTGACTTTGAGATTGTAGGCGATCTGTTTTTTACATCAGGGCAAAACCATAGTAAGATATCAGAAAATATTAAAAAATTAGATATTCAACCCCATCATTTCTACCAACCAAATTATGAGTATGAAATAAATGCAGCTATAAACTTTGAAATATGTTGTAGGTCTCATTACTTTATTGGTTTATCCAGGAGTAGTTATTCTAATCTAATTTCTTTGAAAAGGGCTGGCCTTTTAAATAATGATAATTCGTTTATATATAATTATCGAGATAAAATTTTAAAAAGGCAGGATATGGGAATTCAATATGTTGCTGAATTAAGTGTAAATAACAAAACAGTAATTAAATAAATGAGAGCAATGAATTCTCTTACCTTGTTTAAATAGTAGAGAAAAAATTATTATATAAATTATAATGAATAAAAGAGGAACTAGTATTTCAATAATTATGGCTACTTACAACCGTAGCCATTTAATTTGGGAAACAATATATTCCATTATAGCACAATCATTTAAAGATTGGGAATGCCTTATTATAGATGATGGAAGCACAGATGGTACAAAGGAAATTCTTCAGCCATATTTACAAAATGATTCCAGGTTAAAATATATTGAGCGCAATAGACATCATAAAAAAGGACTTCCGGGTTGCCGTAATCAAGGCCTGGAATTAGCAAAAGGTGAGTATGTGATTTTTTTTGATGATGACGATATCGTCCATCCTTACTTATTGGAATTATGCTTTAAAGAAATACAATTTACTCAAGTTGATTATTGCAGGTATTTAAGGACCACATTTACCGGCAACTTTCATTATAATTTTGATAATGATCTAAATTTTGATGTTCAGCATTTAAATATAAACCATCTGGATGATATTATAATGAATATTATTCCATTCAACTCGTGTCAGGTTTTATGGAGGAAATCAAATTTTATAAACAATAATTTTAATGAAGAATTGATGTATGCCGAGGAGTGGGAATGTTATTCACGTATTTTATCTACTGGAGCCAGAGGAATTTCTATAGATAAGATTCTTTTTTATGGAAGAAAACATGCTAATTCCAACACTGGAGAATTCAGAAAAAATGATCCAATTCGAAGAGATTCAAAAATAAAGGCAGTAAAATTGATAATAGATAATTTATCTACTAAAAGATTGTTATCACCAACCTTGGTCCAACATTTTATTAGAACGGGATTTATATTAAAAGAAAATTCAATTATCTACCACGCTTTAAAATCCTCTGGGGCCGGCTTCCCTACAAAATTAAAATACAATCTTGGATTTCAATTTTACCCTTTAATTAGGCCGGTTTTAAAATTAAAGGGAAGATTGAAAAGATAATTTAGGAAATTAAAATTTCAATTATTCTTTTTCCTGTTTTGCCATCCCATTTTAATGGAATTTTTCCTTTTTTCCAATTGCCTTTAAATAATTTTTCCATTGCGGGAACAAGTGCAGCTGGATCTGTCCCTAACAATTCATTAGTGCCCAATGTAACTGTTTCGGGCCTTTCAGTGTTATCTCTAAGGGTCATACAGGGAACTCCCATCACCGTAGTTTCTTCCGTTATGCCACCGGAGTCTGTGATCACCACTTTCGATCTTTCTACCATATAATTAAATTCCAAATAACTAAGTGGATCAATTAGATAAAGGTTGCTTGCAATTAATTCGAATTTACTTAATACTTCGGCTGTTCTAGGGTGAACTGGAAATATAATGGGGAGGGCATTTGAGTTTTTTATAATTTCTTTCAAAAATAATTTTAGTTGATCTGCTTTGTCTACATTCCCCGGGCGATGTAGGGTTAGCATTATGTATTCTTTTTCACGAAGTTTTTGATCTAACCATATACGAGGCTGTATAAACGAGGCTTTAAATCTTAATAAGGTATCAATCATAGTATTTCCTACAAAAAAAACCTGCTGCTTGGATTTTCCACTTTTAATCAAAAGTAGGGATGCTTCCTTGGTAGTGGTGAAAAAGTAATCGGAAATACTATCAATTAAAACCCGGTTAATCTCTTCCGGCATAGACCAATCACTAGAGCGAAGGCCGGCCTCAACGTGTGCCACCTTTACCTGCATTTTTTTTGCTGTTACAGCACATGCCATACTGGAGGTGACATCGCCAACGACCAGACAAACATCAGGTTTGTTTTTCTTCAGTACTTTTTCGTAGGCTATCATTATTGCCGCAGTTTGTTCCGCCTGGCTACCGCTTCCTATTCCAAGGTGAATATCAGGATTGGGCAATTCCAATTGTTTGAAAAAACTCCCACTCAAGGCTTCGTCATAATGCTGTCCTGTATGAATTAAACGGAAATCTATTTTCGATGATGATTGTTGGATCGAATGAATTAGGGAAGCTATTTTTACGAAGTTGGGCCTTGCGCCGGCAATTAGATCGATTTTCATAATTTGTATTAATTTGTAATCTGTAAAAACAAATCTAATGGAAATTATAGTATTTGGGTTTTACCAGGTTACTTATATTTGTTTGAGGTCTTGCTTAACAAATTTGATTAATTGTTATTTAATGCTTCCTTAAAATTAAATTCATAGTTTTACAACAAACAAATAAAACCTCTGAGTTTGTCTACCCAAAAGAAAATTTTAGTTGTTGCAGAATCCATCGATGTAGAGGACAGCAGTGGCACCAAAGGGCGAGTTGCTTTAATAAGAAATTTACATAAAAGTGGTTTTGAGGTAAGGGTGTACCACTACACGCGAAAGGAAATTCAGTTAAAGGGAATAGCCTGTGTTGCCATAAAAGAAAAAAGATGGAGTGCTCTATTTTTCCTAAGTCGGCTGGAAAGATATATGAGGGTTTATTTTAAAATATCCCTGAGTAAACCCCTTGAAAAAGTATTTGGATTTTCATTTACACTTTTTAACGATAGGAATAGTATAATTGCCGCTTTGGAAAAAATTGAGGATTTTAATCCTGATTTAGTATTAACTCTAAGTAAAGGAGGAAGTTTTCGACCGCATCACGCCCTACTTAAAATGCCTAACCTTCATAAGAAATGGATTGCTTATATACATGATCCTTACCCTATGCACCTCTATCCGAGACCATATAATTGGGTAGAAGCCGGATATCATAAAAAATGGAGGTTCATGAAGAATGTCTCAGAAAAGGCTGCTTTTACAGCATTTCCAAGTAAATTATTAATGGAATGGATGGGAAGCTATTTTAAGGGTTATATAGAAAAGGGTATGGTGATTCCCCATCAAATTAGTTCAGATGAAATCCCTAAATCTACAATCCCGGATTATTTTGATTCGGAGAAATTCAGTATTCTTCATGCCGGAAATTTGCTTTGGGGACGGGATCCCGAAGGTTTAATACAAGGATTTATTCAATTTTTAAAATTGAATCCTGAAGCCGAAAAGGATAGCCAACTTCTGTTTCTAGGTGGGCAAAATCATTATTCTTCAATTCTTTCTGAATGGAAAAACAAAATACCACAATTTTATGTAAGTGAAGATTATGTTCCTTTTAGCCAGGTGCAGACACTGCAGAAGCGATGTGCTGTTAATGTAATTTTAGAAGCAAAATCAGAGATAAGTCCTTTTTTACCAGGAAAGTTTCCGCATTGTGTTATGGCAGATAAACCAATTTTATTATTAGGGCCTTATTACAGTGAATCCAGAAGATTGTTGGGAGAGGATTATTCGTATTGGGCTGAAATAGATAAAGCAGATCTGATTTCAGGAATTTTAAAAGATTTATATTCCCAATGGAAAAAGGATCCATTGAAGTTAAAACTAAACAGACCGGATTTGGAAGAGTATCTTTCTGTAAATTACCTATCGAACCTTATTTATAAAACTTTATAATAATAATGAGAATACTAATTGTTTCAGTTTTTTCTAATCATCTATTCAATTGGGTTCTTCAACTCAAAGAATCTGGACATGAATTGTATTGGTTTGATGTGAATGATGCCACTACATACGTAAAAAAGATAGATTTTATTCATCAAACGGTTAATTGGAAAAGAAAATTTGATTATCCCGGAAGGCATTGGATAAAAAATAATTCACCATTAATTTATGGAATTATAGAAAAATTTAATCAAAACAAATTTTTAGATGTTTTTCAACAAAAAATTGATGAGATTCAGCCGGATGTAGTGCAAAGTTTTGAGATGCATTCTGCTTGTGTTCCCATTTTGGAAATAATGAGAAAAAACCAGGGTATAAAATGGATTTATTCAGCCTGGGGGAATGACCTTTTTTATTATCAAAATGAACCAGATAAGTTAAAAGGAATGAAAGCCGTCTTTAATCGTTTGGATTATATGTTTGCCGACTGTACACGGGACTATCTGATAGCTAAAAAATATGGTTTTATTGGGGATTATTTAGGAACTTATCCTACCGGAGGAGGATATGATTTGAATGTTTCAGATTCAAAAGTCAAAGAGTTTGATGAAAGAAATATCATTTTAGTCAAAGGTTATCAACATAAATTTGGGAGAAGCCTTAATATTTTAGAGGCTCTTTTGGAAATTAAAGAAGAAATTAAAGATTTAAAGATTGTAGTATTTGCAGCAAAAAAGGAAGTTATAAACTTTATGAACCAGTCAAAGTGGGTAAATCCAGATAATGTGGAGGTTAGAGGGCAAATTGGACGTTTTGAAGTTTTAGATTTAATGGGACAATCATTAATTTCTATAGGCAATAGTACGTCGGACGGAACACCAAATACACTATTGGAAGCCATAATAATGGGATCCTTTCCAATTCAGTCTAACCCGGGTGGTGCCACCGCAGAAATTATTGAGCATGGTAAAAATGGTTTTCTAATAGAAAATCCGGAAGATATTACAGAGATAGCATTATTGATTAAACGAGCAATTCAAGATTTTGAATTATTAAGATCGGGAATTGCCTATAATACTGCAAATGTTAAACCTATGTTGGAAAGAAATTATGTTAAAGATCAGGTTTTAAAAAAATACCAACTGGTAGAGCAAAACCTATAAATTCTGATTAGATGAAAATACTAATGGTATCTATGTTTTCTAATCATTTTTTTAATTGGACGGAGCAATTAAAAGGATCTGGATATGACATTTATTGGTTAGATGTGTTCGATTCTAATACTTATGTGAATAAAATTAATTTTGTACATCAAATTATCGGATGGAGAAATAAGCTGGATTATCCAGGCAGATATTGGATTAAAAATCACTTGCCTGGATTAAACAGGATTATAAATAGATTTAATCAAAGAAAGCTTGAGGAAATGGTAGATAGAAAGATTCAGGAAATTAGGCCAGATGTTGTTCAGAGCTTTGTTCTTTTTTCTGCAGCTTATCCCATTATTCCAGTCATGGAGAAATATCCAGAGATAAAATGGATCTATTCAGCATGGGGGAATGATCTTTACTATATGCAACAAATACCTGAAGAGCTGAATAAAATTAAGGATAGTTTACCTTTATTCGATTATATGTTTGCAGATTGTAAAAGAGATCGGGAATTGGGAGCAGAACTCGGCTTTAAGGGGAAGTATTTGGGGACATTTCCTGGCGGAGGAGGTTATGAGAGTGCAAAATGGAAAGATTCTATGATAGCCTTCGAAGATCGAAAAATAATCTTAATAAAAGGTTATGAAGGAATGCTTGGAAGAGCAAGTTATGTAATTGAGGCAATTAGTAAAATGCAAGATTCTCTCAAATCATATGAAATTATAATTTTTGGTTGTAGTACAGAGTTAAAACCTCATTTAGAAGAAAAGGGAATTATAAGATGGGATAATGTAAAAGTTTTGGAACAGATTTCACATACAGAAGTTATGAAAGCAATGGGTTCTGCTTTTTTATATATAGGCAATTGTATTTCTGATGGTATGCCAAATACCCTATTGGAAGCCATTGTTATGGGAGCTTTTCCAATCCAGTCTAATCCGGGTGGTGCATCAGCAGAAATAATTGATCATGGAGTTAATGGTTTTCTGATTGATAATCCCGAAAATAGTCAGGAGATCCAGTCACTTATCCAAAGAGCTTTGAGGGATTGTCTTTTTATGAAAAGCGCTACAGCCTATAATTTTGAGCATATCCTCCCTAAGTTAGAAAGGGAGTATATTACAGGTCAGGTTCTTGCTAAGTATTGCCAGGTGGAATTAGAATTAGATAAATAAAGTGTTAAGTATTATATACCCATATCGCAATAGGGATTTAAACCATGTTCAAAATTCCTTAGAATCGTTAAGAGCGCAAATTAGCAAGGAGTTTGAGGTTTACTTTGTGGATTATGGTTCCGATCTGGAGATTTCTAAAATGATTAAAAATTTATGCAAAAAATATTCTTTTATAAATTACAAATATTATTCAGTTCAAGACCAACCCTGGAATAAGAGTAGGGCACTAAACTCTGTAATAAAAAATTTAAGTAAAGGATTTTGTTTTGTTGCTGATGTTGATATGATCTTCGATCCTAATTTCATTAAAAAAGCGGTTCAACTACAGGAACCTAATAAAAGTGTTTATTTTCAGGTGGGCTTTTTAAGCCCCCAGGATATAGCTAAGGATGGAAAATTTAAAGAATTTCAGACATACAGGAAGAGCTCTAATGAGGCCACAGGTTTAAGTATGTTTCCGGTAGAAGTACTACATGATTTAAGAGGTTTTGATGAATTCTACCATTTCTGGGGTGCTGAGGATACCGATATTCATGAACGCATCAAAAATGCTGGTTACCAATTGGAATTTTATTCCGAGGAGATATTGATGTTACATCAATGGCATCCATCATATAGGAGTAAAGAAAGTTCAGAATTAACTTCTGAATTGCAGTTAGGTGGAATAGTGGCACTCAATCATCAGCATTTGAAATCTGTGATAAACAATAAAACAACAATGGTTAATCCCAATCATTGGGGGGAGATAATGTCGGATACCCAATTTGAGGAGCTTCAACAAGCTGAGGTTGATCTTGAATTAACAAATGAAAAAAACGTTATTGATGATTTGTTATATGGCCAATTACCTTCAATTAGTAACAGAGTTATTAAAATTAGAATAAACCAATCTTTAGCGCAAAAATCCTATAGATATAAGACAAAAAAGTTACTTAATAAGAAAGTATCAGTTTATTATAGCTTTAAGGAAGTAAATGATTCGCTATTGTTGCAACTTATCTCTTTTTACAGGGATCATCCATACTACTATAAAGTAATTGATTCAGGGAAAATTATTGAATTGGCAATAAAATTTTAAATGAAAAAGTTAATTATTTTTTTAAATAATAGGTTAAGAAAACTTTTGCATATGCGGAAAATAGCAAAACAGGTTAATTCCACCAGGCAGTTAAGAAAGGAAAAGCAATCTGATCATGTACGTTGGAACAAACCTGATCAATTATTTGAAGACTGGAATGAACGTACCGGGATACTAGCTTCTATGGTTCGATCTGGTTCAGTTGTGATTGAATTCGGTGCCGGTAATATGGCATTAAAGAGCTTATTACCCCAGGGCTGCAGATATACCCCATCGGATATAGTGAAAAGAAATCCGGATTTTCTGAAATGTGATCTTAATGAAGAAATTCCATTTGATCTTTCTGCTTACGATACTGCTGTTTTAAGTGGAGTATTGGAATATGTATATGATATAGATAATGTTTTTAAACAATTTCCCGAAAACATGAAAAACATTTTGTTATCCTATTCGTGTAAAGACATTTCACATGCTAATCGGCTGGAAAACGGATGGTTGAGTGATTATTCCAAGAAAGAAATGGACGCTGTTTTTGAGAAATATGATTATCAAATAGTTGAATATAAGGAATGGAGAAATCAGTCTTTATTTAGTTTAAGGAAAGCTTTGAAGAAGAGATGTTGTGATGGGGCTACCGAGTGACAGAGTGATGAAAATCTCATTTGAAATATGCGTGGCTTGGACCCCCAGATCACTATGGGGACCTATAATTTTTTAATTCAAAATTAATTCGAAATGACTCAGCAGTCATTTCGAGCGAGCGAATTTTAATTTGAAAATGTTGCTCTAAGGATTAATTTAATCCGGATTTTCATAGTAATATAGTAATAAGGATAAAGCCAAGGGAAATCTCTTGTTTTAGGGCACGAGATTTCAAGGGAGTTTAGAGATGAAGATTTGAGATTTCTCAATCGCCGGATTACTTCTCCCTCCAAAATCGGGAGCGCAATGACTAGGTAGGTGGTTGTTCATTATCGATGAATGAATTACATTTGTTCAAAGCCAACTCCATTTAATGATAATCCTGATCCATCAGAATGCCCAACAAGTAGTCAAGGTATTGAAGGGGAAAACAGAAATAAAAATCTCTGCCACTCATTGTACAATAGCTTTTTGGGAACTGGCAGAAAAATATCCGGAGGAGATCATCGCCTGGTGTGAGGAGAAATATAGCGCTGATCTGAATTTAGCGCAGTGGCCAAAGGTATTTTACCAGGATCTTATTATGGCATCATATGCTATTGAAAATGTTTTTCTTCCGGACAGTATAGGCTATATTGACCAGTTGCCTTTTGTAAACGTGAAAAGAGAGGTATTGTTTCCCACCTGGCAAATGAGTAGTGATGTGGGGGGAATAAAAGGGGAATCACTTCTTAAATTCAAACCTCTTTTTGAAGGTATAGATGAATTTGATTATTTACTGAATTCCATAGCAAAGATCGGGCAGCAAAACGGACTCTTTTGTTATAGTGCACCGGGCCTGGTGATCCAGATTTCTGATAAAAAACTTAAAAATACTGCGACTTCCAGTCAGTTATTTTCCTTTATCTATCAATATTACAACACAATCTGGCTTTCGGTTTTGTTCTGGTGTTACTGGAGATATGAGAACAAGTTACCGATAAAGGCTTATTTACAGGCATTCTTTGAGAAAAAGTGCTTTTTGCAAAAGGTAGATCTTTCTGGAATTAAAATTCAATCCAATAAAATTCCCAAAACCTCAAATTCTATAGATGTGATCATCCCAACTATGGGCCGTCCAAAATACCTGATGCAGGTAATTGAAGACCTGAGCCTTCAAAGCCTGCTCCCAAAAAAGGTAATTGTGGTGGAGCAGAACCCGGATGTGAATTCCATTTCTGAATTTCCTGAACTGGAATCTAAAATTTGGCCTTTTGAAATTATACATCATTTTATCCATCAAACCGGAGCCTGTAACGCTAGAAATATTGCTTTGGAAGAGGTAGATGCCGATTGGGTATTTTTTGCAGATGATGACATAAGATTGAAAACGGACCTGCTGGATACTGGAATTAAAGAGCTTAAAAGACTGGGTGCAGATTGCTTGAATTTGAATTGTAAACAGGAAGGGGAAGGGGTCGTATTTCACAAAATCAAGCAATGGGGCAGTTTTGGTTCGGGAACAAGTATGGTTAAAAGTCACTTTACCAAAAATTGTGAGTTCTCGAAGGTCTATGAACACGGTTACGGGGAAGATGCCGATTTTGGGATGCAGTTGCGACAGTTGGGGTGTGATATTATTTATCATCCCGAAATTGAGATCCTGCACTTAAAAGCCCCCATGGGAGGCTTTCGGGAAAAACCGATTTTGGCCTGGGAACAGGAAAAGCCGCTGCCCAAACCTTCCCCCACCTTGATGGCTTTTGCTTTAAAATATTACACTCCGCAACAAATCAAAGGTTTTAAAACTTCCTTGTTTTTGAAATTCTATAATATACAGAAGATAAAAAATCCTATAACCTATATTCGTGAAATGAATAAACGCTGGAAAAAAAGTGAGGAATGGGCCCTGGATTTAATGAAGGAAGAGTGACTTTGGGAAGGATGAAGGGAGAATTGGGGACTAGAGGAAAGAGTAAAGTAGGAAAAATAGAGAAAAAAATAATTGCGAAGATGAATTAGAAATCATGAGACAGGAACCAAGAGTCAAAAATGAAGAATTAATTGGAAAGAGGAAGGTTGACACCAGAAAGCTTTAGGTTAAAAAATGCTTTGTTATTACTCTAATAATTTATATTTCTACATCCTTATTGAAACACATTAATGAAATTCCTAATTACAAATATCGAGATAAGAAGTGAGACATCTAAAAAGCTGCCTTTTGATTTATTCAGTAAAGAAACCGGCCCTTTTAATATCCTTGTAGAAAACCGAGATAAAATAATCGAAACAGTTTCACATTATAGCATTACAGATGGATATCTCAGAGATTTAAATAAATCTATTGAAGATTTAAAGGGGCAGGTGGAAAGTGCCATTTTTGAAATCACATATAATTGGCCTGTTCCAGATAATATCACAGGCTCTTTTTCATCTTGTATTATAGATAAAAATAATTTTGAAATTACAGTATGCAATGATTTGATAGGGGTTTATCCATTATATTATTTAATTAATAATACGGGGTTTTATATTTCCAATAGCATTATATTATTAGGAGCAGCCTCCAAATGTGAATTTGATGAAGCCGGGATCATTCAAAGATGTCTGGGTCCGGAATTCTCGAATATTGGTTCAAGAACCATCCTGAAAGACTGTAAACGGTTGTTACCCGGAGAACATTTAAAATTTGATCCAAACGGAAATGTCTTATCAAAAAAATATGATAATTCATTATATCAGAACATTTCCAAACCTGATCAGAACCACGATTTACATCATCATTTTTGGAAGGCATTTAAAAAAGAAGTCGCATATTGTCTTAATGATTCTAAAACCGTGAATATAGCATTGAGCGGCGGTATTGACAGCAGAGTGGTACTTGGTGCCATCTCAAATGATAAAGACGTCACCGGTTTAACATTTGGGGGAAAGGAAAACTACGAGACCAAAATAGCTTCTCGTCTGGCCAAAATTAAAAAGGCGAACTTTAAAAGCTTTTCACAACCCAATCTATATTTTCCTCCAGTCGAAATTTTAAAACAATACACACTTGAAACAGAGGCAGTTAATTTATGTTCCTGGTTAGAGATTTTGGAAAACACTGAAAGAAATAAAGAACCAATATTGTTAGGTGATATGGCTGAAGTTCTAAACGGAAGAAATATTAAAAAATTTTCGTCTAAGGAGTTTAGACAAACTAAATTTATTGAACACCAGATATTAAATAAAGATTATAATTTCGGAAACTCTTCAAAGGAAAGCTTTGAAAATTGGAAGGAATCATTATCATATTCTCATTTGCGTTGGTATACTGAAGAGAGATTATCACAATTTAATGTATCCATAAGTAGGGAGAATCTTCTCGAGGCTTTACTGTCTGACCTTAATGAACTTTTTCTGAGAATAGAATCTCATCAGTTACCTTACGTTGAATTGTATGTTGAATTATTTTCCTGGTTCACACATTCCCGAATGCCAATGGGAAAACAAATCCTGATTTGTAATAGTAAATTTAAAAGTTATTGTCCTTCAATGTCTGTTCAAATTATTAGGTTGGCGAGTTCAATTCATCCAAATCTTAGGCTTAACTCCCGGTTTATGAATAAACTTTTTAAAGAATCAATAGAACTAAAAGAGTTAAATAAAATCCCTACAAATCAAGCACCTATAATTCCTCAAAATTATCCTGATATAATTAAATTTCCAATTTGGGGTTTAAGATCTAAAATTGATCAATACTTAATTAAAAGATTAGTAAAAAGCAAGGATATTACAAAGCGCTATAGGTTATTTAAAAGCATAAATTGGGCGGAGATTTATCAAAATCCCAATATGGAAAAAAACCTTAAAGCGTACTATGAGTATAACCATTTAGGAGAAGAATTTTTTCAAAGTATTTTAAATCAGTGTGTTCAACGAAAACAATTAAAGCAATGGCCATTTGCAAATATTGATATAATGACAGCTGCCAGTTTAAATACGGAAATTGACTTAATCAAATCTTTAAGACAAGGGGTAAATGAAGTTTAGCCTAATAATTTGTACTTATAATAGACCTGACGCAATGATCCATTTAATGGAATCAGTAAAGGAACAAAAGTTGGTTCCTGATGAAATTTTAATAATTGACAGTTCTCCCAATGATAACACCAAAAATGCCTTGGAGGAAAAATTTTATCCGGGTTTAAAATATTTTAAGGTCGGGGTTGAAAATAGCGGATTGACAAAACAGCGAAATTTCGGAATCCAAAAGGTAACTGAAACTTCTAAAATAGTTTGTTTTCTGGATGATGATATAATATTAAATCCGGAGTATTTTGAAAAGTTAATCGGGACTTATTACAAATACCCAGAGGTGCTAGGAGTAGGGGGTTATATCCTGGATGAGGTAGAGTGGAAGAGGAATTCGGTTGGAAAGGCAGTTCAATTCGACGAATTTGAAATTGATGGGTATGTTCGAAAATTAGGAAGTCGGAATGTATTGCGCAAAAAACTCAAACTTTTGAGCGACCAACCACCCGGATTTATGCCCGAATTTTCCAATGGCTTGTCCATAGGTTTTTTTCCTCCTTCAGGTAAAACATATCCGGTGGAATTTTTTATGGGAGGGGTTTCTTCCTATCGGAAAGAATTATTTGAAAAAATAAGCTTTTCCACCTATTTTGAGGGTTACGGACTTTATGAGGATATGGATTTTTGTTTGAGGGCCTCAAAAATTGGACAATTATACGTTAATACAGCTGCTCAATTATACCATTATCATGAGGAAGCGGGAAGGCCAAATCAATTTAACTACGGGAGAATGGTAATTAGAAATGGATGGTATGTTTGGCGGGTAAAATACCCATACCCTACTTTTAAAGTCCGACTTAAGTGGCACAGCATCGCTTTTTTGTTAACTTTAGTGCGGCTTGGGAATGTGATCAATACCAGTCGGAAAAAAGAAGCGTTTACGGAAAGTTTAGGTAGGATTGCTGGTTGGTGGAGTATAATCTTCACCAAAATTGTCACAAGGGAAGAGTAAGTTTTAAGGCGGAGTAAAATATTTTAATCGCATAAATTTCAAGACCTTCCCTAAATGGGATGTTAATATGAAAACTATATTTCTTTCTTTTACTATAAAAAATTCTTCAGTGGCTGAGTTTTTTCTGGAGTTATCCAATCAGCTTGCACTTAATTATAAGGTGATTATTATTACATACGCGGTAGAAAAAAGTGATTTTCATATTTCACCCAGGATTGAAGTAATTAAATGGCCATCAAAAAGGCCAACAAAATTCAAAGACTTTATATTTCTAAGTAAATTAATCATTAAGCATAAACCCGAGGTGATGATTGCTAATTTTGGAGCGGTAAACATGTTTTTACTAGCAGGTTATTTATTAGGAGTGAAACAAAGAATTGCCTGGTATCACACTCTATCTGCTCAATTGGAAAAACGTAAAATATTACAATATCGAAAAAAAATATTTTATAAAATGGCCACCCAAATAGTAGCCAATTCTAAAGCTACACAAGATGATCTTATCAAGAATTTTGGAGTGGAGAAAAGTAAGGTGAAGGTTATTTATAATGCAGTTAAAAAATCCGTATTATTAAATAATGTCATTCCTTATAAACTGGTTTATGCGGGGAGAATGCATAAAACAAAAGGAGTAGATACTTTGATTCAGGCAATTCCATTTGTAGTCAAAAAATTCCCTTTGGTTAATTTGACATTATTAGGTGATGATTTAAAAGGAGAACAAATAAAAAAATATATTGAAATAGTAAACAAATTAGAAGTTCAAAATAATGTAAACTTTATTGGAAATCAAAATAAGGATAAGGTATTGGAGCAATTTTCTTCTGCTTATATAACCATAGTTCCATCTGTAGTAGAAGCTTTTGGATATGTAGTAATTGAAAGTTTTTCAGTTAAAACTCCTGTAATAGGATCTAATACTAGCGGAATTGCAGAGATTATAAGAAATGATCGCGATGGTTACCTTTTTGAAGTAAATAATCATAAAGATCTTTCAGATAAAATCAATCATTTACTTGGAAATCCACGGCTTAGAGAGCAGTTTAGCAATAATTGCTTTGAACGTTTCCTGGAGAATTTTGAAGTTAAAGGAGTAGTAAATAATTTTCGTGAAGAATTTAAATTATGAATTTGAAAGACCTTTAATTATAAGAAGAAGGAAGAATTAGAGATAAGAAAATACAATTAATGAAAAAAGAAGATAATTTTCTTGAAATTAATCAGCGCCAAAAGGCTTTCTATGATAAAAAGAAAAAGAACTTTGCCACAAAAATTTGGTTTTCCCTTCGGAATGGGATACTGCAAAAAGTCCGAAAAAGTATAGGGGTAGAAAAGCAGATCCATCTTCTTCACCTGGAATGGTGTGGTGACTTATCCAATAAAAAAGTATTGGATTTGGGTTGTTATGAAGGCAATTCATTGTCGATATATTTAGCCCAAAATTCAAAAGAATATATAGCGATTGATCTAAGTGAAAAGGGAATCTCGCATCTTAGAAACAGATTGAAAAATATAGAAAACGCAGATGCTTTTGCTACCGACTTCCTTTCTGAAGAATTTACAGAAAAAGATTTTGATCTTATTTATGCTTATGGTGTCCTTCATCATTTTAAAGATGTGGAGATGTTGATCAACAGATTAAAAGAAAAGCTAAATGCCAATGGAACCATTATAAGCAATGATCCATTGGAAACAAGTTTGCCAATAAAGTTGATAAGAACGATTTACAGGCCTTTTCAATCGGATAAGGACTGGGAATGGCCGTTTTCAAAGAAGGTTTATTATCAATTTGAGAGTGCGTTTAGAATAAAGGACCGAAGGGGTATGCTAGGAAAGGCCAAATGGTTTTTTATAGTTAATTTTCTACCATTCCCGCCAGAAAAGAAAACTGAAATCGTACAAAAATGGCATTGGGAAGATTGGGAGAAATCCCGGGTTTCCGATTCGCATATGTTCAGATGTATGCATTTAACCATGTTAATGCAAAAAAAGGATTAGACCTGAATTATAGAAAATAAGAAAGTTTGTTCTGATCGATATTTATTTAAAGAACCAGCAATGCACATTCATTTGCATTGTTCCGAAAAACTAGGGTTAATTATCTGTTTCAATCAAAAGTTTAATCTGAAGAAACCGAAAGTACAGAGTTAATATGAAGAAGAAGATCTATTTTATTTTTGGAATCATAGCTCTTATAGTGATTTTAATCCTGATAATTTTCAATTACCGATACCCATTTGTAACTCCTTCTGTGGGTAATTGGTCTGTTGGTTTTTCAGGTTCTTCTGAGTTATTCTCGACTATAGATGTAAAACCTGAAAATATAATTACCTATAAATCCTTTGACAGTCTCATACCTGAAGGAATTGATTATATAGCAGATCCTTTTTATATCAAGGAGGATGGTGTGTTTTATCTTTTTGTGGAACTGAAAGGAGAAGGAAATGCAAATATTGCCTTGTTGACCTCCACCGATGGGGAAAATTACCGATACAAAGGAATTGTTTTGGATGAAGATTTTCATCTTTCCTTTCCGCAGGTTTTTAATCACAAAGGGGAATTTTATATGTTGCCGGAAACCAAGGGTTCCAACCAGGTTTTGTTGTATAAGGCAGAAAATTTTCCCTATGATTGGAGAATCAGCGATACCCTTATTAAAAACAGGGGTTTAAAAGATCCTTCCCTGCTGTTAAGCGAGGAATTAAATTTGATCGTGGCCGTTGATAACGATCTAAAACAATATATGTTTACAGCCGATTCCCTGAACGGCAGCTGGACCGAAGCAAAAAATTACAAACAGCGATGGGCAATGAGACCCGGCCGGGTGGCCGGTTTTTTAAAGTGGACGATAACTGGTACCTTCCCCTGCAAAACGGAACTTTGGGTTACGGCACGGGGATCTCCCTTTATAAACTGGAAACCCAAAACGACCGGCTGGAATTTAAGATTTCGGAAAAGATGTATTTAGGTCCGCAACAGGAAATTCAATGGTTTAACAGGGGAATGCATCATCTGGATATACAGGAACTAGATAACGGATATTACTTTGTTTATGATGGTGATAGAAATTACGACGAAAGGGAGTTTCAATATAAAAGGACAATAAAGTTCAATCTTTTAGATATCTACAATTATTTTAGATAAATCAAATGAATTTTGGAGTTATAACTTATATTTTGCATAAGGATCATAAGGGTAAATATTACTCTTATGAACCCTATATAAGGGAAATGAATATCTGGTTGAAATTAACCTCAAAATTTCTCTTACTGGCACCTCGGAAGGATAAAATTCCGAGTCCTATAGAGAGTGCTTATTATATAGCTCCAGCAGAATTCCACGAGATTCCGGAAACGTCTTTAACCACTTTTAAAGAAGCACTTAAGACACTAGTTTATTTACCCTTTACTTTTTACAAGATCGCTAGAGTAATGAAACGGGCAGACCATATCCATTTACGGTGCCCGGGAAATATTGGATTATTAGCGTGTTTAGTACAGATCTTTTTTCCGCAAAAACCAAAAACCGTAAAATATGCCGGGAACTGGGATCCTAATTCCAAGCAACCCTGGAGTTACAGAATGCAAAAGTGGATATTAAGCAATACTTTTCTCAGCAAAAATATAAAGGTGTTGGTATACGGGGAATGGCCAAATCAGTCAAAGAATATTCTGCCATTTTTTACAGCGAGTTTTTCTGAAACTGAAAAAATAAAAATAGAAAAAGATTTTACTTCCCCGTGCAAATTCATTTTTGTAGGCAGTTTGTCGGCTGGGAAAAGACCATTATTTGCCATTAAATTCATTGAAGCCCTTATGGGAAAAGGCATTCCGGCAAAACTAGAGATTTACGGTAGCGGGGTGCTGAGAAACGAGTTGCAGGAATACATTAACACAAAAAACCTGGAGCCGTTTGTAAGCCTTATGGGAAGTATTAAGCTGGAAGAACTGAAAGAAGTTTATAAGGCCTCGCATTTTTTGATCCTGGCATCACAATCGGAAGGCTGGCCAAAGGCGGTGGCGGAGACTATGTTTTTTGGGTGTGTTCCGGTTGTAACTTCTGTTTCCTGTGTGCCGTGGATGCTCAAAGCCCCCCCCGCCCCCGATGGGGGAGCTAGAGTTGTTACTATTACCGAAAGAGGAATTCTTATTCCGGATTTAGAAAAGGGAGAAGAGTTGAAAATGTACAATGGGATGAGGCGAAAGGATAGTCGGGATGTGTTAAATGAGACAGTGGAAAAAATACTCGAACTAATAAAAGATCCGGAGAAGATGAAACGGATGTCTTTGGCTGGGCAGGAGTGGAGTCAGGAGTATACTCTTGAAAAATTTGAGGAGGGGATAAAGAAAATTTTATACGACTCAAATAAGGAATAAAAAGGAAAAGGGTTGAGTATTAAGTTTTTGGTTCACCCCTGCGCCCCTAAAGGGGAATTAGGATTCCGGTTAAACTGAATACTTTTTTCCGCCGCCCTTTAGGGAGGGGTATAGCGGAAAAAGAGTAAAGAGGTGTAACATTATTTTGGTTCACCCCGGCACCCCTAAAGGGGAAGGAGATTTTCGGAGAATTTCAGATTAGAATCGAAGTTAGAATTTTTCTGCACCCTTTAGGGCGGGGGGTAAAGCACAATAAAAATACTAAATCGGAGTGAGAATTAATTAAGGTTTGCGGTAAAGCGGAAAAAAGAGTTGAGTATTATGATTTCGTTTGACCCCTGCGCCCCTAAAGGGGGAATAAATATTCCGGTTAAACTAAATACTTTTTCCGCCTCCCTTTAGGGTTGGGGTAAAGCGGGAAAAGAGTAAAAAGTTAGGCGTTAATGAAGAAAGACCACTTATATCACGATGAAAGTATGTTTAAGGGAGCTCCTTTAGATAGTTTTGCAAAGGCAAAATTTTTAAGGGATAATATGACTGATGCTGAAAAATTACTTTGGGAAAAACTAAAAAATAATCAACTAAAAGGATTCAAGTTTAGAAGACAACACCCTATTCATATTTATATTGTAGATTTTTATTGTCATAAATTAAAATTGATAATTGAAATAGACGGCGGTTACCACGATTCAAAGGAGCAAAAGATACTGGACGAAGAGAGGAGTGAAATATTAAAATTTCAGGAATTAGAAATAATTAGATTTACCAATGATGAGGTGTTTGAAAATATCGAATTTGTAGTTAGGAGAATTGAGGAAAAAATAGATCTCGGCTCACCCCTGCACCCCTAAAGGGGAACTGGATCTTTAGAAGTAAAAAGAAATACAAAGTTAGAATTTTTCTGCACCCTTTAGGGCGGGGGGTAAAGCACAATAAAAATACTAAATCGGAGTGAGAATTAATTAAGGTTTGCGGTAAAGCGGGAAAAAGAGTTGAGTATTATGATTTCGTTTGACCCCTGCACCCCTAAAGGGGAACTGGATCTTTAGAAGTAAAAAGAAATACAAAGTTAGAATTTTTCTGCACCCTTTAGGGCGGGGGGTAAAGCACAATAAAAATACTAAATCGGAGTGAGAATTAATTAAGGTTTGCGGTAAAGCGGGAAAAAGAGTTGAGTATTATGATTTCGTTTGACCCCTGCACCCCTAAAGGGGAACTGGATCTTTAGAAGTAAAAAGAAATACAAAGTTAGAATTTTTCTGCACCCTTTAGGGCGGGGGGTAAAGCACAATAAAAATACTAAATCGGAATGAGAATTAATTAAGGTTTGTGGTAAGGTGGAAAAGAGTTAAGAAATATGATTTTAGTTCACCCCTGCACCCCTAAAGGGGAAGAAGGTTTCCGGTGAAATTGAATGCTTTTTTTCGCCTCCCTTAAGTCCCGAATGGTCGGGAGGGGTAAAGCACAATAAAAATACTAAATCGGAATGAGAATTAATTAAGGTTTGCGGTAAATCGGAAAAGGTAGTTTGATCAACAAATTTAATTATATTGGAATCTGGTAATAAATTAAATAAAAAAAGTTCCTTTCCCTTTGGGAGAGGCGGGGGTGTGGGATGAGAGTACTACAATTAATAGATAGTTTACGTCCCGGCGGGGCAGAGAAGATGGCGGTGAATATTGCCAACGGGTTGCTGCCTTACGTGGAAGGTTCTTATTTGTGTTGTACAAGGCGTGAGGGAATGTTGAAAGCCCAGCTGAAACCGGAAGTGGGTTATGTTTTCCTGAATAAGAGATCCAGCCTGGATCCCAGGGCGATTTTAAAATTGAGGCTTTATATTAAAGAAAATAATATAACTATTGTACACGCGCACAGCACTTCTTATTTCCTGGCAGGTTTGCTTAAATTGAGCGGAGGGAGCTTTAAACTGATATGGCATGATCATTACGGAGAAAGTGAGTTTCTTGAGAAAAGGGAGTTTAAGGTCTTGAAGAGATTTTCCCGTTTATTTGCCGGGATCATTTCGGTAAATACAGCTTTAAAAAATTGGGCGGTTGAAGAATTGCAGTGTAAAAATGTTATTGAATTAAAGAATTTTATTCCGAAGGTGGAAAACACTGGCCTTGTTGCTATAAAATTAAAAGGCAGTTCCACAGCTTTCAAAATAATTTGTGTAGCCAATTTACGACCACAAAAGGATCATTTAAATTTATTGAGGGCATTTGAGCTTTTAGATAAGAATCTGGCGGTTAGTTTACATCTTATTGGTGAAGACCCGGGAACTGATTATTCAGCTTCTGTTTTAAAAGAAATTGAAAGCTCCCCTGTTAGTCATAAAATTCATTATTATGGAAGTCAGCCGGAAATAATACCTTTACTTCAGCAGGCGGATCTTGGGGTGCTTCCATCCCGATCTGAAGGTTTAGCTTTGGCATTGCTGGAATATGGAATTGCAGGCTTGCCGGTGCTATGCACAAATGTTGGACAATGTGCAGCTGTGATCAATAATTATGGTAAAATTGTAGGGAAGGAAAATTCAAAAATGCTCTATCAAGGGATTTCAGCTTATCTTGATGATAGGTTGAAAATGAAAAAGGAAGCTAAACTGTTTCAGCAAGAAGTGAAAAAGAATTATTCTGAAAAAGGGGTGCTAAAAAAATATATGAACTTTCTGGAAAGTGATTAATAAAGAACACAACACGAACAAATTATATATCAACCTCCTGGTTATCCATTTTGGGTTGGCATTTCTTATCTATGTATACCGGCCAGCTTCAACTCTTATTATGTTTGGTGCGCTGGCCTATTTTCTTTTTATCACCATTCAAAATGAGAACCGGAATAATGAAGCTTTAATGGGAGCTGCCTATATTGCGGGTGCCGAAGTATATTTCAGGATGACCGGAGGGATGGTTTTTTATGAAACAGGGAAATACATGGTGATTGTTTTCCTGGTGATCGGGATGTTTTTTAAAGGCACGTCTTCTAAAACCGTTCCATTCTGGACGTATCTTATGATACTTATTCCCGGAATAATCGTAGCTTCCATTACAATGAGCCTTGAGACAGACTTCCGCAAGGCTATTGCGTTTAATCTCAGCGGTCCGGTAGCATTGGGTATTACTGCGCTTTATTGTTATTATAAAAAGATCAAAAAGGAAGATTTTCAAAAAGTGCTGTTAATGTTACTGCTGCCTCTAATATCCCAAATGTTTTACCTGTATTTATATACCCCTACTTTACAGCAAGGACTTATAAGTCTGTCCGGAAATTATGCAGCAACGGGAGGATATGGTCCTAATCAGATCTCTACGGTTTTTGGACTCGGAGCTTTTTTGCTGGTAACGCGCCTGTTCACCGTCAAAAATAAACTCATCAATATCATTGATCTTGTTCTATTGGGGATGATGGGTTACAGGGCGGTGATCACATTTTCCCGGGGAGGGGTTTTTACAGCATTAATTTGTATAACAGCTTTTCTGGTGTTATTTTATTACAAACAGGACAGAAAAGAGCAAACCAGGACCAATTTTAAAATGATCCTGCTTGTGGTTTCGGTTTCTTTGATCTGGATCTTCTCCTCGATAAAAACTTTTGGTCTTATTGAAAACAGGTATGAAAACAGGGATGCAGCCGGAGTATTAAAGGACGATATCACAACAGGAAGAGTTGAGTTGGTTACTACCGAATTAATTGCGTTTTATAAGCATCCTTTTATTGGAATTGGAGTTGGTAAGGGTTATGAATACCGGCAGGAAAATTTAGGTATTGACATTGCCTCCCATAACGAAATAAGCCGTTTATTATCGGAACACGGATTGCTGGGTGTTTTTGCTTTACTTATACTTATATTTGTCCCTGTATTATTCTGGTCCAAGTTTAAAAATAACTATTATTTCCTGGCTTTTGTGGCCTTCTGGTTTTTAACCATCAACCACTCGGCTATGAGAATTGCCTTGCCAGCCTTTGTGTATGGGCTGGCATTATTATATATTGTAGATGAAAAAAAGGATCCTGTACATAGGAAACGACTTAGTACTTAACAGTTTTACGGCCACCTATATTTCCTTTTTCAGCAAGGTGCTTAAAAAGGAGGGGTATGCGGTGCGCACGGCTTCCAACAAGAGCAACAAAGCCCTGCGGCTGCTGGAGATGCTGGGAATGATAGTAAAACATCATAAAGCCACCGAACTCGTCCTGATAGATACCTATGGGGCGATGAATTTTTATTATGCCTACCTGGTAGCCAAAGCCTGCCAGTTCTACAAGCTGGATTATATTCCCATCCTTCACGGCGGAAATTTGCCGGAGCGGCTTCAGGAAAATAAAAAACTGAGCAAAAATCTCTTCGGAAAGGCTAAAATGAATGTAGCTCCTTCCAATTATCTCTACAGGATTTTTAAAAATGCCGGATTCACCAACCTGCAAATCATCCCGAATTCCATAGAATTAAAAAAATACAGCTATAAACCCAGAACTGTTTTTGCTCCCAGGTTATTATGGGTGCGGAGGTTCCAGGGGAGGTACAATCCTATGCTGGCACTAAAGGTCTTAAAGTTGCTAAAGGCGGAATATCCGGAAGCAGCATTGTGTATGGTAGGCCCGGAAAAAGACGGTTCTATGGCCCGATGTAAAGCCTATGCAGAAAAGCATGAACTTAATGTCAGTTTTCCGGGGAAACTTAAAAAGAAGGAATGGGCGAAGCTTTCTGAGGAGTATGATATTTTCCTGAATACCACCAATATAGATAATACGCCAATTAGCGTGATAGAGGCGATGGCTTTGGGGCTTGGCGTTGTTTCCACCAAAGTGGGAGGGATGCAGGATCTTGTGGAAGATGGAAAAGACGGGCTTTTGGTTCCTCCCGCAGACGAACAGGCGATGTTCCTGGCGGTGGAGCGCCTATTAAAAAATCCTGAAAGAACGCTGGAGATCACAAAAAATGCCAGGGAAAAGGTGATGGCCTTCGACTGGGAACAGGTGAAGGAGAAGTGGAATAGTTTGCTTCGGTGATGAAGAACCGGCTTTTATATATCGGCAATAAACTTTCAGATCGCAGGAGCAATCCTACGGCGCATAATGCATTAAAAAAAGGCCTTCAGAAAGAAGGATTCAAGATCTACTCCGCTTCGCATTTCAAAAATAAATTACTTCGCCTGGGGCATATGGTAGGTTCTTTCATCTGGCATTTCCGAAGCGTGGACCTGGTGCTTATAGATGTTTACAGCACCCAGAACTTCTGGTATGCGGTTGTTGTAAGTCGGCTGGCGAAATTATTTAGAAAAAAATACATCCCTATCCTTCATGGCGGGGATTTGAAAAACAGATTTAGAAGCTCCCCGGAGGCTATAAAGAAGTTATTCGGGAATGCCTATATGGTTATTTCCCCTTCCCTGTATTTAAAAGAGGAAGTGGAGCAACTCGGGTTTTCCAATGTGCGGTATCTCCCCAATCCGCTTTATATAAACACCTACAGGTTTAAAACGCGAAAGCACCTGAGGCCTGAACTTTTATGGGTGCGTGCTTTTGATGCGATATACAACCCCATGCTGGCATTGCAAACCCTGGAGATCCTGTTGAAAGATCACCCGGAAGCAGCTTTGAAAATGGTGGGACCGGATAAGGATGGCAGTTTAAGCGATTGCCGGAAGTATGCCGAAGAACGCAATTTGCCGGTGAGCTTTACCGGGAAGCTGAAGAAGCAGCAATGGAAAGCCCTGGCTTCAAACTGTGATATTTTCCTGAATAGCACGCATATCGACAATACGCCGGTGAGCGTACTTGAAGCTATGGCACTGGGATTGCCGGTGGTTTCCACCAATGTGGGCGGGATCCCTTTTCTAATTGAAGACGGAAAGACCGGAATGCTGGTGCCGCCAAATGATGCTGAAGCTATGGCAAAGGCGGTGGAATACTTGATGAACAATGCCGAGGCTGCACTAGCTATAGCAGCGAATGCAAGGGAAACTGCAGAAAGTTTTGACTGGGAGGTGATAAAACGTCCATGGAAGGAACTTCTTTCCTGAAAATTTTTACCTTTAGAGCTCAATTTCACCAAAGAAATGTCTAAAAAATCCATCCTACATTTTGATATTTCTGAACGTAAAGTCCTTTTGCGGTTTATGGATATGTTCGTGGTGGTTTTTCTGCTTAGTCTGGTCGGGATTATTTTTGACCTGAGATATTTACAGATCAATAACTATAACTTAGTCTGGATCGCAGTATTGGTGACCTATCTGAGCGTTTTCGCCAGTATCTTCGAACTTTATCACCTTCAAAAAGCCGGAAAATTTGAGATCGTGGTTAAGAATGTGATACTCACTTCTTCGGTCACCGTGCTGTTTTTTATGCTGACCCCGTTTTTTACGCCCAGCCTGCCGGATAACCGGGTGCAACTGCTGTTCTTTTTTATTACTATAACCGCCGCGCTGTTGCTATGGAGGTATGCCTATATCACCCTGATCTCTTCGGCGAGATTTCATAAACGCGTATTGCTGATTGGTGATGCCGCAGAACTGATCCTGATGGTTAAAGCCCTTCAGAAGTCGGATCCAAATTATGCGATCATCGGATTCGTAAATACCGGAAACGGGGATAATTTCTCGATAGCTGCAGGCCTTAAGGAATATCCTTCCGAAGAAATAAGAAAGGTCCTGAAAGATGAACATATCAACGAAATCGTGGTAGCGGGCTCCAATTCCCGAAACCGCGGCCTGACGCTTGATCTTCTGAAAGAGCTGAATAATCTCTTGATAGAGGGCTTTTCCATAAAAGATTATACGCAGGTATATGAAGATATTACCTACCGTGTTCCCGTGCATCACGTGGGCAAGGATTTTTATAAATTTTTCCTTTTTAACCGAAGCAACCAGAACAAGTTTTACCTGTTCTTTAACCGGGTGTTCGATGTGCTTTTTAGTCTGATTGGTTTGATGATGTGCATCCTGTTCATCCCCTTTATCTGGTTAGGAAATTTATTTGGGAACCGGGGAAGTTTGTTTTACTCGCAGGAGCGGATAGGTCAGAATGCGCAAAGTTTCAATATTCTGAAATTCAGGACGATGCCGAAGAATTCAGAATTAAACGGTCCGCAGTGGGCAGAGAAGAATGATCCCCGTATCACGAGATTCGGAAGATTCCTTCGCCGCACCCGGCTGGATGAATTTCCGCAGTTCTATAACATCTTAAAAGGCGAGATGAGCATTATAGGCCCCAGGCCGGAGCGGGAGGTGTTTGTGAAGGAGCTTTCAGAAATAATCCCCTTCTATAAAACCAGGCATATCGTGAAACCCGGACTTACCGGCTGGGCGCAGGTTATGGCGAATTATGGGTCGAGCCATGATGACAGCATGGAAAAGCTGCAGTATGATCTTTATTATATCAAACACCGTGGGCTTTTCCTGGATTTGAATATTCTGGTTAAGACTTTTAGTACGGTGCTGTTTTATAGGGGGCAGTGACGAAGTTGGAAAGTTAAAAAGTTAAAAAGTTAAGATTGCTGCGCTGCGCTTGCAATTACGTTCGCTACGCTCCGTTTGCCGCGCCGGTGAGAACAGTTATTGCGAAGGAGCTTTTTCAGCGACTGAAGCAATCTCATGTTGGCGGGAGGTTTAATCATGTAGGGGGTTTCATTTGCCTACCACGATCCAAAAATCGGGGTCGCAATTATGTTCGCTACGCCACGGTTGCTGAGCTACGCCATTGTTGAAAACTGTCATTTCGAGCGAGCGGTTTTGAAATTGAAATTAGGTTGCCTCAAGGATTTAATTTTTATGCTGAATTTTTTAAAGTATAGGAATAAAGCGACGAGAAATATCACGTATTACCTCGGCTCTTCCTGTGATAAACTCAGATGACAGGGAGAAGGAGATTTACTTATTTCCTGATGACTGGTTCTTGTTACTTAATTTTTTTTCGCTTTCCACTTGTCTAAATTTTGTAACTTTAGCAACAATAGATGAAAAAATGATAGACTATAAAAAATATATCTCAATAGACCCTAATGTGAGGTTTGGAAAGCCTTATTTGACCGGAACCAGAATTTCTGTTTATGATGTTCTTAGCTGGTTTGCCAATGGAATGAGTGCTCAGGAAATACAACTTGATTTCCCGGAACTCACAGAAATACAAATTCAGGCTTGTCTGGCTTATGCTGCTGATAGGGAGCACAAGATTAGAGTGGCCTGATGAAATTATTATTTGACCAAAATATCTCCTTTCGGCTTCTTCGAAAAATTGAAATTCAATATCCTGAAGCAAAAACAGGTAAAGGAACTAAACCTGGAGAATTCAACTGACTTACAAATCTGGGAATATGCCAGGGTTAATTACTTCACCATAGTTACTTTTGATGCAGATTTTTTTGACATTGCAAACTTAAAAGGGCATCCGCCAAAAATAATTTGGTTAAGGACAGGGAATACAACCACCATAAACCTCGAAAAATTATTTATCGATAAACGGGAACTTATTGCAGATTTTATCTTAAATCCTGTTCTTAAAAATATTGCATGTTTAGAAATTGATTAACATTCCGAATTGTTAATTTTTTAAATTCCACCCAATCCGGACGTTTCGGGATCATAGTTAAAATCCTCCCCTCGGCCCCCTCCGAAGGAGGGGGATTGTCACGAACGTAATGACGTGGGATTGCTTCGCTTCGCTCGCAATGACGGGGTTGGAACTGTCATTGCGAAGGAGCGTTTCAGCGACCAAGAATGGAGCACACTCATTTGGATGTGCTTACCTTTCATCAAACAAATCGCATAAAGCACGGTGTGGTGTTTATTGGTAGTTATGTAGACCCAGTATTTTTTCATAATTGAAATTACGGAAAGAAAATGAGATTGCCACGCTGCGCTCGCAATGACGTGAGATTGCCGCGCTTCGCTCGCAATGACGTGGTAGTTTTTATCATGTTTTGGGGTTCCGATTGCCTCGCTTCGCTCGAAATGACGTGTGAGGAGCTGTCATTGCGAAGGAGCGTTCAGCGACTGAAGCAATCTCATGTTGGCGGGAGGTTTAATCATGTTGGAGATTTCTCAATCGCCAGATTGCTTCTCCCGAACCAAAAATCAGGGTCGCAATGACAGGCTCATTTCGAAATGACTGCGTCAGATTTCTCAATCGTTCTCCACGGTTTTTTACGCACGATTTTTGCTATATTTGTGAAAAAGGCATCAATATGATAACCATAGAGATAAATGAACGTACAAAGGCAGGAAAAGCCCTGCTCGAGGTTGCCCGACTGTTTTCAAAAGAAGAAAAAGGTGTTAAAATTATAGAAGAAAGCCCTTACGATAAAAATTTTGTAAAAAAAATAAAAGCCAGGGAAAGAAGTGCCAGTGGTGCTAAATTACCGAGGCTAAACCCTGATAATGTATGGGAAAATTTATAGTAGAGCTTGCGCCTCTCGCTATAAGAGAACTTAAAGCGCATAAAAAGTCCGGGAATAAAACCAGTATTAAAAAGCTTGGAAAAATACTTAAGGAACTCTCTACAACGCCTTATGAAGGTACCGGCAAACCAGAAGCTTTGAAGTATGACCTTACCGGGTATTGGTCCCGCCGCATTAATAAAAAGGATCGCCTTATTTACAAGGTTTATCAGGAAAAGGTAACCGTGCTTATCCTCTCTGCAATGGGACATTATGAAAAATAACCACTACAAATTCTGTTTTCAGTTTTAATTCCAAAAGGTTTTTTTACCATCACAAATAAAACTTGATCGCAATGACGGTTGGCCACGTTGCGCTCGCAATGACGTGGGGTTGCCGCGCTGAGCTCGCATTGACGTGTAAGGAACTGTCATTGCGAAGGAGCGTTTCAGCGACTGAAGCAATCTCATGAATGAAGCACACTCATGAAAGCGCACCCCGAATCCCAAATCCCGAATCCCGATTTCACGAATTCACGAGTCAACGAATCCCAACCTAGCTTCTTCTCTTATACTTAACCACTGCGAATAAAAACAGGAACAATGCAAGCAGCTGCGAAATACGCGCTATGTAATCGCCATATTTCACATAAAAGGTTTCTCCTGTGTTCAGGGTGACATTGTTTTTTATGCTTCCCTGTTCTTCATAGCCCAGACTTTTAACGATATCTCCCTTTTCATTAATGAAGGCAGAGATGCCGGTATTGGCGCTTCTGACGATGGACCGGCGGGATTCTATCGCGCGTAGCTTTGCGTAGCTGAGGTGTTGCTTATGGCCCTGAGAATCTCCCCACCAGGCATCGTTGGTGATGATGGTGAGGAAGTTGGCGCCATTGCGAACATATCCGGTTACATATTCCCCGTACACCGACTCATAACAAATAATCGGGGCTGTGGCGTAGGAATTATTGAGCTGAAATACGCTCCTGTCCTCCTGAGTGGTTTTCATGGCCACGGTTCCGCCAAGGTCGATCATGATATCGCCCAGGATGGGTTTCAGGATATCCTTATACGGAAAGTTCTCTACCCCAACTACCAGTTTGGATTTATGATAGAGTTGTTTCGGAATTTCAGCATTCATCATAAATGCCGAATTGTAATCATTGTACCAGTCATTCGGCCCTATAAAATTGCTTTGTTTTCTTACCAGTTCGGGATCCTGAAAGCGTTCGAAAAAGGAGATTCCGCTAAGGAAATTTATCGAAGGATATTTTTCGATGTGTTGCCTTCCGTAGAACGCAGCTTCAGATCTGGGAAAATTGGAAAGCACGGTGCCATCGGCAAAGACGGTTTCCGGAGCTACGAGGATATCGGTGGTTTCAGTGACCTTTTCAGCGCTTAGCTTCAGCAGCAACTCTCCAATGCGGGTGTCGTTGGTGTTGTATTTTTCGGTGTAGGGATTGATATTTGGCTGCAGGATAACCGCCTCCAGGGTTTGGGTGCTTTCGGTATAATTTGAACGGATAAGATAGGAGATGGCGATGGGTATCGCGATAAAAGCGGATATTTTCAGGAGTCCCCGAAGGAGGATCTCTTTTTTTCCGAATTCTTTCCAGGCCAGTATGATTTTAAAAATAGCAACATTTACCAGCAATACCCATAGAGTTCCCCCGAAAGCGCCGGTATATTCATACCATTGCACCCAGTTGTGATAGTCGGAAAAGGCATTTCCAAGGTTAAGCCAGGGCCAGGAAAATTCCCATCCCAGGTGGACTTTTTCAAATACGATCCAGATAGCGATAAAAAAGGCAGAAGCTGCTTTAAAATCGCTTCTTTTTGCTACTATGTGATAGAGCAGAAAAATCCCGGCCATCAGCAGGGAGTTCACCAAAATGGCAAAAGCGCCGCCAAAAGGGGTGGAGAAATAAAGCCAGTAGGTGGTGAGCAGGTTCCAGAGAAAAAAGCTGAGGTAAGAAGCTGCGAAGATCTTCAGTTTTAAATATTTTTTTTTGGAATTCCTTATTTTGAATTCGGCATACATCAAAGGCACAAAAGCTGCAAAAAGCAGGAGCGGAAATCCGAAGGTTGGCCAGGCTGCCGCGAGGAGGATTCCGGTTAAAATCGCATATAAGAGGTTCTTCATGTTTTAAAATCTCCTCAAAAATAGGAAACTGTTTTTTATTAGCCATATTTTTTTGAATTCCTTCCCCCGGCCCCCATCTTCGGCATTCAGGGTAAGAACATATTTTGTTCATTTTTTTGCTTGTCCAAAAAAACGAACCAAAAAAAGGACACTTTTTTTGAAGGTGTTTTTTCGGTGTTGCTTCCCGCACCACCAAAAAACCGAAAACCTTCTGCTAAATTTTCTCCAAGGCTTCGAAAATTTTTAACGCAGAAGGTTTTCTACACTGGCAAAAAAAGGGGAAAAATGCCTCCCCCCGGCCACCTCCTAAGGAGGGGGGATTGCTGTGCTTCGTTGGTGAGGACGGGATTGCTTCACTGTGCTCGCAATGACGTGAGATTGCCGGGCTTCGCTCAATGACGTTTGGTTGCCGCGCTACGCTCGCAATGACGTGTTTGCTGCGCTACGCTCGCGAGGAGTTGGGATTGCCGTGCTTCGCTCGCAATGACATGAGATTGCCGCGCTGCGCTCGCAAAGACGTTCCCGCTTTAAAGAAACTTAATCAATTGTTCCGCTTCTTCCCAATCCTTGGGAATATCGATATTTACATACGGACTTCCGGTGGTATTTATAAAGCCGATATGCTTTCCATAAAGGGAATTTTGATTGGTTAGAACGGAAGTTTTTGTGATGTAGATCGCTCCATCCCTGTGGTAGGTCTTTGGTAATTCCTGCCTACGGGGAATGATTTCCTGTTCTCCGGTTGCGATTTGGAGTTTTCCATCTTTCTCCTCAAAAACCCAATGCGGATTGAAATCGGCCGGGACTTCCCGAACCGAGATCAGGGAATCAAAATTTCCTTCGGTGAATTTCTTGATGGCAGAATCGATCAATCCCTGATGGCGGAACGGGGTAGTGGGTTGCAGCAAACAAACGGCATCATATTCATCTCCATTCAGTTTCAAAGTTTCCAGCGCGTGTTTTACCACTTCCAGACTTGTGGTTGTGTCTTCGGCTAAATTTCCGGGTCTGATAAAAGGAACTTCCAGACCAATTTTTTCTGCTGTGCGGATTATTTCAGGATCATCCGTGCTCAGGATCACCCGGGAAAGTAAAGCAGAGGCTTTAGCCGATTCAAAAGTATATTCCAGCAGCGGTTTCCCCGCCAGGAGTTTTATGTTCTTTCCGGGAATTCCTTTGCTGCCTCCTCGGGCAGGGATAATACCAAGTATCCTCATTTTTGGTTTTCTGTTTAGGGTTTTCTGCTTAAACTTTAATATTCAATGGTGCTTGTTTTTTTTATCTCCCGCAGATCTCGCTGAACTTCGCAGAAAACAAACTGTTTTTTAGCCACAAATGCACGAATGTTTCTTTTGTTTTTTCTCTATTTTAATTTTCAATAGTACTTGTTTTCTATCCCCCGCAGATTTCGCTCCTGATAGTCCGGGATTTGCAGAAAACAACCTGTTTTTTAGCCACGAATGCACGAATGTTTCTTTTGTTTTTTCTCTATTTTAATTTTCAATAGTACTTGTTTTCTATCCCCCGCAGATTTCGCTCCTGATAGTCCGGGATTTGCAGAAAACAACCTGTTTTTTAGCCACGAATGCACGAATGTTTCTTTTGTTTTTTCTCTATTTTAATTTTCAATAGTACTTGTTTTCTATCCCCCGCAGATTTCGCTCCTGATAGTCCGGGATTTGCAGAAAACAAACTGTTTTTTAGCCACGAATGCACGAATGTTATTTTTGTTTTTTCAATACTCAATACTCAATACTTTAATATGAAATTGTCTTGCTGTAGGTGAGGTTCACTGTTGCCAGGATCCCGGCAATTTTAACTCCCGCATCTCCATTTCCGTATATCGTTGAACTTTCAAATTTTTCGGTAGCAATCGCATTTTTCACTGCCTGTTCTATTTCAGCCTGATTATAGGCTACATCGGTTACATTTCCTGCACGGCTCCTTCGGAATTGTCGGTTCCCTATGTTTATTACCGGTAATCCAAGATAGGCGCATTCCCGAAGGCCAGCGCTGGAATTTCCAATCAAGGCTTTTGAGCTATTCAGCAGTTTCAGGAAGTCTGTGGGTTCCATATTTTTAAAAAAATGGATGTTTTCCGGTTGTTCCAGTTCGCGGAAGGCTCTTATTCCGTTGGAAGTGCCGTCAGATCCGGCATCTACATTGGGCCAGAACCAGAAAGCCGGGTAATTAAGCGCTTTTACAGCTTTCAGGGTTTCCTGAATGTGTTTCTTTGATTCTTTATATTCTGTGGTAACCGGGTGTTGCATCACCACGATATAGCCATTTTTCCAGTCCAGTTTAGCGCCCACACCACCGTATTTTTGCAGCGGATCAAAATCCAGATAAGGATATTCTGAAATTTCTTTTGCCAGGTCGATAGATGGGCAACCGGTGTTGATCACGTGCTCCGGGATTTCTCCGAGTTTGATCACCCTTTCACGTGCATCTTCACTACACACTAAATGGAGATCGGCGAGCTTGGTGTTTGCATGTCGTACTTTCTCGTCTATGCTACCGGTCACTTCCCCGCCCTGAATATGCACCAGTGGGATATTTTGATACGCAGCAGCGATGGAAGTTGCGATGGTCTCAAACCTGTCGGCGATGGTGATCACCGCATCGGGCTTTAAATTGTAAAAAACGTTGGTGAGTTCCATCACTCCCAGTCCGGTGGTTTTTGCCATAGTGGTAGGATTTTCCCCTTCCAATACCATAAAAACTTTAGCGGCAATTGGAAACCCGTCCTTTTCGATAAAATCTACCGCATTTCCATAGCGATCCAGCAAAGCCGAGCCAGCGATGACAAGTTGTAATTCAAGATCGGGATGCTCCTGAATGGCGGTTAAGGCAGATTTTATCCGGCTGTAGGAAGGGCGTGCAGTAACAACTACACATATTTTACGTTTGCTCATGCGTTTAAGGTTTGCTGACTTTCGCTGTTAAAGGTAGCGGATTAACAAATAAAGGAAAAAGATCTTACTTGAGAATAATTGGAGGTTGATTAGTAGAAAAAATGTGGAGATTGCCGCGCATTGCTCACTATGACTTGTGAGGAACTGTCATTGCGAAGGAGTGTTTTAGCGACTGAAGCAATCTCATGAATGAAGCATCCTCATGTGAGTATGCTCACCATCCATCAAACAAATCCTTCCATTGTGGGTTCATTTCATTAATGAGTTTTTCTTTTTTCGCCCTGCTACCTGCTTTTAAATTTTTCTCATATTTGATTGCTTCTATAATGCTTGTAAACTCCTTATAATAAATCAATTTATCAGAATTATATTTAGAAGTAAATCCTTTAAAGTGCTTGTTTTTATGTTGATGAATTCTTTGGGTAAGGTTGGAGGTAACCCCTGCATAAAGCACGGTGTGATGTTTATTGGTGGTTATGTATACCCAGGATTTTTTCATAATTTAAATTACGGAAAGAAAATGAGATTGCCACGCTTTGCAATGACGTTAATAACTTATAAAAGTTTTGAATATTCAATCATTATATCGTAATATTGCAATGTTATAAAATAATAAATATTTTTCAAATGAAAATAACCATATTAGATCCCGCTTTATGCTGTAGTACAGGAGTATGCGGTCCCGATGTAGATGATGCTTTGGTGCAAACCGCAGCGAATGTAAAATGGCTGAAATCCCTTGGATATGAAGTGAACCGCCATAATATCTCCAATGATGGTGCTGCTTTTAAGGAGTATCCTGCGGCTATAGAAAAATTACAAAAAGAGGGCGTGGATTCCCTTCCCTATATCCTGGTCGATAATGTACTGGTAAAAACGGGAGATTATCCTTCAAAAGAGGAGTGGCCGGAGCTTTTAGAAGGCTCTGAATTACATGAGCAATCGGCTGGAAAAACAGCCATTCTTATAGGGATAGGTGCTGCCATTGCTGTATCCAATGAAAGCTCCCTGAAAGCGTATGTTGCCCAGGCAAAGGCGCTGGGTATTGAAATTCAGGAGATTGCAGACGCCATGAATATTGGGAATGATGCAAGGAATTCCCTTAGTCAGAAAGTGATCCAGCAAGCCAACAGCCTGTTGGGAGAACTGCAGCCTGCTGCCGGTTCATGCGCGCCCAATTCGGGTTGTTGTTAGAGCGGACGGGTTAATTTTAAAATGCCAGAATATGAAAATGCACACACAATATTTGTTTTTTACCGGCAAGGGCGGGGTAGGGAAAACTTCACTATCCTGCGCCACCGCTGTAAAAATGGCCGATGAAGGGAAGCAAGTCCTTCTTGTAAGTACCGATCCTGCTTCCAACCTTCAGGATGTGCTCAACAGTCCTGTAACCGAAAAAATAGCTCCGGTAAACTTACTTGAAAATCTTTCGGCCATCAATATCAATCCGGAAATTTCAGCAGATGAGTACCGCAACAGGGTAACCGAACCTTTAAAGGATATACTTCCCGAAGCTGAAATAAAGAAAATGAAGGAAGAGCTTTCCGGAGCCTGCACCACCGAGATCGCTTCATTTGATGAGTTTTCACGCTTTATTTCGGGGGAAAGCGAAGGCGGAAATTTTGATGTGATCATCTTTGACACCGCTCCTACAGGGCATACTTTAAGATTGCTGGAGTTACCCGCTGCCTGGGCATCTTTTTCTGAAGAAAATCCCGACGGGGCTTCCTGCCTTGGGCCAACTTCAGCCTTAAAGAGCAGTCAGGACCGCTATAATAAAGTGGTGGAGACTTTAAGAGATGCTAACCAAACTACTTTTTATCTGGTTTCCCGGGCAGAACGCTCTTCTCTAAAAGAAGCTTCCCGAACCAGTGAAGAGTTGAAAGAACTGGGGTTGAACAATCAGAAATTATTGATCAACGGCGTTTTTAAGGCACTGGACCACAGCGATGATTTTGCGGTTAAAATGGAAGAAATTGCAGAAAAACAACTGGAGTCTATTCCGCAAAACCTTAGAGATTTAGAACAACAGCAATTTCCGCTATTGCCGTATAATGTGCTGGGAATTCAAAAACTCCGCTCCCTGCTCGATGAAAAACTGCAGGAAAAAGTTGTGGAGGAAAAACTTTCAGAAGCAAAAGAAACAAATCCGTTTTTAAAAGGGATCGATGAACTGGTAAATGATCTTACCGCAGCCCAGGATCACGGACTAATAATGACGATGGGCAAAGGAGGAGTTGGTAAAACCATCACGGCCTCGGCACTGGCTATCATGATAGCGCGGAAAGGTTTTGAGGTGCATCTCACCACTACCGATCCTGCTGCCCATGTTCAGGATTTTATAGACCAGTTGGGAGAATTGCCTGCAAACATTACAATAGACCGCATTGATCCGAAAGTGGAAACCCAGCGCTACACCGATAAGGTGCTAGGACAAAAAGGAGGCAACCTGGACGAAGCAGGAAAAAAACTGCTTTTGGAAGACCTGAAGTCTCCATGTACCGAGGAAGTGGCTGTTTTTCACGCTTTTTCCAAAGCCATACAGCAGGCCAAACGAAAATTTGTGGTAATTGATACCGCTCCTACCGGGCATACCCTATTGCTGCTGGACACCGCGGGAAGTTATCATCGCGAGATCATGCGAAATACAGAAATGAATACTGCCGGGATACGGACTCCTTATATGTCCTTGCAGGATGGCAGTCTCTCCAAAGTTATACTGGTATCACTTCCTGAAACTACTCCTATGCGGGAGGCTGCGGCTTTACAGGAAGACCTGAAAAGAGCCGGAATCACTCCTTATGCGTGGGTAGTGAACCAAAGTTTGTCCATGCAGGCAGCGATTAAAGATCCCTTGCTAAGGAGCAGGGCGCGGGCCGAAGGGGAAGTAATTCGAACGATTGAAAATTCTCTGACCCAAAGGATCTATGGGATCCCATATTTGCCAAAAGAGGAATTATTACCCGCTTTACTGAATTTTTACAGCGAGAATCAACTTGAAAAAACACATTAAAATGGGCGTAACCAAAACCGATCTTTTTACAGAAAAACAAAATGAACTGGCCAATATTGCCAAGGTTTTTGCACATCCGGCACGGGTAGCTATCATTGAATATTTGCTGAAATCCAATACCTGTTTCAACGGACATTTAGTGGAGGAACTCGGCCTGGCACAAGCTACGGTTAGTCAGCATTTAAGGGAGCTTAAAAACAGCGGGATCATACAGGGAACCATAGAAGGTGTTTCTGTAAGTTATTGTATCAATCCTGAAAGATGGGCGGAGATAAGAGGCCTTTTTGGTGATCTTTTTGAAAGCTTTCAGTCACCCACCTGCTGTACAGATTGTTGATTTATTGAAATCAGTAATATCCGGGAAAGAGTCAGGATCGTTCCTCATTTGGCGTAACTGCAGGAGCCAAGAAAAAAGTTTTGATTTAATTAACTGATAAACATATAGTTGAATATCTGTAAGGAGACCCAAAAGGCAAAATTGAACTAAACATGTCACGTCGAGCGCAGTCGAGACGTTTTTGTTTGACCCTTCGACAGAGCCTGTCTTGAGCCAGTCGAAAGGCTCAGGGGGACAAAAACTGTTTTTAGGTTTTAAAACGGATAAGTATAATATTTAAATGTGATTTTCATTTTTTCAGAAGACTTTATTAAAAAAAAACAAATATGAAAACTTCAGAAGAACTTAAAAAGATTGTTCAGGAAAAATATGCTGAGATTGCACAGGGAGAAAATATTTCCTGCTGCGGAAGCGCTCCGGGTGTTCCCGAAGTCTACAATATTATGACTGATGATTATTCGGAAGTGCAAGGTTATACTTCCGATGCCGATTTGGGGTTAGGTTGTGGCCTTCCAACCCAATTTGCTAAAATTCAAAAAGGCGATACAGTGATAGATCTGGGATCTGGTGCCGGAAATGACTGTTTTATTGCCCGGCATGAAACCGGCGGAACAGGGAAAGTGATCGGTATAGATTTTACGGAAGCTATGATCAACAAGGCCCGGAGCAATGCGGAAAAACTTCGCTTCAACAATGTGGAATTCCGCCAGGGAGATATTGAAAATATGCCTGTTTCCAATGATGTGGCCGATGTTATTGTTAGCAACTGCGTGCTCAACCTGGTGCCTGATAAGGAAAAGGTGATCAAAGAAATATACCGCAGTTTAAAACCCGGAGGACATTTTAGCATTTCTGATATTGTGCTTGTGGGAGATCTTCCCGAGAAATTAAAATCTGATGCCGAAATGTATGCAGGTTGTGTTGCAGGGGCGATCCAGAAAGAGGTGTATCTGGATCATATCAGGAAAACCGGGTTTCAGAACATCAGCATTCAAAAGGAAAAACCCATCATAATACCAGATGAATTATTGGATCGCTACCTGGATCCTACTGAAAAGGAAGATTTCAAAAAAGGGACAACGGGAATCTTCAGCATTACGGTTTTTGCACAAAAACCGGGAATAAAACCTTTAAAATCCGTAACCGATGCAATTGAAATTCAAAGCAGTTGCTGCGGTCCGGTGAATACTTCAGGCTGCTGTTAAACAAATTATTGACTATCACTAACTTCCAAAAAAAATGACCGAAACCAATAATGATCTCTTCGGAAAAATTGAAGAAAGCATCACAGCTTTAGATTTCAATTCTATTTCAGAAGAAAGAAAGAATATCCTTCAACCCCTTGTTGAATATATTCAGGAAAAAATAACAAACCAACAGCAGGTGAGGCTGAATTTCATTTGCACCCACAATTCCCGCAGAAGCCATCTGTCCCAGGTGTGGGCCCAGGCTTTGGCGGCGCATTATAAGATTCCGAATGTATTCTGCTATTCGGGAGGCACAGAAGCAACCGCACTATTCCCTAAAGCTGCAGAAACTTTGGAACAACAAGGTTTTAAGATCACAAAACTTTCCGAAGAAAAGAATCCGGTGTACAGCATAAAATTCGCCGAAAATGCCCATCCTGTCATTGGCTTTTCAAAAACCTTTGACAATGCCTTTAATCCGGCATTTGGATTTGCAGCTGTTATGACCTGTTCCCAGGCTGATGCCGGTTGTCCGTTTATTGCCGGAGCCGAAAAGCGAATCCCGGTTACTTATGACGATCCGAAAGCTTTTGATGGAACAGCAGAGCAAAACCAAAAATACCTGGAGCGCAGCACACAGATCGCAACCGAATTAAAATATGTTTTTTCAGAAATTAAATTAAACTAATGGCAACTAAAAAGGAAATCGCATTTTTTGAAAAATACCTCAGTTTATGGGTGGCACTGTGTATAGCAGGCGGAATTTTTATCGGATATATTGCCGGGGATGCGATGCAGCTTATGAGCACCTGGGAAATTTACCAGGTAAACATACCCATAGCAATCCTCATCTGGATGATGATCTACCCTATGATGCTTCAAATAGATTTTACCAGTATAAAGCAAATTGGGAAGCGACCAAAAGGGATTATTTTAACATTGGTGATGAATTGGCTGGTAAAACCTTTTACCATGGCATTTTTTGCCTGGATCTTTTTCACCAAAATATTTGCGGCATTTATAGAACCGGCCCTTGCGGGAGAATATATTGCCGGGGCTATTATATTGGGAGCGGCGCCCTGTACCGCCATGGTTTTTGTGTGGTCTTATTTAACCGATGGGGATCCTAATTACACCTTAATGCAGGTATCTGTCAACGATCTAATTATTTTGGTGGCATTTGTACCCATAGTAGGCTTGCTGCTGGGAATTACAGATGTTGTTGTGCCTTATGAAACCCTTATTCTTAGTATCCTGATTTATGTGGTGATTCCTTTGATAGCAGGAATACTTACCAGTAATTTACTCATTAGAAAACGCGGGGCAGATTGGTTTAAATCAGATTTTTTGCCAAAATTGAAGCCACTGAGTATCATTGCCCTTTTACTTACCCTGGTGTTGCTTTTTGCTTTTCAGGGGGAGAATATTCTTAATAATCCGCTGATTATTTTTCTGATAGCGGTGCCTTTGATCATTCAAACCTACGTTATCTTTTTTGCCACCTGGTTTGCCGGGAAGAAACTAAAATTAACTCATCCCGTATGCGCACCGGCTGCGATGATTGGAGCCAGTAATTTCTTTGAACTTTCTGTGGCGGTGGCAATCGGCCTTTTTGGGCTGCAAAGTCCTGCGGCTTTGGTTTGCGTGGTAGGCGTTTTAGTAGAAGTGCCGGTTATGCTTTCCCTGGTGGCTTATGCAAATAAAAACAGGTATGAGGTAGATGCTAAAGAGCAGGAGGTATGAAAAGCGGATAGTTTTTGTACAGAAGTTAGATGAATTACCTAAACATGAATAGCCTCGTAAACATTAAGCTTACGAGGCTAATTATATGAGGAAAGTCCAAAATTTATAAACTTGGGCATTGCAGGAAGGGAAAAATATGCTGCCCGAATTTGTCGGCTTTTAACAAATTAAATAAGAATGATTTTATCGATTTTTTCTAAAAGCATCTTTAAAAAGTTTATAAAAAATTAATGAAGCTGTATTATTAATCTGGCACACTCCCATTCTGCAAATGGAATTTCCCGATTGCTTTGCGCCGGCGATGTCTAAAAATAAAATTCCCGTTCAGTTGAAAATAACTGACGGGATTTTTTGATTTGGATGCAGCATTAATAATCTGAATTTCTAGTGAAAATGCGCCAAGTGTTAGCAAACGCTTTAATAAAAGTATAGATATCTATGCCTTACAGCGATATCTTGCTGAAAAAGTTATTTAAGAGTAAAGTGCAATTAATAATGCTAAGCAAAATAACCTGCGAAAACTGGATTCCAGGCAATGTGAACTTCCGAAAACGTTTGAATAATTTAATATAACCTGATACCTATCATTTTTCAAAGTAGGTATAGAATGTAATTTTGAGTAATTAAAAGCAAGAAATAAATGATAACCACTACGCCACTTTCCGACCTTGAAATTGCCCAAAAAATCGAATTAAAACCCATTACTGAAATTGCCCGAAAACTTGGACTTGATTCCGAAGAAATTGAAATGTACGGAAAATATAAAGCCAAGCTTCCGCTTTCAAGAATTGATAAGGGAAAGGTGAAGAACAGCAACCTGATCCTGGTATCTGCTATTTCACCCACGCCGGCAGGGGAAGGAAAGACAACCGTTTCCATAGGACTTTCGGAAGCCTTAAACCGGCTTGGAAAGAAGACCACAGTAGTTTTACGTGAACCCTCTTTAGGTCCGGTATTTGGAATTAAAGGAGGTGCTACAGGAGGAGGTTTTTCTCAGGTACTTCCCATGGAAGATATCAATCTTCATTTCACAGGAGATTTTTCGGCAATTGAAAAGGCACACAACCTGCTTGCTGCTTTAGTTGACAACAATATTCAATCAAAAACCAATAATCTGGGAATAGACCCCCGTACTGTTACTTTAAAAAGAGTGATGGACATCAATGACCGTTCACTGAGGAATATTGTTATAGGCCTTGGAGGAACAGGTTCGGGAATTCCAAGGGAAAGTGGTTTTGATATTACCGCAGCTTCAGAGATCATGGCGATCATGTGTCTCACAGAAAACCTGGACGATCTAAAGGGGCGTTTAGGAAATATTTTTATTGGTTATACATTCAATAAAAAACCAATTTATGCCCGCGATCTTAATGCCGAAGGTGCTATGGCAACTTTGCTTAAGGATGCGCTTAAGCCTAATCTGGTACAAACCATTGAAGGAAATCCTGCAATAATTCATTTAGGTCCTTTTGCAAATATCGCGCAGGGAACCAACTCGGTTATTGCAACCCGAATGGGGATGAGTCTTTCAGATTACACCGTTACCGAGGCTGGTTTTGGCTTTGATCTTGGTGCAGAAAAATTCCTTGATATTAAATGTCAGAGTGCCGGGCTGGCTCCAAAGGTAGTCGTAATGATCGCCACGATAAGGGCTCTCAAATATCACGGAGGAGCAGCCTTAAATACGCTCACTATTCCTAATGTAGATGCTTTAATAAAAGGGCTTCCTAACCTTGAGAAACATCTGGAAAATGCAAAATTATATAATATCACTCCGGTTATCGCCATCAATAAATTTTACAGCGATAGCGATGAGGAGATACAGGTGATTTTTGATCTGGCCAGGAAACTAAATGTAAAAGTGGCGCTTTCTGATGGTTGGGCTAATGGAGGTGAAGGAGCTCTTGACCTGGCTTCTAAAGTGATAGAAGCCATTGAAGAAAACAATTCTGAATTTAAACCCCTATACCGATGGGAGCAGGATGTGGTAACCAAAATCGAAACTATTGCAAAAAAGATATATGGTGCAGAAAAAGTAGATTTTTCTCCAAAAGCCAAACGAGATCTTAAGACTATTTTAGATCTGGGTCTGGAAGGCTTGCCAATATGTATTGCCAAAACTCAGAAATCTTTGTCTGATGATCCTCTTCTTTTAGGAAGACCAAAAGGATTCACCCTAAATGTTAGAGAAATTGAAATAGCTGCCGGTGCCGGATTTCTTATCCCTATAACCGGAGATATGATGCGAATGCCGGGATTGCCAGCGCACCCTGCTTCAGAAAATATAACAGTAGATTTGGGGGGAAATATTTCGGGGCTAATTTAAAGGCAGGATCTATTTACTATTACTTATTATTAATTGTCACAGATATTGTAACCAAAAAAATAGCCTCGTGATTTAGGATTATGGTCCTGTTTTGTGAAATTTCAGGGTTTGCAGAACCTCGGGAGCTACCAGGTTGGAAATGCCGCTATGCTTTGCCGTCCATTTGCTCCGGACGGATTAAAGCAAAAAAATCCGCTCAAAAAGTGTTAAAATTGAGCAATCTTTTGTTTCAAAAAGCTATTCCGGATCCTGTTTTTAAATAGCGTTCAAAATCGCAGGCTTTTTTCTTATCTGGAAATAGAGATAAATGTACCAGAGTTACCGGTAATCTTGTTTTGGGGTAGTTAACTTCTCCTTTATTATGTGATTGAATTCTTTGCTGAATATTTTCAGTATAACCTGTATCGTATTTTCCATCATGACACAATAAGATGTAAACAGCGAAAGGTAAGGTCATGTTAAAAACTTAAGATCTGCAATTGAAAAAGAAGATAAATCAAAATACTGATTTTAAGTTTTTTACTGGATTTCAAGAAAATAATTCATAAATGTACCTGCATTCACCGTCTACATGCCACTGAAGTTTTAGCGGAGGGGGCAAGGCCTTGATAAAAACCCATTTTTGATTCTAGGTAAGAAAACCAATTGGAATATAATTTCCGATCTAAAATTCAAGTAGCGAAAAATAAACATTTAATAATTTAGCCGTTATATTGGTTATTATGTCAATTTTTGACTACATTTAACCAATATAATGGTATTAATATGTTGGAAATTACCACAATAAAAGACGTCAAAGTTAAGATTGGTGAGGCTTGTAAACAATTTCGTAAATCACACGATTTATCCCGGGAACAACTCGCAGAAGTATTAGATATTTCAAGCACAACCATTCAAAACATTGAGAACGGAAAAAATGCTACGCTGGATAATGTATTAAAAGTAGCAAACCACTTTGGACTATTACAGCTTATTACTAAAGAAATTGATAAAGCTATTACCAATCAAGACAACATTTCATTGTATTAATAAATGGCCAGAGATAAAATCATAGATATAATCGCTTTTGGCCTGGAGATCGGTAAATTAGGTTACGACCCGGATCAAAGAAAATCTTTTTTTCAATATAATCCGGGATTCTTAGATTCTGGAAAGTATTCAAAGCTATTTCCTTTCATTTTTAAACGCATAAAATCAGCCCAGGTATTCACCGAATATCAACAAGACACCTTTCAGGGTTTACCACCGTCGATTGCAGATTCATTACCAGATACCTTTGGTAATATCATATTTCAGGAATGGTTAACAGTACGAGGTATTCAAAAAGTTACACCTCTGGAACAGCTTGCATATGTTGCTGACCGTGGTATGGGAGCTCTGGAATATAGACCTATTAAAGAATTGCCCAGCACCTCTAATGTCAATATTGAAGAAGTTATTACTATTTTAGAAAAAGTTCTAAAACTGAAGGAAGATACAACAGGTAAAGACCTCAGTGAATTATCATTATTAAATGTATTTAAAATTGGAACTTCTGCGGGTGGTGCCAGACCAAAAATATTGATCTCTGAACAAAAGGAAACAGGAGAAATTATTGCTGGAGATAGAGAAACCAGCGAGGACTACAATCATTATTTGGTTAAACTTCATATAGATGATAGCGATGGCTACAATAAGGAAAAAGTAGAATATGCCTATTACCTGTTAGCGCGAGAAGCAGGAATTGAAATGATGCCTTCTAAGTTAATTGAAAACAAACATTTCGCAACATTAAGATACGACAGACAGCACGGAGAAAAACAGCACGTATTAACCGTTACCGGTCTAACAGGTTGGGACTTTAATAGTCAACCCGAAAACTCTTCCTATGAAAATGTTTTTAAAGTGGCTATAGGATTAAAAGTGCCACATAAAGATTTACAGCAGCTGTACAAACGTATGGTGTTCAATCTTGTTTTTAGAAATATTGATGACCACTTAAAAAATCATAGTTTTATTTATAATAAAAATAGTAACAGCTGGAATTTAAGTCCTGCTTATGATTTGACTTATGCATTGAACCCATTATTCACATTCAAAGCAACCTCAAGAGCCTTATCAATTAATGGTAAGCGTGCAGAAATTAGAATTAAGGATCTCCTAAAAATTGCCGAAGAATTTGCGATAAAAAATCCTAAAGGAATTATTGAAGATGTACAATCCATAATTCCCAGATGGAAAGAGGTGGCTAGTGAATTAGAAATACCAGAAAATATAATTTATAAAATAAATAATGATCTGGACACATTTAGCGCCCGAAAATAACCAATCCATATCGATGCATTATGGCACATATTCTCCATTTCTAATCAGCAATTTAAACTTTATCTCGAGCCTTATCCCTTCTGGATGTCCCGAGAATTAGGTTGGGTACTTGCTTTCTGTTTAGGTGATCCCATTTGAATTTGAAAGATCATAGGCATTATTGGTCCGAAGGGTATACTCTATTTATCCAATTCGTCCCGATCACGGCTACTTACATTCAATAGAAAAAGATAAAATATAAGTCTTACGAAGTTTCAAATACAATTATCCAGTATTCCGATATGGAATAAAAAGGTTTTGTGTGGTAGGAATGGATTAGATACCTGATTTTTCTAAACATCTTTGAAAAGTTCCTGGAAAGCAATTTCAATATCAGAGACTTCCTCAGGCTGAAGATTGGAAAACTCATTTTCCCGGGATCTTTTGGACAACTGCCCGTTATTTTGTTCCAGAAATCGTACCAGCTGGGCTGCCATTTTGTCAGGCATTTCAAATTCATCATCCAATAATCTTTTAAACGCGTCATAGGCTGTGAGGTATTTGATTTCCTGAGGAATAATATTATCGATGGTATCATTTACACAATCATATAAAAATTCCGCCTGTTTAGTAGCATCAAAGAATCGATAATAATCAAAGGTTTCATTCAGCACCTGGACATTATGATCTGAAGTTTCCTGCCATTCAATGTGGTCCAATAGGGGATGTGAGTAAGATTCCAGAACCCTTCTATAGTCATCGATATGGTCAAGTATTGAAGCTGAAACCGGAAATATGAAACCTTGTGGAGAAAATTTTTTCTTTGCCAGGAGATGATGGATGATGTACCGGTGAATTCGTCCGTTCCCGTCTACAAAGGGATGGATAAATACAAATCCAAAGGCGATATTAGACGCAGCCAGGACCGCATCAAAATCACTCTCAAGGAGTAGTTGATTTGTGGCGAGAAGTCCTTTCATTAGCATTGGTAAATCTTCAGGTTTTGCTGAAATATGGTCAGGTATAGGTTCCCCGCTGCTGCGATCATATTCTCCAACAAAACCTCCTTTTTTTCGAAAGCCCATTTCTGTAAATCGGCTGTTTTCGATCACGACCTGCTGTAATCTTTCAAGTTCTTCTTCGGTCAGATCCTTTGTACCGGCTTGTCCTATTGCCTGACTCCATCGTGCAGCTCTTTTACCACGAGGGCTTTCTCCCTCAATAGTAAACGAAGCTTTGGAATCTTTTAAAAGAAGAAAAGCCGAAGCCCTTTGAATGGTATCTTTATGAATTCCCTTTAGATAATTATTTTTTTTCTCCTTTATGGATGCTTTGGAATCCTCAAGTTTCTTTGTTTTTCGAATTAAAGGACAAAATTGATTTATGCCCGGAAGGTTATTAAGTACCAGATGACGTTTGGATTTTGTTCCGCTAATGGAGTATTGTAAATCTGCATCGATAGCGGGGACATAGCTTTTTTTTGTTAAGGCTTCTTTTCCAGGAATCTCTTTTCCCATGATCCATTCCAACAAAAACCAGATCCGTCGGCTATATTGTCCTGTAGGTTCAATATTGGTGAGTTTGTATAGATCTTCATCTGAAAAGTATTTGGTAAGCGCGCTGAATACCAATAAATTGACACCTTCATATTTTAACGAAAATACTAAGTGTTTATAAAGTGCTTCGATTTGTGTAAGTTTTTTATGATCCTCAGGTAAATAACTGGATGGAAAAACCCTCCAGTCTTCAGTTTCATAGGATTTATTTTGATCACAGATCAGGATGACTGGAAGTTGGATCGGAATAGGTAAGGATAGCTTGTCAATTACCGCGGCATATCCTACGATCGTTCCTTTCTCCGGTGTTTGCTTACCGTGAAAAACAGGTGCGAATGAATAAAAATGAGCGCTTTTGGACATAAGTAATAAATTACAGGCGCAATATATAATAAAATATAGGGGCATCCTATAAAAAATGAGCGCTATGGGTGAAATTTGAAATTAATGAGCGCACTAAGTCTTGCTGATTTTAGAAAAAGAATTGTTTATTCTTTTATCTCGACCCTTATCCCTTTTGTATGTCCAGAGAATTCAGGCGCGTACATACTTTCAATCCATAACTGGAGTAAGGATGGTATTTTGAAGGCTTATAAAATAGGAATTAGGCTTAGGTTTAAACGTGCAGATATTGAACAGACGCTATTAAGTTCCAATAAAAAAGCATCGGAATAGGATCCATAAACCGCGAAGGTTTTTTGCAGAAAACGGATTTCAAACTGAAATAAAGAAAAGACGTTTTTGAAAAAAAACCGAACGTTAAAGCTTATGGGGAATAATGAATGAGATGAAGCTCAAAAAATCCTGATTTTGAGCTTCTTCTCACAAATGCAAAGCAGCATTAGTTCCCGTTAGAAATCAGCAATCATTGAATAGCCATTTTGTTGGTATCCGATCAAGGATATCCAGCCGTTTTCCACCTGCACAATCTCGGGTAGAATGGAATCGGCAGAAAGGTCGAAAGCATGCGCGGCGGTCATACAAATCTCAAACCTAATGCCGTCTGAATCCATGGCCGAGATCTTTTCGGCAATTTCATTTTGCGATCCCGAAGCACTTTTCATTTTATCAATTGATACAAGATTTACGGAGGGGCCAATTAACACAATAATAATTTCTGGTTGCTCGCCTTCTATCACCAAGCTCGGATCTTCTATCATTTTATGAATGAGGTTCAGGTGGGCCATAGCTTTATCTGAATCACCAATCCTAAAGTCGAAGACAGTCTTTACTGAGGTAACCCCCTCCATAGCCTCATAGGAACTTTCAGTCTGTGCTTGTACCATTTCCTGTTGCATTAAGCCCAGAAAAGATAATACTACAATTAAAAACATTGATTTTTTCATAACGAACTAATTTATTAATTAAAGAAATAACTTATTTAATTTTGCCATATTCTGCTCCTTAATAGTTCTTCAATAGGTCGGTTTTTTTTGCTACTAATCCATCGATCATTCCTTCTCGAGTTTTTACTCACCTGAAATATTTCCTTGGTTTTAGATAAATTGACCTGGTTGTATTCTGCCTGTTAAAACCATTAATTTGTCCATATATAATTTACATAACTTATTTAATTTTCACAAGTTCTGTACACCCAAATAATAGTTCTTCCATATGCTTGTTTTCAGCGCGGTTAATAAAGAGATAGGATTGGTAGAGATGTCACGTGGATGGGTAGAGAAAATACAATTCTATGGGTAATTCACTCCATAATTGTCACCTTAAAACAAAAAACCCAGTAAACATAGTGCTTACCGGGCTATCTGGTGGAGTCGGAGGGTTTCGAACCCTCGTCCAAACAAGCAATTAAGAAGCTTTCTACACGTTTAGTTTTCGATTGATTGTCGATGCAAGACCGGCCGAAAACCACCAATCTTACACGTATCCTCATTTAGTTTTCAGAAGAACATCAAGGCCCTGTCCTTCCTATATTTACTTTTTCGGTGTCTCTGGTGTGGCCGCCGTAAATCAAGGCTTCCACGAGACATCTCAGCTCCCTACCTGGTAGGGATTAAGTATAACCTACTATAATTCGGTTATGCAGCCAAGGCGTAGTTATTCTCGCCGTTTAAAAAGTGTGAAATATGAGATTTAAGAGCTATATCCCAGCGCTCTACGTGCTTACAACCCAATTTGACCCGCTGTCAAATCCAAGTCGACCCCATAATGTAATGAACTTTTGTGCGTTCCCAACTTCGTAAAAACTCAGTCGGGACGGGCTATCCGTTTCAATCCGTCTAAATTTTTAAAATTTAGACGGGATTTTCACTTCTATCCCTAACGCGGCTGCAAAGATACAGTTTAAAATTTATATCTTTGGGCAACACCCTAAATAAAGCAAAACCTATACCAAGAATGATAAAATTTGCCCTCATTAAAGAACGCAAAACCCCACCAGACAGAAGGGTGGTATTTTCCCCCGAAAAACTAAAAGAAGCAGTGAAACTATTACCTGAGGCAGTTTTTGAGGTGGAATCTTCTGATATTCGCGTGTTTACAGATGCCGAATATCTTGAGGCAGGATTCGAGGTTTCACAGGATGTTTCAAATTGTGATGTGTTGCTGGGGGTGAAGGAAGTGCCAATCCCGTCCTTAATTCCAAACAAGAAATATTTCTTCTTCTCCCATACCATCAAAAAACAGCCATATAACAAGGACTTGCTAAGTGCAATCTTAAAAAATAATATCGAACTCTACGATCACGAAGTCATTGTAAAGGAAAACGGTCACCGACTTATAGGTTTTGGCAGATATGCAGGTTTGGTAGGAGCATATAACGGTTTTAGGGCAATGGGATTAAGAGATGGTTTATTCGACCTTCCGAAAGCAGAAAATTTGGCAGATCTTAAATCCATGTTGGCAGAACTGGATAAAATCAGCATTCCGCCCATTAAAATTTTGCTCACCGGAAGCGGAAAAGTAGCGCATGGCGCAAAGGAAATTTTGGATCATTTGAAGATCAAAAAAGTGGATGTGTCTGCTTATTTAAATCAGGAATTTAAAGAACCTGTTTATTGCCTTATTGACGTACTGGATTATAACAAGCGTTTGGATGGAACAAAAGGAAGCAACAAGGAATTCTATATTCATCCGGAAAAATACACCTCCAATTTCATGCGATTTGCAGGCGTGAGCGATATGTTTATCGCCGGGCATTTTTACGGAGATGGCGCACCGGTATTTTTTACCCGGGAACAGACCAATTCTCCCGATTTTAAAATAAAGCTGATAGCAGATATTTCCTGCGATATCAATGGCCCAATTGCCAGTACAATCCGTCCTTCAACAATTGCATATCCGTTTTATGGGTATAATCCCAAAACAGGATCGGAAGTGGATTTTCGGCAGGAAGGCGCAATTACCGTGATGGCGGTAGACAATTTGCCGTGTGAGCTTCCCAAAGATGCCAGTGAAGGTTTTGGAGAAATGTTCCTGAAACACGTAATCCCTGCATTTTTTAATGATGATAAAGACGGAATATTGAGCCGTGCAAAAATGACGGAAAACGGAAAACTCACACCACGATTTCAGTATTTACAGGATTTTGTAGATGACAATCCTAAAATCGATGAATATGTTTAAATTAATTGCTTCTGCATTATTTACAGTGATATTCAGCTTTTCCCTGAATGCTCAAATTGAGTTGATGTCCTACAATATAAAATATGCCAATGAGAACGATGGTGAAAACAGTTGGTCCTTGCGAAAAGATCATCTTGGCAGTCAGATAAAATTTTATCAACCCGACATTTTTGGCGTTCAGGAAGCGGTATTAGAGCAGCTTGAATTCTTTGAAGATATCCTGCCGGCATACAGCTATGTTGGAGTTGGCAGGGATGACGGGAAAACCAAAGGAGAATTTAGTGCTGTCTTTTACGATAGCAATAGGTTTGAGGTACTCAAAGAGAATACCTTCTGGCTTTCAGAAACACCTGAAAGAGTTTCTGTGGGTTGGGATGCAGCTATGGAAAGGGTATGCACTTACGCGTTATTTGAAGATAGGGAAAGCGGCGAAAAATTCTGGGTTTTCAATTCCCATTTCGACCATATAGGTGAAAAGGCGAGGGAAGAAAGCGCCAGGTTGATTTGGAAAATGATTCAGCAATTAAATTCAGAAGATCTACCCGTTGTTTTAATGGGAGACTTTAACCTGGAGCCCAATGCACCCGGAATCAAATTTCTTTCTGAAAAACTAAACGATTCCAAAACTATTGCTGAACTTGATTTTGGTCCGGAAGGAACTTTTAATGGATATAACTTTAAAGAACCTGTCACCCGCCGAATCGACTATATTTTGACCAGTAAAGGCGATATTGAGGTTAAAAAATATGCGGTTTTAAGCGATTCAAAAGACCTCAAATACCCTTCAGATCATTTACCGGTTTTTGTCCTACTTCAGATTGAATAATTAAAATATTTTCTTTTTTCTGAAAAAAAATCAGATGGGTAGGGTGAAAATAGATGTTAAACCTCACAGTCTCGAAGATCTGTGAGGTTTAACAGAATTTTGATGTCGTTCTCAATATTTTAAAGTTATTTTTAATTCTTCAAAAAAATACAATGTTTAGTAAAAATAGGATTAACGGATTTGGGATGAATTTCCCTCATTTCTTTCTGATAAAGATCTTTTTTGTTTTTATTTTCGTTATTCCTCCTGCTTATGGCCAGGTGGTCACCAAAAATGATAGTATCCCTGAGGTTTTAGTGCAACAAGGGGAACTGCTTTCCGTTTTTTTGGATTGCAGCAGGTGCGATAATTCTTTTATACGTCAGGAAATAAATTATGTAAATTTTGCCCGTGATCCACAATTGGCCCAAATACATCTTTTTATAACAGACAATTCCACCGGCAGCGGAGGAAGACTATTTACTTTATCTTTTATAGGTAAAAAAGAATTTGAAGGAACCGAAAACACCCTTTCCTATACATCTTCTCAATTAAACACACAGCAGGAAGAAAGGAGAGGGCTAACTGCTATGATAGAGCTGGGATTGATCCCTTTTATAGCTCAAACCTCCCTTGCTGACTATATCAATATAGAAGTTTTAAACCGGCCTGTGCAGGAGGTAGAAATAGAAGACCCCTGGAATAATTGGATATTTGAAGTATACGGAGGGCTATCATTTAAAGAAGAAACCAGTCAAAGTTCTCTGGATATTAGATACGGTATTTATGCCGATTATGTAACAGAAGTATGGCGTATTAGGCTGCGCCCATATTTTAATTATAATCAACGGGATTACGTTCGTAATGAGGAAGAGATAAGGAGTGTTATAAACAGGGATGGATTCCAGGGCAGGGTGGTGCGAAGTATAAGTGATCACTGGTCTCTAGGAGTATTTACAAATATCAATATTAATACATTCGAAAATATTAAATTTGAATATAGGGTAGCTCCGGCTATAGAGTATAGTTTACTGCCCTATAAAATGGCCTTGCGGAAAGAATATACGATTGCTTATAGCATAGGATACCTGGATCGCAAGTATATTGAAGAAACCATTTTTAATAAAATGGAAGAATCTTTATATAATCAGTCCCTTGAACTTGGGGTTCGGGTGCTGGAGCCGTGGGGATCTGTGAGAGCAGGTATTGAAGCTTCCCACTTTTTGCACGATTTGAGTAAATACAGAGTTTCTGTTAATGGCCGACTTTCATTGAGGGTTTTCAAAGGATTTTCGGTAGATTTTTCTTCCAGATATGATTATGTAAAGGATCAATTATCCCTGCCTAAAGTAGATGCCTCCCTGGAAGATGTATTACTGCAGCAAAGACAATTGGCTACAACTTATGGTATCTCTTTATCTCTGGGTCTTAGTTACAGTTTTGGGTCTGTTTTTAATAATGTTGTAAATACAAGGCTGTAAATCTTGCAAATTAAACCTCACAGTCTTAAAGGCCTGTGAGGTTTTTATTTTGGTGAAAGTTAGGTTTGAATCTGCTACTTTACGATCCATAAAGGCACATCCATATCCTGATTAAAAAGCTCTTCGGTAACGCTTCCTACAAGTAAGGAAGAGAACACATTATGACCTTTGTCGCCCACAATAATGAGATCTACTTTGGAAGTTTCAGCTTTGATTCGTAGCTTTTCTGCAACCCCGCTTTCTCTTCCCGGAATAATTTCTGTAGATAAGTCACTTTTGTATCCAATCTTTTTAATGAATTTGTCACATTTTTCCTTTAAATGATTTTCTATCTTCAGGTCGAGATTTTCTTTTGGAATATAAGGAGAGAATTGTACGGGCACATTGTAAACGTGAACCGCTTTTACCTTAGCCCCTGTATTTCTCTGTAAATTTTCAGCTACTTCAAAAACCTTTTTGGAAGCACTTGAAAAATCTGTTCCAGCCCAAATATTGGTAATAACCGGTTTCGCATCTTTAGGAATAGATAGAAGACTGCATTTAAGCATGCGCAGTAATTTTCCGCTAACAACTCCGGTACCATTTATCTTATTTTTATTTCCGATTAAAGCGAGTTGAATATCATATTTGTTGACAATATAATTGATGAGGGATTCAGAATAAGGATCTTCGGAAATAAGGACCTCCCATTTTGCTGAAGATGTGAATTTTTCTTCCACCTTATCATTTAACTCATCCCCAATTATTTCATCAAGGTTAAGGTCTTTTAACTGCTCATCAAATAATTCTGAGATCTCATATTTTTTAATATTATGTACAAAGTACACTTTTTTGACCTGAAGCGTTTCCGCGATAAATGATGCATACTCAATTAATGTGCTATCGATTTCTGAAAGGTCTAAGGCAACCAGGATATTTTTTATTTCAGTCATTATAAGATTATTTAAGGTTGTTTTTGCTGATTAACATTTCGTTTTTTAACGATGGAAGCAATTACTTCCTCGTAATTTTCAAGTTCTTTTTGGGATTCCCGCTTTTTTAGTTTTTGCAGGTCTTCATTTAAACCTTTATAAAGTGAAAGGCACATGATTATTAAAATCAAGGCAAAGGGCAATCCTGTTACTATAGTTGCTGTTTGAAGTGCCTGCAATCCGCCACCTATTAAAAGAACCGCAGCAATACCACCTTCGGCAAAGGCCCAAAAGATTCTTTGGCCTACAGGAGCATCTATTTTCCCCCCGGAGGTTAAGTTGTCTACTACCAGAGATCCGGAATCTGAAGAGGTAACAAAGAATCCTGCAATTAAAATTATAGCAATAATGTTTAGAATAAATGCGAAAGGATAATCTTCAAGAAAAACAAACAGGGCAGTGGCTACATTATCATTCACAGCATTTATAATAGTATCGTCTCCAAGAAGCGCCTGGTGTATCGCTGAGCTTCCAAAAGCTGAGATCCAGAAAAAAGTTACAATAGAAGGGACTAATAAAACACCCAAAATAAATTCACGTACGGTACGTCCTTTAGAGATACGGGCAATAAACATCCCTACAAACGGTGACCAGGCAATCCACCATCCCCAATAAAAAACGGTCCAGGCATTTTGCCAATTGGAACCGGTGTAGCTTTCTGTCCAGGTTGCAACTTCAAGAAAACCGGATAAATAATTCCCTGTATTTTGAACGAAGGATTTAAAAATAAAGATTGTGGGTCCTAATACCAGTACAATAAGAAGAAATAAAACCGCTATCCTCATATTCCATTCACTCAAAACCCTTACCCCTTTATCTACTCCCAAAACCACCGAAACAGTGGCAATTAAGGTTATGCCTCCAATTAGCATAATTTGAGTTTGTACACCACTATCTATTCCGAAGAGGTGATTTAGACCTGCTGCAATTTGTTGAACGCCCAGTCCTAAAGAAGTGGCAAGACCAAATAAAGTGGCGAGTACAGCAAAGATGTCTATGGCATCTCCAATTTTTCCATAAATTTTATCTCCCAAAAACGGATAAAAAATCGATCTTATTGTAAGTGGAAGTCCCCGGGAATAAGTGAAATACGCCAGGGATAATCCTACCAATGCATAAACGGCCCAGGCGTGAAAACCCCAGTGTAAAAAGGTAAACCTCATAGCTTCCTTGGCTGCTTCGGCAGTTCCGCCTTCGGCCATCGGTGGACTCAAAAAATGATAAATCGGTTCGGAAATACTCCAAAACAATAATCCAATTCCCATTCCAGCACTAAAGAGCATCGCAAACCAGGAAATAGTTTTAAATTCAGGTTTCGCGCCTTGTCCTCCAATTCTTAATTGTCCAAATTTGCTGAAAGCCAGATAAATCATAAAAATCAGAAAAATATTTACGCTTAAAATGAAAAACCATCCCGCCTTATTTGCGACAAAATCCTGGGTTGCTGTAAAATATTCTTCTGCCCCGCTTTTAAACATCAGGGTTAATGTTATTATTATGATGACAGTAATAGCTGATGTGAAAAACACGGGGCCATTTACCTGCAATCCAAAAATGGATTTTTTCTCATCACTTCTTATAATCTTCTTAGCCATAAAACTTGTTGTTTATTGTTGTGATTTTAATTCTTTGAGGGTTTTAAAAACCTCTGTATTATATATAAATTCTAAAAATAATAGCCAATATTTATATTAAACCTTGCTTCCCATTTGGCATCCGGATTTCCTTTGGAGAAATCGTCCACAAAATTCCCGCCTAACCAGGAATGATTGTATCCTGCGGCATAATCAATATATGTATATACACTTCCCGCCGAGACTAAAACTCCGGTAACATTCATATAGGAATCTGTAAATCCGGGTGCTTTTTTCTGCATAAAAGCAAAATCATTATAAAACTGCAAATTTGAAACAGGCCCCCAGGTTACCGGAACATTTCTGGAGATCGCCAAAGAATACATATTAAAATCGGCAGCAACTTCATATGGAGCTCCATAAGCAGCCATCTTAACAACATCTGTAGATTCTCCTTCGGCATTCTCCGGGTTATGGGAGGCGCTAATAAATTGTGCTTTTCCATTCCATTTCCCTTTGGTTATCTCATAATGAGCGGCAAAAGCAGCGTGATCTCCCATTTCTTCGGTATCCAGATTATACAGGCCGCCATATTGCAGGGAAACACCCAACCTGTTTGCAGACGCTTCTCCAAATTTATAAATAAATTTTCCATTGAATTGATTTACTTCTTTGTTCCTTCCTGTGATATCATAAGAATATCGGTTAGGAGAAGTTTCGGTATTGTTGCCAAACCTTAATTCTTCCGCATTTTTGAAGAATGCCAGTTGATATTCAAATTTTTCTCCTGAATGCATATATTTCACACCCATATCATGGTCGTCTTCCATTCCCATGTAATATGTAAGATTGAAAAACCAGTTGTGGGAGTTGTATTGCTGAATTCCAAAAGGAACCTGGGTTAAACCAATATGGATTTGATCCAGTTCATTGAAATTGTAACCTAACCATCCCTGCTTCAGGAATCCACCACCAAAACCTTCAGAATATAATCTGTATTCTACATTCAGAAATATTCCTTTATAAGCAGCTTCGGCATTCATACGGAACATGTCGTATCCAAAATCTCCACCGCGATTTTTCTGACCTTCTTTCCAGGAAGATAAGTTATAGTTGAAACGTAAAGCTCCGCCAATTTTGAGTTCCGGTTTTTCCTGAGCCATCAAAGGAAATGCGAGCAGTAAAGCCAAAACTGCAAGACAAGCAGTTTTAGAGATTTGTAATTGAGTAATTTTTTCGAACATATAGTGATTTAAATTAAACAAGGGTTTATTTATTAATAAAAAATAAAATTTCAGAAATTTAACAAATGATGTTCTAACAGAATTTTCGATTTTCTCAAAGAAATCATGTGACACAAGAATAATATATAATAAAAGCAACAAACAGGGGGCTTGGGCCTTTGAAGGAAACCAACAAATTATATCGGAATCCTGGGTTATTAAGACCCTGTGAGATTCGAGTTAAAATGAATTAACCGTCTTCCTGATTGCAGTCAAATGAATTAGTAATTTTTCCAGATATTTCAAATCCAGCATATTTGCGGCATCACTTTTTGCCACCCCCAAATCATAATGTGTCTCTATGAACAATCCATCCACATTGTTCACGATTCCCGCTCTGGCAATTGTTTCTATCATATCCGGTCTTCCGCCTGTTACCCCGCTGCTTTGGTTGGGTTGCTGAAGGGAATGCGTAACGTCAAGGACAACAGGAGCATATTCCCGCATCGTAGGAATTCCGCGAAAATCCACGATCATATCCTGGTACCCGAACATCGTGCCGCGATCTGTGATCATTACCTGTTCATTATGACTATCGGTTACTTTGGCCACGGCGTGTTTCATGCTTTCAGGACTCATAAACTGCCCTTTCTTAAGGTTTACCACTTTTCCGGTATTTGCTGCTGCTACAACAAGATCGGTTTGGCGCACCAGGAAGGCCGGGATTTGCAGGATATCCACATATTCGGCTGCCATAGCTGCGTCACTTACCTCATGAATATCTGTAACGGTTGGGATTTTAAAGGTTTCCGAAACTTTCCGAAGAATTTTTAAGGCTTTTTCATCCCCAATCCCGCTAAAACTGTCAATCCGGCTTCGGTTTGCCTTTTTAAAGGAACCTTTAAAAACATAAGGGATTTGCAGTTTATCGGTGATTTCCAGAACTTTTTCAGCAATTCTCAGCGCCATTTCTTCGCCTTCAATGGCGCAGGGACCTGCTAAAAGGAAGAAGTTATTGGAATTGATATGTTGAATTTGTGGGATTTTTTCGATTTTCATAGGTTGTCGTTGATGTGCGCAAAGATAAAGGAATTCAATATGTAAAGACATTCAAAAATACGGGAATTCAAGTAGAAAATAAAAAACCGTTTTAAATTTTAAAAAATAAATTAATTGTATCTTAAATCACCAGCTAACTTAAAACACCATAATATTATGAGAATTCAAGAGTTATTAGTGCCCGAATTACAACATGAAGTAATGCTTACCGAGAAATTTTTAAAGAGAATCCCTGAAGATAAATTGGGTTGGAAACCTCACAATAAATCCATGAGCCTTTTAGAGCTTGGGAATCATTTAGCAGAAATCCCTGGTTGGATCACAGGAGCTATGGAGATGGAAGAGATGAATATGGATAGTTATGAATCACCAAAGTTAAAATCGGTTGAAGAGTTAATAGCGACTTTAAAGAAAAATGCTTCGGAAGCCCAAGAATCCTTGAAAAAAGAAGATTCCGAATATCAAAAGAACTGGAAAATGATCGTGGGCGGAGAAACGGTAATGGACATGCCACGGATTGAAGTTTTGCGAACCATGGTTTTAAATCAATTACCACATCATAGAGCACAAATGGGTGTTTATTTTAGATTGTTGGATATTCCTGTGCCTTCTACCTACGGGCCTTCTGCAGATGAAAATTAAAACAGAAGACATTTTACCTGTTTAATGCAAAATCCATTTCGGAGGCGGGTTAAAATATTTTTGCTTCCCATTATTTTTTATCTATGATATTATTATATAATGAGGGAAATTAATAGCATCAATAGACCTTCTAAATTTCATTGTTTCCTTGTAATCTTCTGGTACTAACAGAACTGAAACTGTATTTTACATGGTTTGTAAATCTATTTTTTGGTGATGTAAAAATGGCAGTTGAATAAAATTTTTTATAATTATTTCCATAATAGAGAAAAATCAATCTGAAAATGGTTTTGTTGGTTAGTTGAGCAATTTAAAAGATTATTTCCCCGACACTATTTTGTAACATCTTCATTGTTAGTTGTGTACGTATTTTTGATGTAAATCAAGAATATTTAAGAAGTATGGTATTTTCGAGAAAAATAGGAGTACCTTTGCAGCCTTAAAAATGAGGCGTTTATTATGAAAGCTACTAAAAATATCGCGATTATCGCACACGTTGACCACGGTAAAACTACCCTGGTTGATAAAATCATGTACCACTGTCAACTTTTTCGTGACAACGAAAATACGGGCGATCTAATTCTGGATAATAATGATCTTGAAAGAGAACGTGGTATTACAATTACTTCTAAAAACGTTTCTGTAGTATACAAAGACACAAAAATTAATATTATTGATACTCCTGGTCACGCCGATTTTGGTGGAGAAGTAGAGCGGGTGTTAAATATGGCAGATGGTGTTCTTCTATTAGTTGATGCTTTTGAAGGGCCAATGCCACAAACACGTTTCGTGCTTCAGAAAGCGATCGATCTTGGGTTGAAGCCTTGTGTAGTTATCAATAAAGTAGATAAAGAAAACTGTACTCCTGAAGAAGTTCATGAGAAAGTTTTCGATTTGATGTTTGAATTAGGGGCTGAAGAATGGCAACTTGATTTTCCAACCGTTTACGGTTCAGCTAAAAATAACTGGATGAGTGACGATTGGAGAAATCAAACAGAGAATATTGAACCATTATTAGATATGGTTTTGGAACATATTGAATCTCCAAAAATTGAAGAAGGAACCACTCAAATGTTGATCACTTCCTTAGACTTTTCATCTTTTACAGGACGAATTGCTATTGGGAGATTACAAAGAGGTATTTTGAAAGAAGGAATGCAGGTTTCATTGGTGAAACGTGATGGAAGTATCAGGAAAACCAGAATTAAGGAACTTCACACCTTTGAAGGATTAGGAAGAAGAAAGATAGAAGAAGTTGAAGCGGGAGATATTTGTGCGATCGTTGGTTTGGAAGGTTTCGAAATTGGAGATACTGTTGCCGATCTTGAAAATCCTGAAGGATTAAAAACTATCGCTATAGATGAGCCTACTATGAGTATGCTTTTCACAATTAACGATTCTCCATTCTTTGGCCAGGACGGAAAATTTGTAACATCCAGACATATTAGAGAGCGTTTGGCTAAGGAACTGGAAAAGAACCTTGCATTAAAAGTTGAACCTACAGACAGTGCTGATAAATTTATGGTATTTGGTCGTGGGGTACTTCACTTATCTGTTCTTATTGAAACAATGAGAAGAGAAGGATACGAACTTCAAATTGGTCAGCCACAGGTTATCATCAAGGAAATAGATGGTGTTAAGTGTGAGCCGGTTGAAGAGATGACGATCGATCTTCCGGAAACTGTTTCAGGAAAAGCTGTTGAAATGGTTTCAATTAGAAAAGGAGAGATGACAAGTATGGAAGCTAAAGGTGACCGTATGACTATTCAATTCATGATCCCATCTCGTGGAATTATAGGATTAAGAAATAACTTGCTTACAGCAACTGCAGGTGAGGCTATTATGTCACACCGTTTTAAGGAATACCAGCCGTTAAAAGGAGGGATTCCGGAACGCCAGAATGGATCTTTAGTTTCTATGGAAAGAGGAAAAGCGATTCCTTATTCTATCGATAAATTACAGGATAGAGGAAAGTTCTTTGTGGATCCGGGTGAAGATATTTACGAAGGTCAGGTTATTGGTGAAAACTCACGTCAGGATGATATGGCCGTGAATATTACCAAGACAAAGAAAATGTCGAACGTACGTTCTTCTGGGGCAGATGATAAAGCGAAAATTGTTCCGGCAATAAAATTCTCTTTGGAAGAAGCTTTAGAATATATTCAGAAAGATGAGTATGTAGAGGTAACTCCAAAACATATTCGTTTGCGTAAGATCTATCTTACCGAAAATGAACGTAAGAGAAATAAAATAAATTAATACTTAAAAGCATTTATATAAAAATCCCGGACTTTAAGTTCCGGGATTTTTTGTTTTATAGAATGTTATTTTCAATGTTGTTTTACCGGTGAAAGATAAAAATTGCCCGGGATTCTAAAATTCTCTGGGCTTCTTCAAATAGTTATCCTGAAAAGAAAGAAAGGACTTATAGCGATTTCTGCACTACTTCAAAAACCCGCTCACCGTCACATTTTAATGTTTTGGAAGGATATTTCAGTAACAATGCATAATCATGCGTAGCCATTAAAATTGTATTTCCGTTTTTGCTTATTTCCTGAAGTACTTCCATGACCTCTACAGAAGTTTGTGGATCGAGATTTCCCGTAGGTTCATCGGCAAGGATCAATTCGGGATCGTTCAGCAACGCCCTGGCAATTGCAATTCTTTGCTGTTCTCCACCCGAAAGCTGATAGGGGAATTTGAAGCCTTTGGTTTTCATCCCCACTTTGTCCAGGACATCATCTATGCGTTTATCTATAGATTGCTTTTCCTTCCATCCCGTTGCCTTTAATACAAAGGCTAGATTCTCACGAACATTCCGGTCGTTTAAAAGTTTGAAATCCTGAAAAACCACTCCAAGTTTCCTTCGCAGGAATGGAATATCTTTCTCTTTCAAGGTCCGCAAATTGTAATCTACAATAGTTCCTTCGCCTTCGGTTAAGGGAAGATCCCCGTAAAGGGTTTTCATAAAACTACTTTTTCCGGTTCCGGTCTTTCCTATTAAATAAACAAAATCTCCTTTGTAGATGGTGACATCAACTTCAGATAAAATAAGGCTTTCCCGCTGGTAGATCGCAGCATTTTTTAATTCCAGAACAATTTCAGACATAGGGTGTGGGGTTTCGGTTTTAAAAGGATAAAATTATGGGTAAATATACAGTTTTCATAAAGTGCGTTGCTACTTTTTTCTACATTAACATAATTATCACGTTGAATTTGCGTTATGAAATGAGTGTTTAAGTATCTTTGATTGATCAACCTAAAAATTATTTAATGACACAGAATAAAGCCCCACTATTTGTTGTTTTTTTTCTTGCTATAACGTCTCTTTTTGCCCAACAATCGGCAATTTACACCAACAGTCTGGTTAAATTTAACCGTGCGCTGGAGCTCTACAACAATCAGCAATATCTGGCTGCACAAACTCTTTTTGGTGATGTGAAAGATGAGACCAATGATGAGAAAATCGAATCAGATTGCGCGTATTACATCGCAAATGCTGCGGTTAGATTGGGTCAACCCGGAGCAGATGACCTGATGCAGAATTTTGTAGAGCGCTATCCTACCAGTACCAAAAGAAATTCAGCTTTTGTAGATGTAGCCGATTATTATTTCCAAACCGGAAAATATTCCCGGGCCAGACAATGGTATGACCGGGTTGATGAAAAAGCGATGAGCCGTGCTGAGCGCGAACGTTTTTACTTCAATAACGGGTATGCCTATTTTACATCCAAACAATTTGAGGAAGCTCAAACCTATTTTAACAGGGTTAGGGATTCCAGGGAATATGGTGCGCAGGCAAAATATTATCTTGGATACATGGCCTATGAAGGTGACGATTATGAGGAAGCCAACGTGTTATTTGAAGAAGTAAAAGGAAATGACCGCTATTCTGAAAATCTTTCCTATTTCCAGAGCGATATGAATTTTAAGCTCGGAAATTTTGAAAAAGCGATTCAGTTAGGCCTGGAACAACTTCCGAAGGCCAACAGAAATGAGATATCCCAGCTTAATAAAATAATAGGGGAGAGTTATTTCAATTTAGAGCAATATGAAAATGCGATTCCTTATTTAAAGGAATATAAAGGGCTTCGTGGAAAATGGACCAATACAGATTATTATCAATTGGGATATGCCTATTACAAACAAGGGGACTTCCAAAGTGCTATTTCTGAATTCAATAAAATAATAGACGGGAACAATGCAATTGCCCAAAATGCCTATTATCATTTAGCGCAGTCCTATCTTAATTTAGACCAGAAACAACAGGCTTTAAACGCGTTTAAAAATGCAAGTGAAATGGATTTTGATGCCAAGATCCAGGAGGATGCGTTTTTGAATTATGCCAAACTTAGTTATGAAATTGGGAACAGTTATACCAGTCCGTCCCGTGTTTTGCTTTCATATCTTGAAAAATATCCGCAATCTCCTGTCAGGGATGAGATGGAAACCTTGCTGATAGATTCTTTTATCACTTCTAAAAATTACGAGGAAGCTATGAACCTGTTGGAAAATAACAGGAATTTCAGCGATAAGGTGGCTTATCAAAAAGTGGCTTATTATTATGGTCTTGAGCTTTACACCGAAGGGAAATACGCAGAAGCAAGCAAAAATTTTGATAAATCCCTAACCGAACGCCGGGATCCCGTGATCACCGCAAAAGCAACATTCTGGAAAGCTGAAAGCGATTTCAATGTAAACCGGATGAAAGAGGCTTTAATAGGATACAGGGAATTTGCAGGAATGAGTGCTGCCCGGGGAACGTCAGAAATGGAAAACCTGGATTACAATATTGCATATTCTTATTTCAAGCAAAAAGAATATGACAGGGCCATCGAATATTTTAACCGATTTGCCGGAAATGCAGATAAGGATAAAGCCAGAAGGAATGATGCTTACACGCGACTGGGAGATACTTATTTTGTGACCAGTAAATATTGGCCAGCTATGGAAGCCTATGATAAGGCTATTCAAATGAATCTTGGAAATACCGATTATGCCGCGTACCAAAAGGCCATCAGTTATGGTTTTGTAGACAGAAATGACAGCAAAATTCAGGACCTGAGCGGATTTATCAACAAATATCCGCGCTCCTCCTATCGTGATGATGCCTTATATGAACTTGGGAATACCTACCTGGCCATGGAAAATACCACCAAGGCCCTGGAAACCTATAACAGGTTGATACGCGATGTACCCGGAAGCGCTTTCGTTCCTGCAGCCATGCTTAAACAAGGTTTGGTACATTACAATGCGAACCAATCTGACAAAGCTTTGGAACGATTTAAAAAAGTAGTTGCCGATTTTCCTAATTCTCCCGAATCTATGCAGGCTGTTTCTACCGCAAGGCTGGTTTATATAGATATGGGAAGAACAGATGAGTATGCTGCCTGGGTTAAAAATGTGGATTTCGTAGAGGTTACCGATGCCGATCTTGACAATACTTCTTTTGAAGCTGCAGAAAAACAATATTTAAACAACAATACAGCTGCAGCTAAAACCGGATTTGAAAAATATCTTAAGAGTTTTCCTAAAGGATTAAATGCGCTAAAAAGCAATTTCTATTTGGGACAGATCTATTTTAGGGAAGACCAAAAAGATAAGGCCGTTAGTAACTACAGATTTGTGGTGGAGAAACCCAGAAATGAATTTTCAGAACAGGCACTAGCAAGATTATCTCAAATTTATCTTGAAAAAAGAAATTATAAAGATGCCATTCCATTGCTGAAAAGATTGGAAAATGAAGCAGATTTTGCACAAAATGTTATTTACGCACAGTCTAATTTGATGAAGTCTTATTATGAGCTGAAAGATTATAACCAATCTGTGACCTATGCTGAAAAAGTTTTAGCCGATAAAAGCATTGAAAACAACGTACGAAGCGATGCCCAAATCATCATCGCCCGCTCTGCATTTGAAACCGGAAATGAAAGCCGTGCTAAAACTGCCTATGCCGAAGTATTAAAAATTGCCACCGGAGAAATGGCTGCAGAGGCGCTTTATTATGATGCGTATTTTAAAAATAAGGCCGGCAACTTTAAAGCTTCCAATGAGTCTGTTCAAAAACTGGCGAAGGATTATTCCGGATATAAATTTTACGGAGCAAAAGGCCTTGTTCTAATGGCCAAGAATTTCTACGCTTTAAAAGATGCTTATCAGGCAACCTATATTCTGGATAATGTGATCAAGAATTTTACGGAATTCCCCGATGTAGTTCAGGAAGCTAAAACCGAATTGAACAAGATCAAAGCCATGGAAGCTAAAACTAATGCTTCCGTAGAGACCAAAAACTAATATTTTTCAAACCAATTTTTAAGAACATCTATATGCAAATTCTTTCATACAAAAGAAGTCTGTTTTTAATTTCATTTTTACTTACATCAGCGGTGTTTGCCCAGGATAAACCTTTGGGCAGCGAAACGGTGATCGTGGTAAAACCTTACACCCCTTCGGTAAGTGATGCGTTCAAAATAAAAGAAACCCCAAAATTAGGCGATTCTGTAAGTCTGGAGAAAAAACCTGTTAAATACAGTATCTTCTCGGTTCCGGTAGCTTCCACTTTTACACCTTCCAAAGGGCAGGCAACAAAGGTAGAGCGCGAAAAGAGAGTGAAACTTTTCAATAATTATGTGACTTTGGGCTTTGGAACCTATTCCAATATCCTTGCAGAATTTTACAGCAATCTTGAAGTGAACAGAAGTGATAACTTCGGAATTTTCCTTACTCACAATTCATCTCAGGGTGGAATAGAGGAAGTGAAGCTGGATGATAGTTTCTATAATACAGAACTGAATTTGAATTATAATTCCAGAAACCGAAAAAGCTCCTGGAAGACAGAACTCGGATTGCAACATCAGTTATTCAATTGGTATGGGCTTCCTGAAGGAATGAATTATTCCAATGAATTTTTGAATAGCATAGAACCTACCCAAAACTATTATTCGGCATTGGTGGGAGGAGAGCTCGAACTTTATGATTCATTTTTGGAAAAAGCAAAGGCCAACTACCGTTATTTTGGAGATTCCTATAATTCAATGGAACATAACTTTAAGGCAGACGCTAATTTTGAGGTCAATATTGCAGATGAACTCATCAACACAGAAATTTATGCAGATGTCCTTAATGGACAATTCAACAGAAGCTTTAATGCTTCGGAAGAAATAAATTATACCCAGATGAATTTTGGGATCACACCCAGTTTAGTGATCTTAAGAGATGATCTTACATTAAATCTTGGAGCTTCCTTTGTATATGGGCTGGATGCAGAAAACTCTGACAATAACTTTTATATCTATCCACAAGTAAGTGCCAGTTACAGGTTGGCCGGAGATTATTTTATACCGTATACCGGTTTGGAAGGTGGGTTAACACAGAATACCTACTATAACTTCGCCCAGGAAAACCCTTATGTTTCTCCTACTTTGGAAATGCTTCCAACAGATAAACCATTTGATGCATATCTTGGGGCCAAGGGAAAGCTTACCAACAGTATGGCCTATAATTTTAGAGGAAGTTATATGTCTGAAATCAATAAAGCGCTTTATCAAAACAATTTAACCAGTGATCTAAATCCTGAGGATTATAGCTATGGAAATTCCTTCGGTGTTGTTTATGATGATGTTAAAACAGCTTCATTTTTTGGGGAGATCAATGTAGATGTTAAACGGAATTTTAGATTGGGATTAAATGCAACTGTTTTTAGTTATAGTTCACAATTTGAAGAAGAAGCCTGGAATTTGCCAAACTTTAAAGCTTCCATTCTTGCAGATTATCAGATCACTGAAAAATGGTTTGCCGGTGCTAATTTGTTTTTCACCGGAGAACGTAAGGATAGGAGACCGTTTTTAACGGGTCTTGATGGCCTAAGTTCACAAACAATAACCTTAGACAGTTTTGTAGATCTTAATGCTAATTTGGGTTATAGGTTCAATGAACAACTTTCAATCTTTGCCCGGGGTAATAATTTATTGGGAGAGAGTTATCAGCGCTGGTCAAATTTTCCCGTGCAGGGAATTCAGGTAATGGCAGGTGCAACCTATAAATTCGATTTTTAAGCATTTTTTTCATTTTTAAAGTAGAAGGCTGTTCTTAATAAGACAGCCTTCTGCTTTTAATCCCACCAGTGATTTTAAATTCCAGATGTTTACCCGTCGCGTTCCAGTAAGTTTTCTGCAAAATTAAGATATTTCTTGCTTTGAAATTTCTCTTGAGTTTTTCCTGAGATAAGGTCCTGTAAACTAATAGACTAAAAATGTTCCTTCTATGAAAAAGAACTGTGTTCTTTGCAATACTGAAAGTTAGGAAGGATCTATTTTTAGGAATCATTTAATTAACTTAATATTGCTGCTTAAATTTTTCATTATAATTTTGAAACCAATTTAAGCTTTCTAGATGGCAAAATATAATCGTAGTGACCGCTCACGTCCGTATCTCAATGTCCTGGATTTTATGGTTCAGGAAAAAACATTCCTGGCAATAGTTATAGGTGGTTTGGTACTGGCTGGAATATTTACAGGAAATACCCAGGCAGCGATGTGGTTGGGATTCTTATTTGCAGCTTACGCAACAGTTGCCAATGATAGTATCCAGTCCCTGGGGACTTTTATTGAAAGCAATAAAGCGCGTCCGTGGTGGATCATGTGGCTGTTTATTGGAGGTGTGTTTGTGCTGGTTGTTACCTATAGCTATATACAATATGATGGGGATGTTACCTATCAAAGGCTTCTCAAACCCGATGGAACTACACCCTATCCTCATCCTGTTAATTTCAGTTTTTTTCAGATAATAGCGCCGCTAGTTCTGCTTATACTGACCAGGTTAAGAATGCCGGTTTCAACAACCTTTCTTATTTTAAGTGTTTTTAGTGCCGATACTTCCGGGATAACTTCAGTAGTATGGAAATCCTGGACTGGTTATATTTTAGCCTTTATCCTGTCTTTTCTGGTGTGGTATCTTTCCTATAATACCATTAAAAAGTATTTTAAAAGCCGTAAATATCATAAAGCCTGGCCGGTAATTCAGTGGATTGTAAGCGGAACACTGTGGGGAGTTTGGGTGATGCAGGATGGAGCAAATATCGCTGTGTTTTTACCAAGACAATTGGATATTTTTCAATTTATAATATTTGCCTCAACAATTTTTGCCGGATTAGGAGTGTTATTTTACTTAAGGGGCGATAAGATTCAAAGCGTTGTTAGTGAAAAAGTACGAATTTCAGATGTTCGTGCAGCAACCCTTGTAGATTTAACCTATGTGATCTTGCTAATTTATAAACTCTTTATTAGTACGGTTCCTATGAGTACAACCTGGGTTTTCTTAGGGATTATTGGTGGTAGGGAAATTGCGATCAGCCTTTCCAGAAATAAAAAAGGTAAGAAACATCGCAAAAAAGCCGGAAGAATGATCTTTAAAGATTTCTCCTATGCAATGATAGGTTTAGCAGTTTCAATTGCGCTTGCAGCCGGAGCGAATAAAAGTATTAGGGACGCCATTTGGGAGGCTGTTACAGGGATATTATAGAAAGATTTCATTAAATATTAAAAATGTGCTCCAGTTGTGGGGCACATTTTTTATTTTTAGCAAAAAAATAGTAAGATGTTTAAAAATATACTAGGAGCTTTTTTACTTATTGGCTTATTTTCAGCCTGTAATTCCAATAAAAAACCAGCGGCAGATCTTTTGGTTTTCAATGCGGAAGTTTATACCGTAGATGATGATTTTACTTCCACAGAAGCTTTTGTGATTAAAGACGGTAAATTTCTGGAAACAGGTACGGCCGAATATTTAAAGGATAAATACGATTTTAAAGAAAAGCTGGATGCAGGTGGAAAGACCATTATTCCCGGGATTATTGATGCGCATGCTCATTTTTACCGACTTGGGTTACAACAGCAAAAAGTTGATTTAACAGGAACCAAAAGCTTTAGGGAAGTAGTACAACGCATTGTGGATTTTCAGGAAGCCAGAAATGTTGATTTTATAACAGGACGTGGTTGGGATCAGAATGACTGGGAAGTAAAGGAATTTCCTAATAAAGATACTTTAGACCTGCTTTTTCCGGATATTCCTATCGCCATTACACGTATAGACGGACACGCCCTTTTGGCCAATCAGGCCGCTCTGGATCTTGCCGGTATCACAGTAAACACTCCGGCAGATGGTGGTGCTATTGAAATTAAAAACGGCGAATTAACAGGAATCCTTATCGATAACCCAATGGATTTGGTTGCCAAAGCACAGGAGGAACCTTCTTTGGAGGAGCAAACCACTGCTTTACTTGAAGCCCAGAAAATCAGTTTTAGTTTCGGACTAACAACAGTAGTTGATGCTGGAATAGATAAAAATACCATCCAGTTAATGGATAGTTTGCAAAAGGAGGGAAGCCTGAAGATCAGGATTTATGCAATGATTAGCAATACCCCCGAAAATTTAGATTTCTATCTGGATAAAGATCCGATTAAAACAGAACGTTTGAATGTGCGTTCGGTCAAGTTTTATGGAGATGGCGCATTAGGTTCCCGCGGAGCTGCATTAAAAGAACCATATTCAGATAAAGCCGGGCATTACGGAGCCTTACTTTCTCCAATAAAAGATTTTAAGGAAACCGCAAAAAGGGTTGCGAATTCTAAATTTCAGCTAAATACACATGCTATAGGAGATTCTGCAAACAGCGTGGTTTTAAAAACTTATGATGAACTTTTATCTGCTTCAGAAGACAGACGGTGGAGAGTGGAACATGCTCAGGTTGTTGATGAAGCAGAGTTTAAGTATTTCAGTAAAAATATAATCCCATCGGTTCAGCCTACGCACGCAACCAGCGATATGTATTGGGCGGAAGACAGATTGGGAGCAAAACGTATCGAAGGAGCTTATGCCTTCAAGAAATTATTGGATCAGGCTGGTATCATAGCCCTGGGAACAGATTTTCCGGTAGAAGAGGTGAGTCCGTTTTATACTTTTTATGCTGCGGTTGCCAGAAAAGATCTTGAAAATTATCCTGAAGGAGGTTACAAAATGGAGCAGGCATTGTCACGCGAGGAAACCTTAAAAGGAATGACAATATGGGCGGCTTACAGCAATTTTGAGGAAGATGAAAAAGGAAGTATCGAACCGGGAAAATTCGCCGACTTTATCATACTTGAAAAGAATATCATGACAGTTCCGGAAGATGAAATCCCTAACATTAAAGTTTCACAAACCTATGTGAACGGGGAGCTGGTTTTTTAATTCCTATTGAGGGTTTAATTCCCCGAGGCTGCCTCGAATTTTTAAAAGTATTTTCCAATTCACACCTCGTGGGCTTGCTCCGAGGTTTTTGATTCATTCTAAATTTTAAAAGATGCCGTCTGAATGTTTTTTTAATCGTCATTCTGAATTTATTTCAGAATCTCAGATGATGATAACTAAAAAATAAGTTAGAAGCTGATACCAGTTCAGCTTGACGAAATTATACTTTTAGAAACCCTCTTTTTTATCTCCCTCCATTGGCCTGCAGATCACGAATACAAAGATCTTCAAGTTGGGGTATTTCATTATGATCGGTCATATCTAAAATCCCGCTTCCAAAAGAAACATTTGCCAACATCAGGCAGTCATCCACATTACAATGAGCTGCGCTTTCGTTATCCTGATGATTTACCTGCATTGGTGAGCCAACGTCTACCAAACCAAAAAGATGACCAAACTCGTGATTTACAACAGTGCTTTCCACCATGCTTTTATCTGGAGCATTTGTCCTGCTTGCGATGGCACGAAGGGTTTTTCCATAGATTACCATTGAAGTATTCCTGTATGCAGATCCTAAGATCACCTTAGTATTGTTGTCATCTTCATGACTTCCATCGGCGAAATAGATGTAGACGGTAATTTCATCTCCTGCATTAAAAAGCAGGCGTTCGTCTGCCTCAATTTCTACAATTTCGTCGATGTTAAAAGGAGCTTTTCCGGAAGTTGCAACAGCTCTGGTTGTAATGGAAACTCCATCTGGCTTGAAAGTTCTTTCCTTTAAAAAATCGATGAGATTATCCAGGGTTATTTGGGATGGCTCAAATCCGGGAACATACACCATTTCAATACGGATGGATGTAAATTTTTCGTCGCTAAGAAGTTCGTTGGCCGAGGCTCCAAGAGTCTTTAAATTTGCGCTTTTGTCGATTCCGGAATTTCTTTCATCAAAAGAAGAATCATCTTTAGAACATCCAAGGAATACTAAAACAAGAAGGCAAATGGACAGGGTTTTTTGAAAGTTCATCAATGAGGGTTTTACCAAGGTCTAAAACTAATAAATTTTACTTTAATGATGATTATGTTGTGAATTTTAGAATCTAATTTGGAGATAATTCTGCCAGATAATCGTAATGTTCTCCTTTTTTCAACATTTTACAGGTAAAGCCGTTTTTTGCAGCTGCCAGTTCAAGGGTGTCAAAATCAAGATATAACCAGTTAAATTCTGTTGAGGTTTCTCCTTTGTAACTTATGCTGAATTGCAACTCACCATAATAAGGAGCTTCCAAATCAATCCAAATTCCTCCATCTTCATCTTTATCGAAAAGATAACTGAGATCTGAAGAATCGATCAAAACCTTTCCGCCTTTATTTAAAAGCTTTTTAGTTTGCTGAAAAAAGTCATCCAGATTGCTAAGTTTACCAATAATTCCGGTACCATTCATCAACAACAAAATAGTGTCGAATTTTTCATCCTTCAACTGGAAGTAATCAATATTCCTCACATCTTTAATCCCCCGTAATTCACATATTTCAACAGCTCCTTTTGAAGTGTCTATGGCGGTTACATTCAAATTTCTTTCCTTTTGAAGGTAGTGCGAATGGCTTCCTGCACCGCAGCCGGCGTCCAGCACCTTTCCGGTACAGTTTTTCAGGGCTTCCTTTTCCAAAGGAGGCATTTCCTTAAAACTTCGGAAAAGATAAGGTACAGGGATTTCATCATCATCAAAATCGGGGGAATGGACGATTATCGGGGTTTCGTCTTTTCGATGGTAAAATTCCGTGATCGCTTTCCCGAACACATCAATATCTTCCTTGTGGCTGTCCTGCTTCTTCATATATTTGCACTATGGAAGAAATCTTGAAAAATCTCCCTGAAAAGGCCAAAGATAAGCATAAGGAAAATAAAAAATTCTTCGCGAAACTGCATAAAAAGCCGCCGAAACATTTAGATACCCAAATGATGGATTTCCACGAAGAAGAGTTTGCCAGAACCAATTGTTTGGAATGTGCAAATTGTTGTAAAACCACGGGGCCGCTTTTTACCAACAAGGATATTGAAAGGATCTCCAAATATTTTAAATTAAAACCTGTTCAGTTTATTGAAACCTACCTTCGGGTGGATGAAGATAATGATTTTGTGTTGCAAAGCGTTCCCTGTACGTTCCTTGGAGTCGATAATTATTGTTCCATCTATAAGGTACGCCCTAAAGCCTGCCGCGAATACCCGCATACAGATCGTAAAGACTTTCATAAAATCTCCAAATTAACAATAGAAAACACTTTTATATGTCCGGCAGCTTTAAATATTGTTGAGGCTATGAAAAAGCGGATAAAGGTTTAGACAAGCCGTCTATGGATTTTCTCTTCGGTACCTTTTGTTTAAAATAAAATATAGAATTGAACCAAAGAAGGGTAAGAAAATAATTATCAGGATCCAGATGAGTTTGTTCCGGGGATTAAATTCATACTGGAGCATATGAATTATTGCCATAACAGGCAATATGAGCAGTGCCAGATAAAAACTTTGCAATAAATAATTTGATGCAGCCAGTAACATTGGAAATCCGTTTAAATATTTCTACCATTAATATAGTAAATATTCTGCACGAACTGTTTTAAATTTTTCTAAATTTTTTTGCCAGCTTTCCCTTATTTCTTCTTCTGAAAGTCCGTTTTCAATTTGTTTTTGTAGGACTGTTTCGCCTGCAAGTTTGGTGAAAAATGAGTTAAAGAACTGAGATTTATCTGATGTGTTGTTATATGCCTCGATTAGCCAGGATAAATTAATTCTGTCTGTTTTAGGGTAGTTTTTAAGATATCTTCCATAACATAGTTTTCCCAGATGCTTCGGATTTTTAGCACCTTCCATGGATTGTGGAGTATAAGTATAATCAAAAACAGCTTTATTCAAAAAAGGAGATCCAAAAACCTGAAACTGGGTTTTTGTTCCCCGTCCTGCATTTACATTGGTTCCTTCAAAGAAACATAAGCTTGGATATAAGTTGATGGCCTGATCGTTTGGTAAATTTGGAGATGGTTTTACCGGAAGACTGTAGGATGTCTTATGATCGTAATTCGTCAATTTAATCACCTCCAGATCACATTGCATTCCGCTTTTTAGCCATTTTTCTCCGTTGATCATTCGCGCATATTCCCCCATTGTCATGCCGTGCACCACAGGAACAGGATGCATTCCTACAAAACTTTGATGTTTGGGATTTAAAACCGGCCCATCTACATAATGTCCGTTTGGATTTGGCCTGTCCAAAACGATGAGCGGAATTTTGTTTTCGGCACTGGCTTCCATAACATAATGTAAAGAGGAAATATAGGTGTAAAAGCGCGCTCCCACATCCTGAAGATCAAAAACCAAGATATCAATATCTTTCAGTTGTTCCGGTTTGGGTTTTTTATTATCTCCATAAAGAGAAATAATAGGTAAGCCGGTTTGAGGATCTTTTCCATCTTTCACGGTTTCCCCGGCATCTGCGGTTCCGCGAAAACCATGTTCAGGAGCAAAAACCCGAACAATATCAACCTCCAGTGCCAGTAAGGAATCAACCAGATGTGTGTGTTTTTTTTCTTCGGAAGAAGAATCGGTGGAGTTTAAGATCACTGAAGTTTGGTTTCCTATGATTCCTATTCTCTTATTCTTCAGCAAGGGTAAATATTCCTCAATTCTTTCGGCACCTATCAGTATTCTTTTGGGAACTTCAGAAGAAATCGAATCAGATTGGGTACTTATTTGCGGTTTCTGATTTGAAATTTCGTTCTGGCCTGTGCTCCTTCCGCAGGAAACAATCGTGATAAGAACGAATAAAAATGTATTTTTGAATAATCTATTAATCATTGAGATCGTATTGAATTTTGAGTTTTTTATAGCCAAAAGGCTTATCAGCACTAAAAAGTATAAAAGTAGCATTTCGGCTCCGATAATAAAAATCGCGATCGCTGCCATTGCCATTGGGGTGATCATGATGTTGGTTTCCTTTGCCACGGGAATGGGTTTACAGATGAAGATACAGGAGAAAATCGCCGCTTTTAATGGCCATATTATCATTTCAAATTACGATAATAACAGTTCCCAGGTTTCCCTGATGCCGGTTTCCCTGAACCAGGATTTTTATCCGGAATTTAAAAGTGTGGAGGGGATAACCCATGTGCAGGCAGTTGCTTCAAAAGCAGGGATTATTAGAACCGAAACCGATTTTGAAGGAATTATCGTAAAAGGGGTAGGAGCAGATTATAAATGGGAGAATTTTGAGGATTTCATGGTGGAAGGTGAACTTTCGGATTTTAGCCAGAATTTAAATGAAGACATCCTTATTTCAGACTACTTAGCCCGGAGAATGGGATTTAAAATTGGGGATAAAGTGATCACATATTTCCTCAGGGAAGATGCGAACAGGCCTCCGTTGCTGAGGGCTTTTGAAGTGAAGGGGATTTACAGTTCCGGATTTCAGGAATTTGACGAATTGTACATACTTGCAGATATACGTCATATTCAGCGGCTCAATAACTGGGAAAAAGATCAGGTTGGCGGGTTTGAGGTTTTTATAGATAACTTTGATAAAATTGACGAAAAGGGAGGAGAGGTGTATGAGAATACCGGCTCCCTGCTCGATACCCAAACAATCAAACAAAAGTATTATTCCATTTTTGAATGGCTCTCGCTGTTCGATTTTAACATTGCGCTCATAATTGGGATAATGATCCTGGTGGCAGGAATTAATATGATAACAGCCCTATTGGTGCTTATTCTGGAGCGAACCCAAATGATTGGGATATTGAAAGCTTTGGGAAATGGAAATTGGAGCATTCGGAAGATCTTTCTTTATAATGCTGCGTATTTAATAGGATTAGGGTTATTCTGGGGAAATTTGATAGGTCTGGGAATGCTTTTTATTCAGAAATATTTTAAACTTTTTCCATTGAATCCGGAAACTTATTACGTCACTGAAGTTCCGGTCTATATAGGATGGGAATATATTGTAGGCGTCAACCTGGGGACCTTAATTTTATGTCTTTTAATGCTGTTGATCCCTTCTATTGTGATCACCAAAATTTCTCCCGTGAAGGCGATGAAATTTGATTAGAAATTCTCATTTCACGCTATTCTTTCATTTCCTTGGAAAGGTTTTAAGATAGGATTACCTTTGCCCTTTCAAAATTAAACTATGGATTACGCTGAAAATATATTAGGTACTATTGGGAACACCCCTATGGTTAAGATGAATAAATTAACCGAGGACATAGATGCCCTGGTGCTTGCTAAATATGAAACTTTCAATCCCGGAAATTCTGTAAAAGATAGAATGGCGGTGAAAATGATAGAGGAAGCCGAGGCGGATGGCCGTTTAAAGCCGGGAGGAACCATTATAGAAGGCACGTCCGGAAATACAGGGATGGGACTTGCCCTTGTAGCAATTATAAAAGGCTATAAAATGGTGTGTGTTCTTAGCGATAAGCAAAGCAAGGAGAAAATGGATATTCTTCGTGCGGTGGGGAGTGAAGTGGTGGTATGCCCAACAGATGTTCCTCCGGAAGATCCAAGGTCTTATTATTCTACCTCAAAAAGACTGGCTGAGGAAACACCAAATTCCTGGTATGTGAACCAATACGACAATTTGTCCAATACGAAAGCCCATTATGAAAGCACTGGCCCGGAGATATGGAAACAAACCGATGGTAAAGTTACTCACTTTGTGGTTGGAGTAGGAACTGGAGGAACTATTTCTGGAGTTGGAAAATATTTGAAGGAACAGAACCCGAATATTAAAGTATGGGGTATCGATACCTATGGATCTGTATTTAAGAAATATCACGAAACGGGCATTTTTGATAAGAATGAAATCTATCCCTATGTAACCGAGGGAATTGGGGAGGATATTTTACCGAAAAATGTGGATTTTGATATCATAGATGGGTTTACAAAAGTAACCGATAAAGATGCTGCAGTTTATACGCGACGTCTTGCCCAGGAGGAAGGTATGTTTCTTGGAAACAGCGCAGGAGCCGCAATTAAGGGTTTACTGCAATTAAAGGAGCATTTCACGAAGGATGATGTTGTAGTGATCTTATTTCATGATCACGGCAGTAGGTACGTAGGTAAAATCTACAACGATGAGTGGATGCAAAAAATGGGATATTTAGATTAAGCTTTGTAAATTAATATTGAAGCGTCCGGTTTGGGCGCTTTTTTTTTGTAGAAATAAATTGTAACGAATAGAATAACAAAGCTCCGGAAAAATACATAATAACATCTACCCAGTCTGCAGTATACCGCGTCTCAACCTGTGGCATATACCACTCAAAAAAGATTGAATAAAAGGAAGTTAGGGTAAGTATTGGCAATAAAGGAAGCAGGACAGCATTATCCTTTTTTATGTATTGCACGGTTTTCAAACATACGGTAAGAACCACCGGCATACAAAGGAAATCATTTACGTAGGAAGTGATCCAGTTTGGCAGATTAACTTTGGCCGCAAGAATACTTATACTTAGGAAGATAAAGACCGCATTAAAAAAGAAGACATTCACAGGTTTCATTTGTGTTTTTTATTGCTTTTCATTGGTCTCCCGGATAGCTATCGGGAGTAATTCGCATATCCCTGCCCGATTGCAGGCGGGTTCATTGGTGTTTTTATCCAATTTCCGTTATGCTCATGTCATACCAGGAAAATTGCAACGACAAATGCCAGAATTATTCCCACAACCATTACCACGATCCAAATTGTATAACCTGTCCTGGCAAACCCCCTTATTATGGGATTTTTATGGTCTTTTAAAGGGGTTTTAAAGCCTATGTTAAGAGGGTCGGTTTTTCGATTCCTTTTCTTTTTATAAGGAATGGAATCCTGATTTTCTTTGTTTGCATGAGCATCTTCTTCGGGTTTCATGTTTTTGGTTCCGGCGACAAATTTGTAATATTTCTTATTAAAGGAATAATATAACTAAAAAGCTTCCTATTCCCTATAAAAAATACTTTAACAAAAAATCCTGCAAGGAAATGTCTAAGTATCTTCGGTTTTAATAGGAAAGCTGGGAGTACGTCCAAATTGGGCGTGATTACTCCCAGCCCCATTGAGCTCCCGGAGCTTCCACTGGTTTTGTGAGATCAAAAGTCACATTGAACTCAGGATTTGGAGAACCTAATCGTTTAAGGTTGTAGGTGAAGCTTTTTTCATCCAGGGTTATCCACCAAACATTTGTAGAAGCATACGGAATCAAATCTGCAGTTTCCTGATCGGCCGGGAAAAACTGGATGGTATCCAATCCCGAATTTGTACCTGTACCCCCATATTGTGTGATTTTATCTTCACTTCCATCTTCGTGACGGTGATCATGTTTAAGTTTTATCCTGTCGTCTTCATAAGTGAGTACCCAGGTTCTGGATTTGTCATCTCCCACATAAAATGGAATGGTAATACGGCCATCTTCACAGGAACGAACATACATCGTTAAAGTTTTTCCGCTGAAATCATCATTTTTTATATGTGCTGCTAATTTGCCTTCATAAGCTTTATCGCAGTGAGATCTAAGGTTTTCCCAGAATTGGGCTGCTCCCGATTTTTCCTGGGAAAAGACCATAGTTCCGGAGAGAATAAGAACTGTTAAAAGAATTTTTTTCATGGTGGTATTTCTAAGATTATTGTAAAATTGTTTTCAGATGGACTAAAATACGTTAATTTGAAAACAAAAGTCATTTTTATGAAAAAATTACTATTTCTATTAATCCTTATTGGAACTTTAACGGGATGCAATTCCACTTCAGAAATAGTTAATTCCAATGATGCAGATTTCAGCTATCTCGCTTTAGGGGATTCCTATACCATAGGTGAAAGTTTACCTGTAGAACAACGTTGGCCGGTCCAGCTTGCTGAAATGCTGCGAGCACTTGGCTATAAAATGGCGGCACCAAAAATAATAGCAAAAACAGGCTGGACCACCGGGAATCTTTTGGATGCCATGGAAACCAATCTCAATGTGCAGCAGGACTTTGATCTTGTTTCAATTTTAATAGGAGTAAATAACCAATATCAGAGCAAAAGTATTTCAGAATATGAAGCCGAATTAAATGAACTTTTCAGAAAAGCGATCAATCATTCCCGAACCCGTGAAAAAGGGGTTTTTGCAGTGAGTATCCCAGATTATGGAGCCACACCTTTCGGGGAAGAAAACTCGGAGGTTATAGGTAGGGAAATCAATGCTTTTAATGCTGTTTTTAGAAAAGTTGCCGAAGCTTATAATGTAGCTTTTTATAATATTACTCCTATCTCCAGGGAAGCTAAAAACAATCCTGAACTAACCGCAGGGGATAGCCTTCATCCCAGCGGACTTATGTACAGGTATTGGGTAGATTTGATAATTGAGGATGTAGCGAAGCAACTTCCAGAAAAGTAAAACCGGAATTTTTCAGGGGATTTTTAAATCGTAATAAATTATTAGTCAGTTTATTAACTAAAAAGGTTTATTTTTAGTTAATGCAGGAAGATTTTCTACATTATATCTGGCGCTTTAAGAAATTTGATTTTGGCAGTGCCAAAACAGTTTCCAATTTGCCGGTAACCATCATAAGTACCGGAACTCCAAATCTTAATTCCGGCCCCGATTTTTTTAATGCAAAGATGGATATTGGGGGGCAGTTGTGGGCAGGAAATGTAGAGATTCATTTAAAATCTTCAGATTGGTATGTTCATAATCACGAAACCGATCCTAATTATGACAATGTTATACTTCACGTGGTTTGGAAGGATGATGTGGAAATATTCAGAAAAGATAATTCCCCTATTCCAACGCTGGAATTGCAGGATTTGATCCCGGAAAACACACTTCAAAATTACAGGAAATTATTAATTGCCCCCAACGATAAATGGATTAACTGTGAAAGGGATTTTCATAAATTTGATGGTTTTGAAATGAACAACTGGCTGGAGCGAATGTACTTTGAACGCCTGCAGGATAAATCGGAAATCATCCTGGAACTCTTGAGGAATTCGGGAAATAACTGGGAAGAAGTATTGTTTAAATTGCTTGCAAGAAACTTTGGCCTTAATGTTAATGGCGGGGCTTTTTTAAATATGGCACAAAGCATTGATTTTAAAATTATTCAGAAAAACCAGAATTCCCAACTTGCATTGGAAGCGCTTTTTTTAGGACAGTCTGGCTTACTGGAAGAACGCATAGAGGATATTCAATACCGCAAATTTAAGAAAGAGTATGAATTTCTTAAACATAAATATAGTTTGGAAAATGAGTATGTGGAAAGGGTAAAATTTTTCAGATTAAGACCCGATAATTTTCCCAATATCAGGCTCTCACAGCTGGCTGGTTTATATCATAAGGTGCCGCATCTTTTTTCAAAGATAATATCAGCAAAAGACAAATATCAACTCTATGAAATCTTTGAAATAGAAACTTCTGATTATTGGAAAACCCATTATTCCTTTGATAAACCCCACCCTTCAAAGAGAAAATTCCTCACAAAATTTTTTAGGGATCTATTGATTATAAATACCTTGATTCCTTTAAAATTTTGTTATTCAAAAAAAACAGGAGCAGGAGCGAGTGAGGATGTACTGGAATTAATGGAAGAGATAATTTCAGAAAAGAACGGGATAACAGCAAAATTTAATAAATTAAGAGAGAACACTTCCATAAATGCGTTGCAGTCCCAGGCATTACTTCATTTAAAATCTCAATATTGTGATAAAAATCTATGTTTGGATTGTAATTTAGGAATAAAATTAATTCAGGGCTTTAGGTAATTCTTATATTTGTGCTATGCTTAAATTTATTTATTCTATCCGTCATTATTTTGAACGAAATGGCTTCTATGTGTCTTCCAGGTTGGCAGATAAGATTGGTATTAGAGCCAAAAGCATACGTTTATTCTTCATCTACTTATCATTTGCCACAATGGGATTTGGATTTGCCATCTATTTGACCCTGGCTTTCTGGTTAAAAATAAAGGATCTCATCTATACAAAGCGAACTTCGGTTTTTGACTTGTAAGTGTGTTATGATTCTGTATTTCAATTAATTGCATTTCAATTGTTGTTGGATTCACTGTGATTTATCTGAAAGTTATTTGTGAATCAGAATCTGAGTTATTATTTAAATTAACAAATCATTTACATTTTAACTTGTAAAAATTTGAAAAAGGCTATTTTTTTAGCAACTTGCTACGCTGTAAAAACAACCTTAATTAACAATTAATAAATCTTTATGAGAAAGTACTTACTTTCATCGCTTTTATTCTTTTCCATGTTTTCCTTATTTGCTCAGGAACTTGAGGTAGAGGCAAAAGTTGGAAATCCATCCAAATTAATTAATGACGGTTTTATAGATCTAGAGGTTACCGGGGGTACTCCGCCTTATACCTATAAGTGGGATAACCAAGATACGCCATTATCTTCCCAACGATCTGAAGGATTAGCAGAAGGTATTGCCAATACGGTAATTATTTCTGATGCTGCCGGTACATCCATTACAAGATCCTATACCATTAAAGCCGAAGCCATTACTGAACATTTTAACGGTACTTTCATTCCGCTTGTGGCCAGTATTGAAAAGGTTCTTTTCTGGGATTTGTTTTCTGCAATTGGGATTTATGATCCCGTTAGTTATGCAGATCTTAAAAATGTTCCGGTCACCGGCTGGACAGCTTCTGTTGAAGACAGGTTTATTTTGAAACAATGGTTGAAGCCTGAAGGTACCTCTGTAGATGAAGGGGAGGAAATAGCAATAGTATCTTCAGATAAAGGAGAGGATATTACCGTGGTGGCAAATGCCGCAGGAACACTCCGTTATTTGGTTGATGAAGGAAAGGTGATATACAATTCTGAAAATAAAAAACACGTTATAGAACAAGGAGCTCATAATCTTGCTCAAATAGAATACGAGGAGGACATCCCTTTGCTTCATCCTAACGGGGACCCAGTAACTAAGAATATTCCTTTTATTGTAGTTTGGTTATTGTTTGGAGCTTTATTTTTCACCCTAAGAATGGGCTTTATCAACATTAAAGGATTCAGGCATTCCCTGGATCTTGCCAGGGGTAAATATGATGATCCTAATGCACCCGGACAGGTTACGCATTTTCAGGCATTGGCAACGGCTGTTTCCGGAACTGTAGGTTTAGGGAATATAGCAGGGGTTGCTGTGGCTATTTCACTGGGAGGTGCAGGAGCTACCTTCTGGATGATCCTTGCCGGATTGTTGGGGATGTCTTCAAAATTTGTGGAATGTACCCTTGGTGTAAAATATAGATTTATTAATAGTGAAGGTCGTGTTTTTGGTGGTCCGATGAATTATTTAAGATACGGACTTGAAAAACGCAATAAAAAAGGCCTTGGAAAAGTGCTTGCCGCTATGTTTGCGGTTCTGGCAATTGGAGCTTCTTTTGGAGGTGGAAATATGTTCCAGGCAAACCAATCTTTTGAACAACTTGAAGGTATGTTTCCGTTCCTAGTAGGAAATGGCTTCTGGTTTGGTGTAGTAACAGCTTTATTGGTTGGAGTTGTTATCATTGGAGGAATTAGCAGTATTGCAAAGGTTACAGGGAAAATTGTGCCTGTAATGGCCGGAGTTTATATCCTTGGATGTTTAACCGTAATTGGAATAAACATAGAGAATATTGGGCCTGCATTTACTGCAATAATAGATGGAGCTTTTAGTCCAAGTGCCTTAAAAGGTGGAATTATTGGGGTATTGATCGTAGGTTTCCAGCGTGCGGCATTCTCGAATGAAGCAGGAGTAGGATCGGCAGCGATTGCGCATAGTGCGGCAAAAACGAACCATCCACCCTCTGAAGGTTTTGTGGCTCTTTTGGAACCTTTTATAGATACCGTTGTGGTTTGTACGCTTACTGCTTTGGTGTTGATCTTTACAGGAAAACATGAAGTGGTGGGAATAGCCGGAGCGCAGTTAACATCAGATGCTTTTGGAAGCGTAATCTCCTGGTTCCCGTATGTTCTGGCAGCTGCAGTATTCTTATTTGCATTCTCTACCATGATTTCCTGGTCTTATTACGGAATGCGGGCCTGGACATACCTGTTTGGGAAAAGCATAAAAAGTGAAATTGTTTATAAAGTATTGTTCCTTGTGTTTGTAGTTGTAGGAGCCTCAGTAAGCCTTGGTGCTGTACTGGATTTTTCAGATATGATGATCCTGGCGATGTCTTTTCCTAACATTATTGGTTTATATATAATGTCCGGAGAAGTGAAGAAAGATCTTCGTGATTACGTTAAGAAGCTTAAAGCCGGCGAACTCTATAAATCCCCGGAAAAAGCTAAGGCCTCTTAATGAATTAGAACTGATGAGAAATTTAAAATCCCATTTTGTTTTCACAAGAAGTGAGCGAAATGGGATTTTTTTATTTGTGCTCATCATTATAATCCTTCAGTTGGTTTATTTCTTTGTAGATTTTACTCCCACGGAAAAGAGATCTATGACCCATGAGAAAGAGCTTTCTGGGTTTCAGAAAACAATCGATTCTATTAAAGCTTCTGAAGAACAAAATTTTGTAGCCGAAATCTTTCCTTTTAACCCGAATTTTATTACAGATTATAAAGGATATACCCTGGGAATGACTCCTGAGGAGATCGATAAGCTACATTTTTTCAGGGCAGAGGAGAAGTGGGTGAATTCTGCTGAAGACTTTCAGAAGGTAACAGGTATTTCCGATTCTCTTCTCAATGAAATCTCACCCTATTTCAAATTCCCGGATTGGGTAACTTTAGAAAAATCCTCATCTTCAGAAAGAAAACCTGCCCCGGATAAAATCCACCCTAAGAACAAAAAGGATATCAATCTGGCTACCCTCAAAGATTTAACCGGTATTTATGGAGTTGGAGAGGTGTTGGCTGGAAGGATTATTAATTACAGGAATAAAATTGGCGGTTTTCTGGATGATATTCAGCTTAAAGATATCTACGGGCTTAATTATGAAGTTCGGGCGGAACTCCAAAGTCAGTTTACGGTTCTTACAATTCCTTCTCATACCGTTTATGATATTAATGAAGCGACCGTTCTTGAGCTAGCAGCTGTTCCATATATTGGATATGAATTAGCCAGGGAAATAATTAATTATAGATTGTTGAACGAAAAAATCTATAATTTTGAAGAATTGGCAAAAATTAAGGACTTTCCTTCAGAAAAAATAGACCGAATTGCATTATATTTGTCCGTAAAATAAAGATTTTTAAATTGGCTGGTTAAAAGCTAAATTAATCCTGGCTAAATCATTCTAAAAATCCTGATCTTTTTTATGGAACAGGAGTCTTCCGGGCAGGATTCACTTGTCTTTATTTAAAAACCAGTCTTGTATTAAGTATTAAATTTTAAAGAATATGTATTTTACAGAAGAGCATGAACTTTTCAGAAAAAGCTTCCAGGAATTTTTGCAGAAGGAAGTTGTTCCTCATATTGAAAAATGGGAGGAAACAGGAACTATAGAGCGTTTTATCTGGAAAAAATTCGGAGATATGGGATACTTCGGTTTGAATTATCCGGAGCAATACGGAGGACTGGATCTGGACCTTTTTTATACCACAATATTTTTAGAGGAATTACAAAAGATTAATTCCGGTGGATTTGCGGCAGCTATGTGGGCTCATGCCTACCTGGCAATGACACATTTGCTGAAGGAAGGAGATGACAGGGTTAAAGAAAAATATCTGGCTCCAAGTATTGCCGGTGATAAAATAGGATGTCTTTGTATTACGGAGCCTTTTGGAGGATCGGATGTTGCAGGGATGCGAAGTACCGCTGTTAAAAAAGGAGATGTCTATATTCTTAATGGATCCAAGACCTTTATCACCAACGGAATTTATTCAGATTATTTAATAGTTGCGGCCAAAACAGCTCCTGAAAAAGGAGGAAAAGGAATGAGTATTTTTGTTGTCGACCGGGATACTCCGGGAATTTCTGCAACAAAATTGAATAAATTAGGCTGGAGAGCTTCAGATACAGCTGAAATCGCTTTTGATAATGTTGAGATCCCCGCAGAAAACCTGATGGGAGAGGAAAATCTTGGGTTTAACTATATCATGCAGCATTTCGCACTGGAGCGACTCATCATGGGTATAAATGCACATGCCCGCGCAGAATTCGCACTGGATTATGCTATTAATTATATGGGGGAACGCGTGGCTTTTGGGAAGACGATAGATCAATTCCAGGCGCTACGGCATTCTGTTGCAGAAATGGCCAGTGAAGTTGAAATGTGTAAAGAATTCAATTATTCAATAGTTAAAAGAATGATCGATGGGGTTTACGTGGTGAAAGAAGCCAGTATGTCTAAGCTTTTATCTACCAAGATCGCAGATGAGGTGATTTATAATTGTCTTCAGTTCTTAGGCGGTTATGGGTATATTGAAGACTATCCAATGGCGAGAATGCTTCGGGATAGCAGATTGGGCCCCATTGGCGGTGGAACTTCGGAAATCCTAAGGGAGATTATCGCTAAAATGGTGATCGATAAAAAGGAATACAAGAAGGCAAGATAGAGTAAGATAAATTGAGATCAGGATTTTAGCGAAAATTCTATTTTTTACCACTAAAATGGTGATCGATAAAAAGGAATATAAGCAGGCCGCGAAATGATTTTAAATCGGGATTTAGTGAAAATTTAATTTTCTATCGCTAAAATGATAATCGATAAGAAGGATTACAAGAAGATTTTCAGATAGTTACAACAGTTCTGAATATCAAAAAAATAAAATAAATAATAATAATTAAATAAAGGTTGCAGGTTCCTTCAATTGAATTATATTTGCACCTTAATTTTAATGAAAGGAGGTGACACTATGTTAATTATACCAGTTAAAGACGGAGAAAATATCGACAGAGCGCTGAAGCGTTTTAAAAGAAAATTTGATAGAACCGGAACAATGCGCCAGCTGAGAAGCAGGCAAGCATTCGCAAAACCGTCTGTTGTACGTAGGGCTCAGGTCCAAAAAGCTGAATATATTCAGAATTTAAGAGACCAGGAGGAAATTTAGATTTACTGTTTAAATTTTTTTATCGAACCATTTTAGGTAGATCAAAAAGTTATTACAGATTTTAAGTTTTCTTTATTTCGCAAGTTTTATTACTAAGAATAAGAAGCCCTGCTTCAAGGGTATTTAAATAAACCACTGTTGGTAAGTCAAAGTTTTATAACTTTGTTTACCAACAGTTTTTTTATGCCCATCAATCAATTTTTGGATTACCTGTTACTTGAAAAAAAATATTCACCAAATACGGTGAAAGCGTATGAAGCAGATCTTGGCACCTTTGAAATCTTCATAAAGGAAGAGTTTAAGGAGGAAGATCTCAAAAACATTCACTACAATCAAATCAGGAATTGGATCATAGCCCTGGTTAATTTGGGTTTAACCAACCGTAGTGTTAACCGTAAGATCTCCTCGTTAAAAGCGTATTATAAATTTCTTCTGCGTACAGGTCAAATAGAGGCAACTCCTCTTGCAACACATAAATCCTTAAAGATCAAAAAAAATATACAGATCCCTTTTTCTGAAAATGAAGTAGGGCAGGTAATCAACTCCATTTCCCCCAACAGCTTCAAAAATTCAAGGGACCTCTCTGTTATAGTATTGCTTTACTCCACAGGAATACGTAGGGCTGAACTTATTGGAATTACTGTCCGGGATCTGGACCTGAAGAATAATGTGCTGAAAGTTCTTGGGAAACGAAACAAGGAAAGGTTTGTGCCGCTTCTTCCGGAAATAGTTTCGCTTCTTGGGGTTTACCTTAAATACCGGGAGGAATTGGTGAAGGAAGGAGCTCCTAATTTATTTATAACAGAACGCGGCGTTAAATTATATGAAAATCTTGTTTATAGGATTATTAATAATTACTTTAGTCTTGCATCCAAAAAGGTAAAAAAAAGTCCTCACATTTTAAGGCATTCATTTGCCACACATCTTTTAGGACAGGGTGCAAATTTAAACGCAGTAAAGGAGTTGTTAGGTCATTCCAGTTTGGCGGCAACACAGGTTTATACTCATAATAGTATTACAGAATTAAGTAAGGTTTATGAAAAAGCCCACCCCCGCCAAAATAAAAAGTGATTTTAAATTAATGTTTAATTAAATTTTTAGGAGATGAAAGTAAATGTGCAATCAGTAAACTTTAACGCAGATCAAAAATTAATCGATTTCGTCCAGGGCAGATTGGATAAGTTGGAGCATTACTACGACAAAATTATTTATGCTGATGTTTTTCTGAAAGTTCAGAATACAAGTATAAAGGAGAATAAAGTCACCGAAATTTTATTGAGTATACCGGGTGGGGATGTGATAGTTAAAAAAACCTGTCGGAAATTTGAAGAGTGTGTAGATGAGTGCGTTGGTACTTTGACGAGGCAATTGAAAAAGAAAAAGGAAAAAATGAGCGCCAAAGTATCATAATTTTTTACAGAATTGTTTTGTGAAATGAATTAAATGTATACATTTGCAGTCCGTTAGAAATAGCGGACTTTTTTATGCTAAAAAAGTAGTAAAGGCCGATGTAGCTCAGCTGGCTAGAGCAGCTGATTTGTAATCAGCAGGTCGTGGGTTCGAGTCCCTCCATCGGCTCTGAAATTTTGAAAGAATACCGCTTAGGTTTTGTAGTGTTGAGATTAATTTAACATTATATAAAAAAAGGATAAAAAGTTCATCCTGAGCAAAGTTGAAGGGAGTTTCCTGATCGACTTTAAAGTTTTGAATGAAAAGCTTTGTTAATGGTGAAATTTATAATTAAATTTGCCCCTCGAAAAAAACAAGCCAGAGTGCAAAATGGTTCTGTGAAATATTGAAGTTTTATTTGGGGAGATACTCAAGCGGCCAACGAGGGCAGACTGTAAATCTGCTGACTACGTCTTCGCAGGTTCGAATCCTGCTCTCCCCACCAATAGATTCAAAATTCAGAATTCAAAATTAATTTTGAATATTGAATTCGAAATCTTGAATTAAACGCGAAAGTAGCTCAGTTGGTAGAGCGTCAGCCTTCCAAGCTGAATGTCGCCGGTTCGAACCCGGTCTTTCGCTCCAGGAGAAAGTCGTCGCGCCCGAGGCGTGATCTTTCGCTCTAAAAGAAGGTTTTTAGGCCCGAGGCGTGAACTCCTATTCTAAAGAAGAATAATGCGTAAGTTTTATTCTTTTGAGCAGATCATCACCCCAGAGGTTAGATCGCTCGTTTAAATTATAACAGCGTTTTTTAGAGCAGCTGTTTAAATTATCTCCATAAGTGTGACTTAGTGGGGATAGTCTTTTTTGCCGACGTAGCTCAGGGGTAGAGCGTTTCCTTGGTAAGGAAGAGGTCACGAGTTCAATTCTCGTCGTTGGCTCTTATAATTTTGCATTAAATTGAACACTAATATATAACTAAGATTAAATAATTATTAATTATGGCAAAGGCAACTTATGATCGTTCCAAACCGCACCTAAATATTGGAACGATTGGACACGTAGATCACGGGAAAACAACATTAACTGCAGCTATTACTAAAGTAATGGCTGATGCTGGTTATTCAGAAGCGAGTGCTTTTGATCAAATCGATAATGCTCCCGAGGAAAAAGAAAGAGGTATAACAATTAACTCATCGCACGTTGAATATGCAACGGCTAACCGTCACTATGCACACGTTGACTGTCCTGGTCACGCGGATTATGTGAAGAACATGGTTACCGGTGCTGCTCAAATGGATGGAGCTATCCTTGTGGTGGCTGCTACCGATGGTCCTATGCCACAAACTCGTGAGCATATACTTTTAGGTCGTCAGGTTGGTATTCCAAGAATCGTAGTTTTCTTGAATAAAGTCGACTTGGTTGATGATGATGAACTTTTGGAATTGGTTGAGATGGAAGTAAGAGATTTGCTTTCTTTCTACGAATATGATGGTGATAATGGACCTGTAATTTCAGGATCGGCTCTTGGAGCACTTGAAGGTGATGAAAAATGGTCTAAAACTGTTTTGGATCTAATGGAAGCAGTTGATTCCTGGATTGAATTACCGGAACGTGATGTTGATAAGCCATTTTTGTTGCCTATAGAGGATGTATTCTCTATTACTGGTCGTGGTACTGTTGCTACCGGTCGTATTGAAACTGGTATTGCAAATACTGGAGATCCTGTAGAGATCATTGGGATGGGAGCTGAAAAAGTGACTTCTGTTGTAACTGGAGTTGAGATGTTCCGTAAGATCCTTAACAGGGGTGAAGCTGGAGATAACGTAGGTATCCTATTAAGAGGTATTGAGAAAACTCAAATCTCCCGTGGTATGGTTATTTGTAAGCCAGGTTCTGTGAAGCCTCATAAAAAATTCAAAGCTGAAGTTTACGTTCTTAAGAAAGAAGAAGGTGGACGTCATACTCCATTCCATAACAATTACCGTCCACAGTTTTACGTACGTACAACTGATGTAACTGGAACTATTACTTTGCCAGAAGGTGTTGAAATGGTTATGCCAGGAGATAACTTAACTATTCATGTTGAGTTGTTACAAACAATTGCAATGACTGTTGGTTTGCGTTTTGCTATTCGTGAGGGTGGTAGAACAGTAGGTGCTGGTCAGGTAACTGAGATTTTAGACTAATTAAATTTATATGAAATTAAGGTATCCTGCCAGAGGTGGGATGCCTTAATTTATATTTACGGGTTTAGCTCAGTTGGTAGAGCACTGGTCTCCAAAACCAGGTGTCGGGAGTTCGAGTCTCTCAACCCGTGCAAATAGTAAAATACAATGGCAGGAATCGTTAATTATATTTCAGAGTCTTATAGCGAATTAAGAAATCACGTTACCTGGACCACATGGCCAGAGGCTCAAAGGCTAACAATTGTTGTAGCCGTTTTTTCAATTATATTCTCCTTAGCTATTTGGGGTGTGGACACAGTATTTAGCTCTTTGATAGAGCAATATTTTGAATGGATCAAATCTTAAATAAATGGCTATGGCAGAGGTAAAGGATAAAAAATGGTATGTTGTTCGTGCCGTAAGTGGTCAGGAAAATAAGGTTAAGGAATATATTGAGCGTGAGGTTTCCCATCAGGGAATGGAAGATTATGTTGGTGAAGTTCTGGTTCCTACAGAAAAGGTGGTCCAGGTTAGAAATGGAAAAAAAATTACCAAGGAGCGTGTTTATTTTCCTGGTTATATTATGGTTTTGGCCAATTTGGGAGGGGAAGTACCTCACATGATCAAAACTATAAATGGAGTTATAGGATTTCTTGGTGAAACCAAAGGTGGTGAGCCGGTTCCGTTAAGGAGATCAGAAGTTAATCGTATGCTTGGTAAGGTTGATGAATTATCGGTTAAGGCAGATAATGTTGCTATTCCTTTTACCATTGGGGAAACCATCAAAGTAATTGATGGTCCTTTTAATGGATTTAATGGTACAGTTGAGAAAATAAATGAAGAGAAACGCAAGCTTGAGGTAATGGTGAAAATATTCGGAAGAAAAACACCATTGGAATTGAGTTATATGCAAGTTGAAAAAGTTTAATAGTAAATATTGTTACATATATTTTTGATAGTTTTTAAAGCTTCCACTCGTAAAACTATCACTTAAAAATTATAAAAATGGCAAAAGAAATAAGTAAAGTTGTTAAGCTACAAGTTCGTGGAGGTGCTGCTAACCCATCACCACCAGTTGGACCTGCTTTAGGTGCTGCCGGAGTAAATATAATGGAGTTCTGTAAGCAATTTAATGCCAGAACTCAGGATAAACCTGGTAAAGTTTTACCGGTTCAAATTACTGTCTTTAAAGATAAGTCTTTTGATTTCGTTATTAAAACTCCACCGGCCGCTGTTCAGTTATTAGAAGCAACAAAGGTTAAGAAAGGATCTGGAGAACCTAATCGTAAAAAGATTGCGAGTGTATCCTGGGATACGGTAAGAGCAATTGCTGAGGATAAAATGCAGGATTTAAATGCATTTACATTAGAATCGGCTATGAAAATGGTTGCGGGAACAGCTCGCTCAATGGGTGTAACTGTTAAAGGGCAAGCGCCGTTTTAATCCAAAATAGAATTTAAAAATGGCAAAAGTAACTAAAAAGCAAAAGGAAGCTCAGTCAAAGATCGAAAACGGTAAAATGTATTCGGTAACTGAAGCCTCTGCTTTAATAAAAGAAGTTGCAAGTGAAAATTTTGATGCCTCTGTAGATTTGGCAGTTCGCTTGAATGTAGATCCACGTAAAGCCAACCAAATGGTAAGAGGTGTTGTAACCCTTCCTCATGGTACTGGTAAAGACGTTAAAGTGCTTGCTTTGGTAACTCCGGATAAAGAGGAAGAAGCTAAACAAGCGGGTGCAGATTATATTGGTCTTGATGAATACCTTGATAAAATAAAAGGTGGTTGGACAGATGTTGATGTAATTATCACTATGCCTAGTGTAATGGGTAAATTAGGGCCTTTAGGTAGAATATTAGGGCCGCGAGGTTTGATGCCTAATCCTAAAACCGGAACTGTAACTATGGATGTTGCCAAAGCAGTATCTGATGTGAAAGCCGGTAAAATTGACTTTAAAGTTGATAAAACAGGAATTGTGCACGCAGGAATAGGAAAAGCATCTTTTGATGCTGAGAAAATTGCTGGAAACGCAAGGGAATTATTAACCACTTTGGTAAAATTAAAACCTACGACTTCAAAAGGTATTTATATTAAGAGTATACATATCTCTTCTACAATGAGTCCTAGTGTTGAAATTGACACTAAAAGGTTCACTGAGCAATAATATTATAGATTATGACAAGAGAAGAAAAATCATTAGTAATTGAAGATTTAACTGCGCAGTTATCAAATAATTCTATTATTTACCTTGCAGATATTTCAGGTTTAAACGCCTTGAGTACTTCAAATTTACGCAGAGCCTGTTTTAAGGCAAACGTAAAACTAGCAGTAGTTAAAAATACATTGCTTGCAAAAGCTATGGAAGCTTCCGATAAAGAATTTGGAGAACTTCCTGATGTTTTGAAAGGCAATACATCTATTATGATGTCGGAAGTTGGAAACGCTCCAGCCAAAATCATCAAAGAATTCAGAAAAAAATCTGATAAGCCCTTGCTTAAAGGAGCTTTTATTGCAGAAGCGATCTATGTAGGAGATGACTATCTAGATACCCTGGTCAATATCAAGTCCAAAGAGGAGCTTGTTGGAGAAATTATCGGATTATTGCAATCACCTGCTAAAAACGTTATTTCAGCGCTTAAGTCAAGTGGCGGTAAATTAGCCGGAATTCTTAAAACTCTTTCTGAGAAGGAAGAATAAGCACGTACGCACTTTTTAACAAATATAAATTAAAGAACATTTTAAAACGATAGAAAATGGCAGATTTGAAAGATTTCGCAGAACAATTGGTTAGTTTAACCGTAAAAGAGGTTAATGAGTTAGCCGGGATATTAAAAGATGAGTATGGCATCGAGCCTGCTGCTGCAGCTGTAGCTGTTGCTGCTGGTGGAGGTGGTGGTGAAGAAGCCGCTGAAGAGCAAACCGAATTTGATGTTATCCTTAAAGCTCCGGGTGGTGCTAAACTAGCCGTAGTTAAATTGGTAAAAGAATTAACTGGATTAGGTCTTAAAGATGCTAAGGAATTAGTTGACAACGCACCGAGAGCAGTTAAAGAAGCAGTTTCTAAAGATGAAGCTGAAGCATTAAAAGCACAATTAGAAGAAGCAGGAGCCGAGGTTGAGCTTAAATAAGCTTAACAAGCATATTTATTTAGGTTTAGACCGCAGGATTCGCTCCTGAAGGTCTAAACCCTTTTGCGTATATAAAGCTTAAAGCCTATAGCGCACACACTTTTTATATAAATTATAATTCCGTCCATTGATGTTAGCAACGCAAACTGAAAGATTGAATTTCTCTTCTGTAAAGAACAAACCTGATTATCCAGACTTTTTGGATGTCCAGATTAAGTCATTTCAGGATTTCTTTCAACTAGAAACAAAATCAGAAGAAAGGGGAGATGAAGGTCTCTATAATACCTTCATGGAAAACTTTCCCATTACAGACACCCGTAATCAATTCGTTTTAGAATTTCTTGATTACTTTGTGGACCCACCAAGATATTCCATCCAGGAATGTATCGAGCGTGGATTAACTTATAGCGTACCGCTTAAAGCCCGTTTAAAGCTTTATTGTACAGATCCGGAACATGAGGATTTTGAAACCATCGTACAGGATGTTTATTTGGGAACTATTCCTTATATGACTCCAAGCGGAACTTTTTGTGTGAACGGCGCAGAACGTGTTGTGGTATCGCAGTTACACCGTTCTCCTGGTGTTTTCTTTGGACAGTCTTTCCATGCAAATGGAACAAAATTATATTCTGCCAGAGTAATTCCTTTTAAAGGTTCCTGGATAGAATTCGCTACCGATATAAACAACGTGATGTATGCGTATATCGATAGAAAGAAAAAATTACCTGTAACTACGCTTTTCCGTGCAATTGGTTTTGAAAGAGATAAGGATATCCTTGAAATCTTTGACCTTGCAGAAGAAGTAAAAGTTTCTAAAACAGGACTTAAAAAAGTATTAGGCCGAAAACTGGCAGCCAGGGTATTAAATACCTGGTATGAGGATTTTGTAGATGAAGATACCGGCGAGGTGGTTTCCATTGAACGTAACGAGATCGTTTTAGATCGCGATACAGAATTGGATAAAGACCACATAGAAGAAATTCTGGAAACAGGAACAAAAACAATTCTTCTTCACAAAGAAGACAATTCTACAGGTGACTATGCAATTATTCATAATACGTTGCAGAAAGATCCAACGAATTCTGAGAAAGAGGCCGTAGAGCATATTTATCGCCAGCTGCGTAATGCGGAGCCGCCCGATGAAGAAACCGCACGTGGAATTATAGATAAATTATTCTTTTCTGACCAACGTTACAGCCTTGGGGAAGTAGGTCGTTACAGAATGAATAAAAAACTTGGTCTTGACATTGGAATGGATAAGCAGGTGCTTACCCGTGAGGATATTATTACCATTGTAAAATATTTAATCGAGTTGATAAACTCAAAGGCAGAGATCGATGATATTGATCACTTGTCTAACCGTCGTGTTAGAACAGTAGGAGAGCAGTTATCTCAGCAATTTGGAGTTGGTTTAGCCCGTATGGCCCGTACCATTCGCGAAAGAATGAATGTTCGGGATAACGAGGTGTTTACACCTATAGATTTGATCAATGCGAAGACCTTGTCTTCAGTGATCAATTCTTTCTTTGGAACAAATCAGTTATCTCAGTTTATGGATCAAACAAATCCATTGGCAGAGATCACTCATAAGCGTAGATTATCGGCATTAGGACCAGGTGGACTCTCAAGAGAACGCGCTGGATTTGAAGTGCGTGATGTTCACTATACGCACTATGGAAGGCTTTGTCCAATTGAAACTCCTGAAGGTCCAAACATTGGTTTGATATCTTCTCTAGCTGTTTATTCCAAAGTGAACAGTATGGGATTCCTTGAGACTCCATATCGTACTGTTACCGAAGGAAAAATCAACTTCAAGGATCAGCCTATTTATTTAAGTGCTGAAGAGGAGGAAGACAAAAAAATCGCTCAGGCCAACATTCCTTTAAAAGAGGATGGCACGATAGATTCAGATAAGGTAATTGCACGTATGGAAGGTGATTTCCCGGTAGTAGATCCTATTGAGATTCACTATGTGGATGTTGCACCAAATCAGATTTCCTCAATTTCTGCTTCATTAATTCCGTTTTTGGAACATGATGATGCAAACAGGGCTTTGATGGGATCAAACATGATGCGTCAGGCAGTACCTTTATTAAGAGCAGAATCTCCAATTGTTGGAACCGGATTGGAAAGACAAGTAGCTACAGATTCCCGTGTATTGATCAATGCAGAAGGCGCCGGAGAGGTTGAATATGTAGATGCCGATAAAATTACCATCAAGTACGATCGTACCGAAGAAGAGAGAATGGTAAGTTTTGACACTGATTCCAAAACTTATAATTTGATTAAATTCAGAAAAACCAATCAGGGAACTTCTATCAACCTTAAGCCAATTGTGCGTGTAGGTGATAGAGTAGGCAAAGGTCAGGTGCTTTGTCAGGGTTACGCAACCGAGGCCGGGGAACTTGCACTTGGTAGAAACATGAAGGTTGCCTTCATGCCCTGGAAAGGATATAACTTTGAGGATGCTATCGTGATTTCTGAAAGGGTTGTAAGAGAAGATGTATTTACATCTATTCATATTGATGAATATTCATTGGAAGTTCGTGATACCAAATTAGGTAATGAAGAATTAACCAATGATATTCCAAACGTTTCTGAAGAGGCCACCAAGGATCTTGATGAAAACGGAATGATTAGAATTGGTGCTGAAGTAAAACCCGGTGATATCCTTATTGGAAAAATTACTCCAAAAGGGGAAAGCGATCCAACACCTGAAGAAAAACTACTTAGAGCGATCTTTGGAGATAAAGCGGGTGATGTAAAAGATGCATCTTTAAAAGCACATCCATCGTTAAGAGGGGTTGTGATCAATAAAAAACTTTTTGCAAGAGCCGTAAAAGATAAACGCAAACGCGTTCAGGATAAAGAAGATGTAACCGCTCTGGAAAAGAAATATGATGCAAAGTTCGCTGTTTTAAAAGCTAATTTAATAGATAAGTTATTTGCTATTGTTGGTGGAAAAACCGCTCAGGGAGTTCAAAATGATCTTGGAGAAGAAGTTTTACCAAAAGGTAAAAAATATACTTTAAAGATGTTGAATTCTGTAGATGATTATGCTCACCTTACTCAGGGCACCTGGACTACAGATGACAACCTGAACAAACTGGTTGCAGATTTGATCCATAATTATAAAATTAAGGAAAACGATCTTCAGGGGAACTTAAGAAGAGAAAAATTCACCATCTCTGTAGGAGATGAATTGCCTGCAGGAATTATCAAATTGGCTAAGATTTATGTAGCTAAAAAGAGAAAACTAAAGGTTGGTGATAAAATGGCAGGACGTCACGGGAACAAAGGTATTGTTGCACGTATCGTTCGTCAGGAAGATATGCCGTTCCTTGAAGATGGAACTCCGGTAGATATCGTTCTTAACCCGCTTGGTGTACCTTCCCGTATGAATATTGGTCAAATTTATGAGACTGTATTAGGATGGGCCGGACAAAAAATGGGTAGAAAATATGCTACACCTATTTTTGACGGAGCAACACTGGATCAAATCAATGAACTTACAGATGAAGCAGGTGTACCGCGCTTTGGACACACCCACCTATATGATGGTGGTACCGGAGACAGGTTTGACCAGGCAGCAACCGTTGGGGTGATCTATATGTTGAAATTAGGACATATGATTGACGACAAAATGCACGCACGTTCTATCGGGCCATACTCTCTAATTACGCAGCAACCACTTGGTGGTAAAGCGCAATTTGGAGGTCAAAGGTTTGGTGAAATGGAAGTTTGGGCGCTGGAAGCTTATGGAGCTTCTGCAACCTTGCGCGAGATCTTGACCGTAAAATCAGATGACGTTATTGGTAGGGCAAAAACTTACGAAGCTATCGTAAAAGGAGAACCAATGCCAGAGCCGGGATTGCCGGAATCTTTCAACGTGTTAATGCACGAACTGAAAGGTTTAGGATTGGATATTAGACTAGAAGAATAAATTACTGCCATTAAAGTTGGGCACTCGTTTGCCCAACTTTAAAAAGCAGGATTTTCACAATAATTATATAGCAGCACTTATTATGGCTAGAAATAATGAACATACTACAGAAAAGAGATTTAACAAGATCTCTATAGGTTTAGCTTCACCCGAGTCCATTTTGGCAGAGTCTCGTGGGGAAGTGCTTAAACCTGAAACTATTAACTACCGTACACACAAACCAGAGCGTGACGGTTTATTCTGTGAGCGTATTTTTGGTCCTGTAAAGGATTACGAATGTGCCTGTGGTAAATATAAAAGAATTCGTTACAAGGGAATTGTATGTGATCGTTGTGGGGTAGAGGTTACCGAGAAAAAGGTGCGTCGTGACCGTGTGGGGCATATCAATTTGGTAGTTCCGGTTGCACATATCTGGTATTTCCGTTCTTTACCTAATAAAATTGGGTATTTATTAGGTCTTCCGTCCAAGAAACTGGACATGATTATCTATTATGAACGTTATGTAGTAATACAGGCGGGTATTGCAAAAAATGCAGAAGGAGAACAACTTAAAAGATTGGACTTCTTAACTGAAGAGGAATATCTTGATATCCTTGATACGCTTCCGCAGGAAAACCTATACCTGGAAGATAGCGATCCAAATAAGTTCATCGCAAAGATGGGTGCCGAATGTCTTATCGAACTTTTAAAAAGAATAGATCTTAATCAACTTTCTTACGATTTAAGACACAAAGCAAACCACGAAACTTCCAAACAACGTAAAACCGAAGCTTTAAAAAGATTACAGGTAGTTGAAGCACTTCGCGATTCCAACAAAAACCGTGAGAACCGACCTGAATGGATGATTATGAAAGTAATTCCAATCATTCCGCCGGAACTTAGACCTTTGGTGCCATTGGATGGTGGACGTTTCGCAACTTCCGATTTAAATGATCTTTACAGAAGGGTAATTATTCGTAACAACCGTTTAAAAAGATTGGTAGAAATAAAAGCTCCGGAAGTGATTTTGCGTAATGAAAAACGTATGCTTCAGGAATCAGTAGATTCACTTTTTGATAACACAAGAAAATCATCTGCTGTTAAAACCGATTCCAACAGACCGTTGAAATCCCTTTCCGATTCCTTAAAAGGAAAACAAGGGCGTTTCCGTCAAAACCTGCTTGGAAAACGTGTGGATTATTCAGCACGTTCGGTAATTGTTGTAGGACCGGAATTGAAAATGTTCGAATGTGGTATCCCAAAAGATATGGCAGCCGAGCTTTACAAACCTTTTGTAATCAGGAAACTGATTGAAAGAGGGATTGTGAAAACAGTAAAATCGGCAAAAAAGATAATAGACAAAAAAGAACCGGTAGTATGGGATATTTTAGAGAATGTTCTTAAAGGACATCCTGTATTGCTTAACAGAGCTCCAACCCTTCACCGTTTAGGGATTCAGGCATTTCAGCCAAAACTTATTGAAGGGAAGGCAATCCAGTTACACCCACTTGCGTGTACTGCATTCAACGCCGATTTCGATGGGGATCAAATGGCTGTTCACTTGCCACTTGGGCCAGAGGCAATTCTGGAAGCTCAGTTGTTAATGTTAGGTTCTCATAATATTCTAAACCCTGCAAATGGTTCCCCAATCACGGTTCCATCTCAGGATATGGTGCTTGGTCTTTATTATATGACCAAACCAAGGGTTTCTGAAGGAGATATAAAAATTAAAGGTGAAGGCCTTACTTTTTATTCTGCAGAAGAGGTTGTAATCGCTTATAATGAAAAGCAAGTTGCCCTAAATGCGGTAATTAAGATTAGAGCGAAAGATTTCAATGCGGAAGGTGAACTGGTAAATCAAATTATTGAAACCACTGTTGGAAGAGTTTTATTTAACGAAAGTGTTCCGGAGCAAGCTGGTTTTATAAATGAAGTATTGACCAAAAAATCGCTTCGTGATATTATTGGACAAGTATTAAAAGCAACCAGTGTTGCAGAAACTGCTGCGTTCCTTGATAACATAAAGGATCTGGGTTACAAATTTGCTTATACCGGTGGACTGTCCTTTAGTTTAGGTGATATTATTATCCCTGAAGAAAAAGGAGCTATGATTGCTGATGCCAATGAACAGGTTGAAGGAATTATAGGAAACTATAACATGGGTCTTATCACCAACAACGAACGTTACAACCAGGTTATTGATATCTGGACTTCTACCAATGCCGGTCTAACCGAATTGGCTATGAAGCGTATTCGTGAGGATAACCAGGGATTCAACTCTGTGTATATGATGCTTGATTCCGGTGCGCGTGGTTCCAAAGAACAAATCCGTCAGTTAACCGGAATGCGTGGATTGATGGCCAAGCCTAAAAAATCCAGTACCGGAGGAGGTGAAATTATTGAAAACCCAATCCTTTCCAACTTTAAGGAAGGTCTTTCAATTCTTGAATACTTTATCTCTACGCACGGTGCTCGTAAAGGTCTTGCCGATACCGCACTAAAAACTGCTGATGCCGGGTACTTAACCCGTAGGTTGGTAGATGTTTCTCAGGATGTAATTGTAAACCAGGAAGACTGTGGAACATTACGTGGTGTGGAAGTATCTCCGCTTAAAAAGAATGATGAGATCGTTGAATCTCTTGGAGAACGTATTTTAGGACGAATTTCACTAAATGATGTTTACAATCCTATAACTGAAGAGTTATTGGTTAAATCTGGAGAGGAGATTCTGGAAGCAGTTGTCACTAAAATTGAAAACGCCCCTATTGAAAGCGTAGAAGTGCGATCTGCACTTACCTGCGAAGCTAAAAAGGGTATTTGTGTGAAATGTTATGGCCGTAACCTTGCAACAGATAAGCTGGTGCAACGTGGGGAAGCAGTAGGAGTTGTTGCAGCGCAGTCAATCGGGGAACCGGGGACTCAGCTTACACTTCGTACCTTCCACGTAGGTGGTATTGCAGGAAACGTTTCCGAAGAAAATAAATTAATCGCCAAAGTTGGTGGTGTTGCAGAGATTGAAGATCTTAAAGTGGTTAAAGGAGAAGGACCGGATGGAACTATAACCGATATTGTGATCTCAAGAACTTCAGAATTGAAGATTAAAGATAAGAAATCGGGAGTGGTAATGACTACCAGTAACATTCCATACGGTTCGCAAATCTTTATCAACGATGGGGATACTGTTAAACGTGATGATATCATCTGCCAGTGGGATCCTTATAACGGTGTGATTATTTCAGAATTTGCCGGTAAGATCAAATATGAAAATATTGATCAGGGTATTACGTACCAGGTAGAAATAGATGAGCAAACAGGATTCCAGGAAAAAGTTATTTCTGAATCCAAGAACAAGAAGGTAATCCCTACTTTATTGATCCTTGGTAAAAAAGACGAAGTGATTCGATCTTATAACCTTCCCGTTGGAGCTCACCTTATGGTAGACAAAGACGAGAAGATCAAGGTTGGTAAAATTTTGGTGAAGATCCCACGTAGATCATCTAAAGCAGGTGATATTACTGGAGGTTTGCCTCGGGTAACTGAATTGTTTGAAGCGCGTAACCCATCAAATCCTGCTGTAGTAAGTGAGATTGACGGTGTTATTTCCTTCGGAAAGATCAAAAGAGGAAACCGTGAGATCATCGTTGAATCTAAATTAGGAGAAGTTAAAAAGTATCTTGTAAAACTTTCAAACCAGATCCTTGTTCAGGAAAACGATTATATACGCGCCGGAATGCCATTATCTGATGGTTCTATAACGCCAGAAGATATCTTGAGCATCAAAGGACCAAACGCGGTACAACAGTATCTTGTGAATGAGGTTCAGGAGGTTTATAGATTACAGGGTGTGAAAATCAATGATAAGCACTTTGAAGTTGTTGTTCGTCAAATGATGCGTAAGGTTCGTATTGTAGATCCGGGAGATACTATTTTCCTTGAAAATCAATTGATCCATAAAGCTGACTTTATCGAAGAAAATGATAATATTTTTGGAATGAAGGTAGTTGAAAGCGCCGGAGATTCTTCAAATCTTAAACCGGGACAAATTGTTAGTATCCGTGAGTTGAGAGATGAGAATTCTTCCTTACGAAGGGAAGATAAAGAACTTGCAACGGCAAGAGAAGCGATTTCTGCAACGGCTACGCCAATACTTCAGGGTATTACAAGAGCTTCGCTACAAACTAAATCCTTTATCTCTGCAGCGTCCTTCCAGGAAACTACAAAGGTTCTTAATGAAGCCGCTGTAAGCGGAAAAATTGATGATCTTGAAGGTCTTAAAGAAAATGTGATTGTTGGACATAAGATTCCTGCAGGAACCGGAATGCGTGAATATGACAATATTATCGTTGGTTCTAAAGAGGATTTCGAGGAAATGAAAGAAAGAAAACAAGAAGTTAATTACAATTAACGAGATTCCGGTTTACCGGTTATTGAAATAGTTTTAATCCCGTCCCTATTAAATGGGACGGGATTTTTTTGTACTTTTAAATGATCATTTTTTTGGAGCAGGCTCCAGAGGTGTTTCATAGAAAGAAATATTAGAAATTTCGATGAAATCCTGTCAAAAAGGGATGGCATCGAAGAATTAAACCCAATGCAGGGACAAAAATTAAAAAATAAATGAGCGAAGATAAAAAACCCAAAAAGGGGCAAATCAACATAGAGCTTGACGAGAAGGTTGCAGAAGGAACCTATTCCAATCTTGCAATTATCAACCATTCGGTTTCAGAATTTGTGGTAGATTTTGTGAGTATTATGCCGGGAACTCCTAAAAGTAAAGTGAAATCCAGAATAATCTTAACTCCGCAACACGCTAAAAGGCTTTTGAAGGCATTGGGCGATAATGTGCATAGGTTTGAAAAAGCCCACGGTGAGATAAAGGATTACGAGCAACCTCCAATTCCTCTTAATTTTGGCCCTACCGGCCAGGCATAAAATGACAAACCCGGAGTGAAAGCTTTGGGTTTTGTATTGAATAATAATTGCACTGGCATAGAAGAAAGTGATACTATTAAAAAGAACAAATTCTGAAGATCCCGATCTTCCCTTATTGGTAAAACAGCTTGATGAGGAACTTGCAGTGACCGATGGTGATGATCATGCTTTTTATGACCAGTTCAATAAACTGGACAGGATCAAAAATTTTATTATTCTATACCAGGATGACCTGCCCGTGGGTTGCGGGGCTATCAAAGAATATGAGTTGGGTATTGCAGAGGTAAAGCGTATGTTCGTAATGCCTGAAAGCAGAGGAAAGGGATTAGCTTCTTTAATCTTAAACGAACTGGAATTGTGGGCGGCAAAACTTTCTTTTAAGAAGTGTATTCTGGAAACGGGAATAAGACAGTCGGATGCTATCAAACTCTATAAAAAGAATGGGTACAAAATAATTCCTAATTATGGCCAATACGCAGGAATGGAAGAAAGCCTGTGCTTTGAAAAAGCCCTCATTCCTTCGGAATAAAAAACTTATTTTTTTCGGGAACCATTAAGAAATGGTTTTGATATAGGAAATTGTTGAAAGGTTCTTACTTCAAACAAAGGGCGCAAAGGGCACAAAGTGGCCGCAAAGATCACAGAGTTTTGCCATTCCATTCGGTACTTCTGTCAAATAGCACCTTTCTAATTTCCAATTCAATATTTAACTGGTTGATTTATTTTCAGTCATCATTTTTTTTCTATGCGCCCTCGGCGTTTTTTTTTCTTGGTGTGCTTAGTGGTTAAAAAGATAGGAAGCAAAACGGCATTTTTTAATTGAGATTTATAAAATCATCCATAATGTTCTAAAACATAACCAAAGAAATTAAAGTAAGAAGAACTTCAATTTCAAATTTCTCCGTTTTTCTGATTTCTTAAAATTCTGATGTAAAGTGAAACTTAATGTTCGGGTATTTTTGTTGAGTCATTTGAAGTGAAAACTGGGAATCGGCAAAGAAAACCAGTTGGCCACGTTTATCGTGCGCCAGGTATTTTGCTTTTACTCGTTTAAATTCCTTAAACTCTTCGCTTTTTATGTCTTTGGCCTCCACCCAGGTTGCTTTGTGGACATTCAGGTTTTCATAGGTACACTTTGCTCCGTATTCGTGTTCCAATCGATACTGTATAACCTCAAACTGTAAAGCTCCTACGGTTCCAATTACCTTTCTGTTGTTGAGTTCCAGGGTGAATAACTGTGCAACCCCTTCATCCATCAATTGATCTACACCTTTATCAAGTTGCTTGGTTTTCATTGGATCGGCATTGTTGATATACCTGAAATGTTCGGGAGAGAAGCTTGGTACTCCTTTGTAATTGAGGATTTCTCCTTCAGTTAAAGTATCACCAATCTTAAAATTCCCGGTATCGTGTAACCCTACAATGTCGCCGGGATAGGAAATATCCACAATTTCTTTTTTTTCAGCAAAAAAAGCATTCGGACTTGAAAATTTAAGATTTTTACCTAGCCGTACGTGGTAATAATTCTTGTTTCGTTCAAAGGTTCCGGATACTACCTTTATAAAAGCGAGTCTGTCCCGGTGTTTAGGATCCATATTGGCATGGATCTTAAAAACAAATCCCGAAAATTCCTTTTCATCTGGCTTTACATTTCTACTGTCACTATCTTTAGGCCTCGGAGTAGGAGCGATGGCTACAAAACAGTCCAGTAATTCCCGAACCCCGAAATTGTTTAAAGCCGATCCGAAAAATACAGGCTGAAGGTTCCCCTCCAGGTAAGCTTCTTTGTTGAATCTTGGATAAACCCCCTTAACAAGTTCAAGTTCTTCCCTTAAATCATCTGCAGATTTCTCACCTATCAATTTATCAAGTTCCGGAGAACTCAGGTCGCTGATCTCTATAGTGTCTTCAATGTCTTTTTTTGGATCTCCGGTAAAAAGATTCACGTTTTGTTCCCAGATGTTATAGATCCCTTTAAAATCATAACCCATTCCAATAGGAAAACTTAAAGGGGTAACGGTCAAATTTAGTTTTTGTTCAATTTCATCCAGCAATTCAAAGGCGTCTTTTCCTTCCCGGTCCATTTTATTTATAAATACGATCATTGGAATATTCCGCATTCTACAAACTTCTACAAGCTTTTCTGTTTGTTCTTCAACCCCTTTTGCAACGTCAATCACTACAATAACACTATCTACTGCGGTAAGGGTTCTAAAGGTGTCTTCAGCAAAATCCTTATGTCCCGGAGTATCGAGAATATTTATTTTTGTTCCTTTATATTCAAATGCCAACACCGAAGTAGCCACAGAGATACCTCTTTGACGTTCAATTTCCATAAAGTCACTGGTAGCGCCTTTTTTGATCTTATTGGATTTAACAGCGCCTGCCTCGTGAATTGCGCCCCCAAAAAGGAGTAGTTTTTCGGTTAACGTAGTTTTTCCTGCATCGGGGTGTGATATAATTCCAAAGGTTCTCCTTCGTTTGATCTCGTCGGTAAATTTCATAAGTGGATTCTTAGTGCTTTTATAGGTATTGTGTATTTCGATTTGATTTCAGCAGAAGTTTTTTAATTTCCCTTTATACTCATCCAGAATGCCTATTTAAGTGTGCAAAGATAAAAATTTTTGATGCATAAATTTGAATAGAATTTGGAATAGCTTTTAATCCCTCAAAGAGGGTTTAATTCCCCGAGGCTTTTAATAATTTCTACCTGCTTTTAGACTGCTACCTCTTTATTTTCTTATGATTTGGCTTCCCTATTTTGTATTTTTGAATTAAAAAAAGAGAATGCAGGAAGAAAAAGTGATTTTGGTGAACCAGAAAGACGAGCCAATAGGTTTGATGCCCAAAATGGAAGCACATCAAAAAGGCCTTTTACACCGGGCCTTTTCGGTATTTGTTTTCAATGATAAAAACGAATTAATGCTTCAGCAGCGGGCAATGGATAAGTACCATTCCCCGGGGTTGTGGACCAACACCTGCTGCAGTCATCAACGTGAAGGGGAGACAAATGTAGAGGCCGGAAAACGCCGTCTTCAGGAGGAAATGGGATTTACTACTCAACTTGATGACACTATTTCCTTTATTTATAAAGCCCCTTTTGATAATGGATTGACCGAGCATGAGTTCGATCATATTCTCGTTGGAAAATACAATGATATTCCTGATTTAAATCCGGAGGAAGCGGCAAGCTGGAAGTGGATGAGCCTGGAAGGTGTTGCACAGGATATGCAAACCAATCCTGGAATTTATACCGAATGGTTTAAAATAATTTTCGACAAATACTACCAAACAATACAACGATGAAGGTAACCGTACATAGGAAGGCTCATTTTAATGCAGCGCACCGCTTATTTAGAAAAGACTGGGACGACGCCAAAAACCTGGCTGTTTTTGGAAAATGCAGCAATCCTAATTTCCACGGCCATAATTACGAGTTAACGGTTTCTGTTACCGGTACCATTGATCCTGAAACCGGATTTGTAATGGATATGAAGGTGTTGAAGGATTTGATCTATTCTGAAGTGGAAACAGCTTTTGATCACAAAAACTTAAATGTCGAGGTGGAGGAATTTCAGTATCTTAATCCTACTGCAGAAAATATCGCGGTTGTAATTTGGAATAAATTGAAACCTAAATTAAAAATCGACCTGGAACTTTCAGTTACATTGTATGAAACACCAAGAAATTTTGTAACTTTTAATGGATAGTTTATGGGTTTGAAATGAGCATAGCTGAAACTCGATACAAACACGGATGAAGGTATGCGAATTACTCCCGATAGCTATCGGGAGACCTTTAAAAAATAATGAAAATCTGCATATGAAAAGAGGAGACACAGTTCCATCTGTAATATTGAAGGATAAGGATAAAAGGCCCTTTAATACGAATAGTTTTAAAGGAGAAAAAGCAACGGTGATCTATTTTTATCCGAAGAATTTCACTTCGGAATGTACTAAGGAGGCTTGCGAGTTTCGTGACAGTTATCAGGATTTTAAAGATCTTGGAGCAGAAGTTATCGCCATAAGTGCAGATTCTGAAGTTTCACATTCTAAATTTGTTACTAAATTTAATTTGCCCTTTATTTTTCTTTCAGATAAGAACAAAGAAGCGAGAAAGGCTTTTGGTGTGCAATCTTCCCTACTGGGGCTTTTGCCGGGAAGGGAAACTTTTATATTCGATAAAAAGGGTGTTTTGAGAATGCGTTTTAATAATATGTTTGCCTCCGGACATACGGAGAAAGCACTTGAAAAGTTGAATATATTAAAAGATGAAGAAGCATAACCTGTATTTATTGAAGTTTGATCCAATTTTAAAGGAGAAAGTCTGGGGTGGAAAAAAATTAAAACAACTTTTTAATAAGAATAGCCCATCAGATAAGACCGGAGAGAGTTGGGAAATTTCAGATGTTGAAGGAAGCGGCTCGATTGTTTCCAACGGGGAATTTAAAGGAAAATCCCTAAAATGGTTGCTGGAAGAATATAATTCCAGGCTTGTTGGAAAGAATGTATTTAATCGGTTCGGCACAAAATTTCCTTTGCTAATAAAATTCATTGATGCTTCCGAAAATCTTTCGGTGCAATTGCATCCCAACGATGAGATCGCGCAAAAAAGGCACAATTCCTTCGGAAAAACTGAGATGTGGTATATCATGCAGGCCGATAAAGATGCGGAATTGATTTTAGGTTTTAAGGATGTTATAACAAAACAGGAATATACCAGCCTTGTAGAACACAATAAATTGCTAACTGCTTTAAACAGTGAGCGGGTAAAGGTTGGGGACGCTTTTATGATAAATACCGGCCTGGTACACGCCATTGGAGCCGGAGTGGTATTGGCAGAGATCCAGCAAACTTCAGATATTACCTATCGTATTTACGACTGGGACCGCACTTCCAATTCCGGAGAAAAAAGAGAACTTCATACCGATCTGGCTTTGGAAGCAATCGACCTTTCCGCGAATAAAGATTTTAGAATAAAGTATGATCTAAAGCCGGACCAATCTTCAGAAATTATCACGACAAAATATTTTAAAACAAATATTATTCAGCTGGAAAGCCTGGTGAAAAAGGATTATTCCTCCCTGGATTCTTTTGTGATCCTTATGGGCGTAGAAGGAAAAGCCTTTGTGAAAAGTGGTGATAACAGCGAAGAATTAAAGCAGGGTGAAAGCATTTTGATACCTGCAGAGATCGATGAAATAACAATAGAAGGAGGAAATTCAAAAATTTTAGAGGTAAGTCTATAATTATATTGAAAAATAGATTAAATTCGCAGCCTAAATTTAAGAAAGAATGGCAAGTAAAAGATTGTTAAAGCGCGATGTGAATTATGTGATGGGAGATATCATTGAGGCAGCATACATCCACCAAATAGCAAATCCAAAGACAGATAACAAAAAATCTGAAGCGATCATTGATGAAGCAATTGCAGAATTTGATGATTTGATAAAAAAGATCAATGCAAAAGATGTTGAGAATAAATCACAACATTTTAAGTCAATTGAAAAAGAATTGGAGACTAAGGCAAATAAATTGGTGGCCAAGGTTAACGAATTGTAGAAAATAAAGGCCGATGTAGCTCAGCTGGCTAGAGCAGCTGATTTGTAATCAGCAGGTCGTGGGTTCGAGTCCCTCTATCGGCTCTTTTTAAAAAGCTTCTCCATTTGGAGGAGCTTTTTTGTTGAATTAAAGTGAGTGATAAGAAGTGAGTCCTATGCGAAGTCCTCCCTTGTCAAATGCGTGAAATGCTTTATGCTAATATTAGAAACTAAAAAACCCGGTAAAATCAATTACCGGGTTTTATATATAGGATCATTGTTATCCTGTAAATATTTTTGTGAAAGCTGAAATCAACCATTCCTTAAACAATTCAATGGGGTTTTAATAAACAAACCCTGCTTTTCTGAATTTTTCAATCATACCGATAATGAAAATTAGAAATCATAACTAAATGTTTTTCAGTTAATTAAAATGGATCTGCTTTAAGAAATTGTAGTAAGGTGCCTTCTTTAACCGCAAAGGTCGCAAAGGTTTACACAAAGGTCACAGAGAAATTCTCTTTCCCCGCGCGTTTTCAGTTCTCTTTTCTTTGAGCGGATTTTTCTTGAGCTTTCTGTAGTTAAATTTTTTTACCAAAAAAAGAACTTTCCATAATACATAACCATTAAAATCAAGTCTTGGTTCTTTGTTCTTGCAGTTACGCCAAAGGCGGAACGATCTTGATTCTTTTGCCGGACCTTACTGATCTTCTACTTTTTCTTCCAGCTTTTCGATCTTTCTTCGCTCTTTTAAAAATTCTTTCAGTTCTTTCCCGTATTTGGATTTTTTAACCGGTGGCGTCATAGAGTTATAGATGGTGTCCAGGTATTTAATATTCGCATCGAAAACCTCTGCTAATGCAAGGTAAGGAGCTATTTCCAGGTCCTTGTTCGTAATAGCGAAATTGACAGTATATAAATATTTCCTTTTCAATAATTGGTCATATTCCTTGTTCACATCCAAAAGCAATTCCTCGTTTTCATCGCGCTGGGCTTCAAAATTTTGCTGGATAAGCTCCAGGTTCCGGTCGTTAAACTTCTTTATTATTGCCCTGTAATCCTGCAATTTTTCCTGATTTGCAGAGCCGGTTACTTTGGCATCGATTTGAAAATTTTTAAGGGTAGTATTTATTGTAATCTCGCCTTCTTCGGCAAAAAACTCAATCCGGTCCTCATAATCTTCATTATCTACTTTATCCAGGGTTAGGTACATAATCTGTGGACTATCTATATAATCTTCCAGGATAAAATTTGCATCTCCGGATATTTCTACGGAATCTACATTCAACAAAATGGTGTCATCAATTTTTTGAAGATAGAGGGTTCCTTTTTTAAGTCCTTCTATATTTCCTTTCACAAGGAGGTTGCTTTCCTTTTTGGAACAAGCCACAATACTGATAAACAATAAAAATAAAAAACTAACTTTTTTCATGAATTTCTGTTGATTTAACGGGCGCAAATATCATATAAATTTTCAACCTTTACTAACCCGCGGCTGCCAATTGCATTAAAATTGTGCACAATATTGCACCGTAGGTTCCTACTACATAACCAAAAACAGCAAGCAGAACTCCAACCGTGGCAAGGGATGGGTGAAAAGCTGCTGCTACAACCGGGGCGCTGGCTGCACCACCAACATTGGCCTGACTTCCCACTGCAAGGAAAAAATAAGGAGCCTTGATCAATTTTGCTATCAGGATTAAAAGTCCGGCGTGAATAGCCATCCACACCACACCAATAGCGATAAGCCCCGGATTGTCAAAAACCATTGTAAGATCCATTTTCATCCCTATTGTGGCAACGAGGATGTAGATAAAAACACTTCCAATTTTGCTTGCCCCGGCACCTTCATAACTCTTTAGTCTTGTAAAGGAAAGTATAATTCCTATTGCTGTTGCAATGGAAATCATCCAGAAAAATGTGGATGCAAAGCTGGCTAAGGTGCTTTTTTTATCATTGAATACTTCAAAATTGGAAGTTAAGTAGTTCGCTATTCCATCTGCGCCCCAATGGGCGATTCCTACCGCACCAAAAGCGATTGCCAGCATGATCATGAAATCGGGAAGAGAAGGGGTTCGGGTAACACTTTCGGCGTAAGAGGCAACTCTGGTCTTTAGATTTGTAATTGCAGAATCATCTGCACCCAGCCATTTATCAATGCGTTCATTTCTTCCAATTCCAAAAAGAATTAAAGCCATCCAGAGATTTGCCACCACAATATCCACTAAAACCATTCCTCCATATAGATCGGGGTTGTATTCATAGATCTCCAGCATCGCTGCCTGGTTGGCACCGCCCCCAATCCAGCTTCCCGCAAGGGTAGAAAGCCCACGCCAAACCGCATCCGGACCTACCCCACCAACTGTTTCCGGTGATACCGCGGAAATTAACAAAATGGCCAGCGGACCACCAATTATAATCCCAATGGTTCCTGTGAAGAACATTATAAGCGCTTTAGGGCCTAAATTAAATATTGCTTTTAGATCAATACTCAGAGTCATTAAAACCAGGGAAGCCGGCAGGAGATACCTGCTGGCAATAAAATATAGTTGGGAGGTATCATCGTCGATGATTCCAAGAGAGTTGAAAATTGCCGGTATCAAATAACACATTAAAAGAGCAGGAACAACCGAGTAGAATTTTTTCCAGAAGCCTTCTTTTTGAGAGGAGGTGTAAAATACAAATCCCAGTGCGATCATCAAAATTCCTAAAACGATGGCATCATTGGTGAACAGAGGGGTGTTTTCCATAAATCGATTTCTTTGGGCGCCAAAATACAATTTTTATTACTGAATCCTCCTGTTTCAGGATATTTCAAGAGCATGTTTAAATAAAAATCTGCAAGGTTATTTAGGGGGGTGGTTTTAGGTGAATTTCAAGCCAGTTAGACTAATAATCCTGGTATTGGCTTTAAAGCTGCGATGCCCATTCGTCAAGTTTGAACTTGATTTTATATTCGGAATTATTGATCTATTTTTTGGAATACTTAATATCCAAAAATTTTCATTAAGCTTTTGGCCACACCATCTTCAATGCTTTTTTCGGCGATAAAATTCGATGCTTCAAGGGCTTCCGGGCGCGCATTTCCTACAGCAATTCCATATCCTATATTTCTAAGCATTTCTACATCATTGTAATTGTCTCCAATTGCGATGGCTTCTTCGGCAGAAATGCTGTAATGCTGTTTTAAAAGGAATTCTATAGCCGTAAATTTTGAGATTTTTTTATTGGCGATTTCCAGATAGGTATTCTTAGAACGATAAAGATGAAGTTCATTTGGATATTTTCGGGTTAAATAATCCCGAATTTGGTCTATGTGGGTTTCATCTCCCATCGCCATAATTTTATGGGCACCTTTATTTTCTGATCGCCATTTTTGGATTACCTCGGAGTTTGATTTAATCTGTGGGGTAACTTTCGTATTGTTCTCTTCCCTAAGCGCCCATTGATCCATTTCCGGCACATACCATTCATCTTTATGGTACAGGCTTAAATGACAGTTCAATTTGGCATTCATGGTACTTAAGTCTTCAATTATTTCCAAAGAAATCTCGGTAGAGCTAACCACTTTATTTTCAACAATCACCAAGCCACCATTATAGCTTATAATTGGAAGCGTTTCAATCTCCAATTCCTTCTGAAGATGTTTCATCGCCGCCGGCATTCTGGCTGAAATTAGTATAAAGGGAACTTTGTCTTTCAGTTTTTTTATTTCCAGAATGGTCGTTTCAGAAAGTTCTCTTTGTTCATTTAATAAGGTTCCATCTATATCTGAAAAAACTATTTTGTAATCCATTATTCTTCTTCTGTTTTTTGTTTTTTTGGATGCCGTTTAGCATCTTTAAGTGCATTAGAAAGCATGTACTCTATCTGCCCGTTGGTACTACGAAATTCGTCAGAAGCCCATTTCTCAACGGCTTTGAGCAAATCTTCGTCCAACCTTAGGGCAAATGCTTTCTTTTTACTCATCTCTTATTTAATTGATTTTACAAAATCCACCATGGTCGGGATCAATTCCGGGTGCAATGGCCTGGCAGGTTCATTGTAGGCCTTGGTGTTATCCAGGTTTTCTCCTTCAATTTTTCTAAAAATATGGTTCATGTCTTCCAGGATAACCAGTTTTGCATCTGGATTAGCTTCTTTTAAAAGTTCAGCATCCCTTACGTCCACTTGCAGATCATTGCTTCCGTTTATGATAAGTACAGGGATTTCCAACTTTGAAATTTCGCCTGCAGGATCATACTTCATCCAGGAATTGATGAAGGGCTGAACGCTTGGGCGAAAAATCGATTCCAGATAAGGACTGTAGTTTTGAGTGCTGCCATTTGTTTTCATTTCATCGAAAGCAATTCTTGCATTTTCTGATAGTTCTGCCGATTGTTTGGAAAGTTGACCCACGATAATATCATCAATTTTTCTGCCGGCACCGGCAAGGGAAATATAAGCATCAACAGTTTCGGCCTGAGCGCCCAAAATCCCAATCAATGAACCTTCACTGTGTCCTGCTATTATAATTTTACTGAAGTTTTTTTCCTTCTGAAAATATTGGATAATATTTGAAAGATCCAGGACAAAATCATTAAAAGAGAGGTCTTCTTCTTTCAACTTGAATTTATCCATTTTAAAAATACGCTTGTCATAGCGGAAGGAAGCAATTCCATTATCGGCAAGTTCCTTGCTTATTTTCTTAATTCCATCGTTTTTCATCATAGGCGCATTTCCATCCCTGTTAACGGGACCGGATCCCTGAATAAAGATCACCAATGGTGGATTTTCTGCATTTGCAGGAAGAACCAGTGTGCCATCTGTAAACTTGTCAATTGTCAAATTTTGCTCCACGGAGCTGATGGAGTCCTGTGCAAAACTTAAAGTAGTAAGGATAAGTACCAGGCAACTTAAAATAGATTTTTTCATTATGCTGTTTTATTATTTCGATTTATCTTGTGGTGATATTGACTAAGCACAGCTCTTGCTGCATCTGGTTTTTGGGTACCAATTAAAAACTTCTTTTTATCAATGGTTACAATTTGGATGCCAAGGTAGCCGGATACATTATATGCTTTTCTTCTGCTTGAACCTCTTATTCCCCAACCACCATATTCTACAAAGGGATTATATTTTCTTACATAGCATTCATCGATTTCTTTCCAGGAAAAGGATTTTTTTGAAAATCCCAGGGGTATAAATTTTACACTTACTCCTTCATTGTCAATCCTTGTTTCAAGTTGCATATAGAGGATGAATCCCATTGGTATGGACGCGATCAATAATAAAAGAACAAGAAAGGGGCTGTGAAAATTGGTAAACCCATCCGAATTTTTATAGATCGCGGTGATGAGTACTGCAAGAACAAGGATATAAATTGCATATAGCCACCACTGGTTAAATCGTTGTTTTTCTTCAAATACCCGCATGAATTAATGATTTAAAGTACCTGAGTTTACAATTGGAGTTACATCTTTATCACTGCACAGCACCACCATAAGGTTACTTACCATTGCTGCGCGACGTTCGTCATCCAGGTTGACTATGTTTTTTTTGCTAAGATCATTTAAAGCCATTTCCACCATACTTACCGCTCCTTCTACAATTTTATGTCTGGCGGCTACAATGGCAGTAGCCTGCTGCCGCTTGAGCATTGCATTTGCTATTTCATTGGCATATGCAAGGTATCCAATGCGAGCTTCCAGAACTTCAATGCCAGCTATTTCCAGCCGTTCCTGAACCTCTTTTTCCAGAGCTTCACTTACTTCATTTAAGCTGGAACGCAAGGTAATGTCTTCATCAAGGCCTTCATCTGCAAAATTGTCATAAGGATATAGGCTGGCTAGTTTTCTAACTGCAGCATCTGTTTGTACTACCACAAAATTTTCAAAATTATTCACTTCAAAGGCTGCTTTGTAGGTGTCTTGAACCCTCCATACCAGGATAGTGCTTATCATTATTGGATTTCCCATTTTATCGTTCACCTTTACACGCTCGCTGTCGAAATTCCTCGCCCGGAGGGAGATCTTCTTTTTTACAAACAGCGGGTTTACCCAGAACAATCCATTTTGTTTTACAGTGCCTTTGTATTTCCCAAAAAGAAGTAATACTCTGGATTCATTCGGATTTACAAGAATTAATCCGGCTGCCATAAAAAAAGATAAAAAGATAAGCAGGATAAACCAGGGTGACCTTAACATTATAAATCCTGCAATACTAACTACAAAAAGAAGAAAAATAAAAAACAGCATTAAGTAGCCGTTAGAAGGACTGGAGGTTTTTTCGTTTGAATCCATTTTTCGAGTGGTTTTTAAAAGTGATATTATATTGATATCGTAAATATATCAAATTAAGTTTTAATTACAAAATTAAAACTTAATAGTAAGATAAGATATCCTTCTTTATATTTGCACAACTCCGAAAATTAAGATTAATTTTTATAGAGGGAACTCAATGGAGGATACTGTTAAAATAAAACACTTATGAAAAACCTGTTACTACTTACTGTTTTTTTTCTGGGATTTAATAGTTCCATAGCTTCAGAATATGATTGGGGACAAAACGGCCATAGGGCTACTGGAAAAATAGCTCAAAATCATCTAAGTAAAAAAGCGAAAAAGGAGATTGATAAATTATTACAAGGCAAAAGTCTTGCATTCGTTTCCACGTATGCCGATGAAATTAAGAGCGACTCAAAATACCGGGAATATGGGCCTTGGCACTATGTAAACCTTCCTTCTGGAGAGACAAAATACAGTTTAGCAACCGCAAATCCGGATGGAGATCTACTTGCGGCCTTAAAAAAGTGTAAAGCCGTATTACAGGATGCATCTGCTTCCAGGGAGGAAAAGGAATTCTATTTAAAAATGCTTGTTCATTTTGTAGGCGACCTACACCAACCACTCCACGCCGGAAGGGGAGAAGATAAAGGAGGAAATGATATTCAGGTTAGATGGTATAATGACGGCACGAATATTCATAGTGTTTGGGATACCAAAATGATTGAATCCTATAATATGAGCTATACCGAATTAGCCGAAAATACCAGGGATCTCACCAAAGCGGAAAAACAACGAATAGCTTCGGGAACTTTTGAAGACTGGATGTACGAATCTAGGGAGTTAAGCAAAAAAGTGTACGCTTCGGCTGAAATTGGTGAAAAACTTGGATATCGCTATATGTACGATTGGTTTCCTGTAGTGCAGGAACAACTTCAAAAAGGCGGAATCAGGCTTGCCCAGGTTTTAAACGAGATTTATAAATAATCAACGTTTAGACATTTTATTATTTGAAATGGAACGTTGTCGGCTGCTTTTAAAGCGGCCGACTTCATTTTTCCGTAATTTTTGATGTTTGGTTTTTCTTCCCTGAACCCTTTTTCTCCAAAGTCTGAAACTGCCGGGTTTTAACTGAAGCCTCATAATCTCTATGACTTGCGCTTCAGTTATTTTAAACTGATATTCGATTGCTTCAAAGGTAGTTCTATCTTCCCAGGCCATTTCTATGATCCTGTCGATTTCCCTTTCAGTAAAGTTATGTTTGTTTACAATTTGATTCATTTTACAAAAGTATTTCAGAACTTTTTAAACGACTTATAAAATTGTCCTAAAAGTAAGATTGATCCTGGGAGCCACCTGTTTTTTTGTTTTTGGAAGCTGGTGTTTCCAAAAATGCTGGGTACTTCCAGCCATCAAGAGCAAACTGCCGTGTTCAAGATCCAGTTTAAACCTTTGATCTTGCCTGCCTTTATGTTTTAACTGAAAATTCCTGACACCTCCCAAACTTACGGAAGCGATTGCCGGATCTTTTCCCAACGCTTTTTCATCGTCTGAATGCCACCCCATACTGTCGTTTCCATCGCGGTAAAAATTGGCCAGGCAATGCGTGAAATCTTTTCCGGTTTGTATGTTGAGTTTTTGCTGTATTTCCAAAAGTTCCGGAGTGAAATTTTTCGGAATTAAAGTCAGATTGGAATAGGAGTAAGGCATATCATTAACAGCATACAGAGCTGTTAATCTTGGTTGGGGGATTCTTTTTCCGAAAATTGTAATATCCTGTTGCTGCCAGTTCAGTTCTTTCAGAAAGATTTGAAAATACTTGTCGGCACTTTTGGGATCTAAAAAATTAGAATAATAAGTTATATTAGAATCCGGGAGATTTAGATCGAATTCATTGGAATTGAATAAATCTATATTCATCTAGAACTGAAGATAATAATAGGCCCACCACATTAAACCGAACTGCAGCGGAATTCTTAGCCAAAGCGCCCATACCGGAAATCCTGCTCCGGCTTTTTTTGAAGACAGCATATAAAAATGAACCAAAAGAAAAAGGCTTAACATTAAGATAATTCCATAGATGGCAGGATCTTTTGTTTCTTCAAAAATCAATCCTATTCCAAGCAGTATTTCTGCAGCCCCGCTAAGAAAAACCAGAGATTTATGTGCCGGAAGATACCTGGGCATGATCCGTAAATAGATTTTTGGTTTTAGAAAGTGGAAAATACCGGAAAGAATATATATTCCAGCCATTAAATAAAGATGCCAGGGGTAGATCATTAGTTGTGAATTTGATTTTTAAAGATATAAGAAATTAAAGGAATCACGATTCCATCATTCTTGTTATTTCGTTTTTAATAAAAAAAATTGATTTAAAATTGAAAATTTAAGCAATAAATTGTGTAATCATTTGAAATTGACTACTTTTCAATCCCGAAAAATCTTAACCTAACCCCCAGTTATTGAAAAAAAATTACTTTTTTCTTTTTATTTTTTTAATGGCCTTTGCGAATCATTATTCGCAACAAAGCGCCTATAAAGACCTGCATTTAGATTCACTTTATGAAATAACTTCCGGTCATTTAAGTAAATACGAGTTTAAGGAATCTATTGAGGTTGCGATGCAATTGCTCCAGGAGTCCAAAAACAAGGGGAATGATTATTATCAGTATCATTCCATGAATATATTAGGTAATAATTATGCCAACTTAAAGGACACACTTCATGCCAGGCAACATTATAAAACGGCCCTGGAGATCGCTCTTAAATTGGACAGCGACACCCTGCTGTTAACCTCTTACAATAATTTGGGGAATGTCTATTCCGAAGATAGTAACACTACACAAGTGGGGATAGATTATTATAACCAGACCATTGAGCTGGCCACAAAAATGAACTATGAAAGCGAACTTTTGGCACCAACGGCAAATATTGCCTGGACCTATTTAGATAATCAGTTATATGATAAAGCCCTGCCTTATTTAAAAAGCAGCTGGAAATTATTGGGAAACCGGGATGAAGATTTAATAAGGTCCCAACTCCTCACCTTAATGGGACGCTATCACATGGGAGTGAATGAACCGGAAAAAGCAAAGGTTCATTTTGAACAAGCAATTCAAAAGGTAGAAAAAGACACCTTAATTCTTGAGGCTTCTTTGGTATATAAGGAATATGCTGCCTTATTGTTTAAGGAAAAGAATTTTGAAGAAGCCTTTCTTGCCTTGGAGAAATATAACCATTTTAATTCTCAAATTTTTGAAAAGGAAAAATTAAGACAAATTCAAGCTGTTAACGTGAAATTTGATGTGATCCAATACCAAAAGGATCTGGAAATTGCAAAAAATGAGCAGCTTTACAAAGATGAGTTAATTGAAAAATCTCAATTGAAAACACTTATTGCGATTATTTCTTCTATTGTTCTGGCAATTTTTCTATTCATCTTGTTTAAGATCAGTCAATCGCGTAGAAAATTAAATAAAGATCTTCTTGAAAAAAATAAGGAGCTTCTGCAAGCAAAGGAAGAGGCAGAGCGCCTTTCTATTTTAAAGACCCAATTTTTCTCTACCATCAGTCATGAATTACGAACACCCTTGTATGGGGTAATTGGTTTAACTTCTATTTTAATGGAAGACAAATCGCTGGTTAAACACGAGAGCGACCTTAAATCCCTTAAGTTTTCTGCAGATTATCTATTGGCTCTTATCAATGATGTGCTTCAAATGAATAAAATGGAGTCCAATTTGCTTAAATTGGAAAAGCTTTCATTCAATTTAAAGGACCACCTGGAAAGTATTGTGAAGTCCTTTGAGTTTACAAGGCTTCAAAATAAAAACACCATTCATTTGGATGTCGATTCGAAAATCACCTATAATTTGATTGGAGATCCGGTAAGGCTCTCTCAAATTCTTATGAATCTGGTTGGAAATGCTATGAAATTCACCGAAAGGGGAAATATTTGGATAACTTCAAAATTGCTTGAAGACGCAGATGCAACGGTAAAAATTTATTTCGAAATAAAGGATGATGGCTTTGGCATTCCTAATAATAAGCAGCAAATTATCTTCGAGGAATTCTCACAGTTAAAATCTGAGAATTATAATTACCAAGGTACAGGCCTTGGGCTTCCAATTGTGAAAAAGCTGTTAAATCTGTTTAAATCTGAAATACATCTGGAAAGTATCGAAGGAGAAGGTTCCGTTTTCAGTTTTGAAATAGAATTTAAAAAAGGCGGATTGAGTAAATCTGAAAATATAATTGAAGGAACTATGGGTTCCAATTTAGTTTTTTCTGAAACAGATGGGCAAGGGAAGCATATTTTGATAGTGGATGATAATCGAATCAATCAGGTAGTGACTCAGCGAATTCTTGAGCAAAAATCCTTTAGTTGTGATTTAAGCGATAATGGTCTTGATTCCATAGAAAAAATTAAAAATAAAGAGTACGATCTGGTTTTAATGGATCTTAATATGCCGGGAATTAGTGGTTTGGAGGCTACAAGGCAAATCAGGAAATTCAACAAAACCCTCCCCGTAATTGCTCTTACAGCAGTTGAAATAGAGGAAGTGCGCAAGGAAATTAAAGAAGCAGGAATGAACGATATTATCGTTAAACCTTATGATAATGCGACTTTTTTCCAGGTGATTTACAGAAATATCTCTACAGAAATCATTGCTAATTAGCCAATTTATTTTCAATCATTTATGTCCGGGAAAGAGTCAAGATCGTTCCGTCTATGGTGTAACTACAGGAACCAAGAACTAAGACCCGATTTTAAGGGATCTGTTTAGGTAAATGTTAAAAGGGCGCTTACTTTAACTACAAAGGGCTCAAAGGTCAGAGAGAAATTCTCTTTCCCGGCGCGTTTTCAGTTCTCTTTTCTTTGCGGGATTTTTCTTGAGCTTTCTGTAATAAAATTTTTTTACCAAAAAAAAAGCTTTCCGTTTCGCGGTTAACTTTTGAACTTTTCAACTTTGAAATTTCCAACTTTGAACTTTTTTAACCGTTGTGCTTTGTGGTTAATTTGCAACCAGAATCCCCATAAAGCTATTGAGGATTTGAAGATAAAGGTGGAATTATTTTAGAGTCCTCCGGTTTCGAAAAAAGTTCATCTTCGGGATTAAAAAAGTTGATATTGCTTATTTTTGCCTGGCCAATTTGTTCTCCAATGCCATCTTTTTCATTCCAGTTATGGAACGTCCAGGTTGTTGCAAAAGGGACTCCATCAATTACAACATAATCCTTGTACACAATCGCGTGCGGATTTTCTTCTGCTTTTCCTTTCTCTGTTCCAAAAGTAACTATATAAGCTGCAGCGTGTAAAAATCCTGTTTCTGGTTCCTGGTAAATTATATACCAGTCTTTAGGGGAATCTCCTATTTGGTTTTCAAAGCTTAGTTTAGCGCGGTTAAAAGAATCTCCGGCGATATGCTGGGGTTTCAAAAGTTCCCAATTTGTTCCGGGATCGGTTAGTTTAAAAGGCAAAGCAAAGAAATACTGCCAGGTAAACATATCAAACCTTGCTCCTTCTTCTTCGGCTATTTTAGGACATAAAAACACTTCTTCCCCATCATAGATTAATTTTACGCCATCTTTTTTATCTATCCTGATTTTTGTTGAGTTTGTTAAACTTGTGATCTTACCCGAAAACCGGGGATTACCGCCAAAGGTTAGATCGATATCAAATGCTACCGCTTTATTTGTTTTCCAGGTTTCCTTGCTATGGGCATTTTCTATATTCTGTGCAAAAACAACCGCAGGCGATACCGCTCCATCTCCTTTTCCGCCATCCGGTTCTGTCATGATCTTCTCATCTGCCAGCGTTTCTTTTTTCTCATTTTGATTGCAGCCAAAAACCAGCAATATTGATAAAGCAAGGAGTGTACGTTTCATATTTTTAAGTTAAAAAGTTAAAAAGCTAAAAAGTTAAAAGTTTGTTGAATGCTTTCAAAGCAATATAGGTTTTTCCTGAAAATGAAAAACCGCTTCACTTTATCTAAAAGCGAAGCGGTCTCAAATTTAAGATCTGAAATCTATGTGCTAAAATCTTATTTCACCATTTCAAAACTGCGTTTTATAAAGGCAGTCAATTCCTCCCCTTTCAAAAGGTTTTGAGACAAGCGTGCAAGATCAAGCGATTGCTTGATAAGGCGTTCCTGTTTCTTATCGGTTTTAGAATTTAAAATTTCAGAGATGAGGGCGTGGTTGGTATTTACCACAAGATTATACATCTCCGGCATATTGCCCATTCCAAACATTCCACCGCCACCGGTTTGTTGCATTTCCTTCATGCGTCGCATAAATTCCGGCTGTGTGATGATAAGTGGTGCAGCAGTGCTGTCCATGGCTTCCAGTTGAACAGTGTATTTTTCTTTTGGCACTACCTTTTCAAAATCGGTTTTTAGTTTCTCCTGTTCTTCTTCTGAAAGTTTGGAGATCTTATCATCCTCTTTTTTAATCAAATTATCAACGTGATCGCTATCTACCCGTACAAAAGAAATTTTCTCTTTTGAGGATTCCAATTTTTGAATAAGGTGTGAAATAATTGGAGAATCCAGCAATAACACTTCATATCCTTTATCCTTTGCGGCTTCAACAAAACTATGCTGAGTATCTTCGTTGGAAGCATACAGGATCACGGTATTACCATCTTTATCTGTCTGGTTGTCTTTTATTTTCTCCAGCAATTCATCAAAAATGTAATACTTCTTATCTACCGTAGGATAAAGCGCGAATTTATCGGCTTTTTCGAAGAACTTATCTTCAGAAAGCATTCCGTATTCAATAACGATCTTGATATCGTTCCATTTGTTTTCAAAATCTTCCCTGTTATTGGTAAATAAGGATTTCAGCTTATCTGCAACTTTTCGGGTGATGTAACTGGAAATTTTCTTAACGGCTCCATCTGCCTGAAGATAAGATCGGGAAACGTTCAACGGAATGTCTGGAGAATCGATTACTCCTCGCAACATCGTTAAAAACTCCGGCACTATACCTTCCACGTTATCGGTTACATAAACCTGATTTTGATATAATTGTATTTTATCCTTCTGAATATTCATATCCTGCCCCATTTTTGGGAAATACAATATTCCGGTAAGGTTAAAAGGATAATCTACGTTCAGGTGAATATGGAACAATGGATCCTCAAATTGCATAGGATACAATTCCCTGTAAAAATCTTTGTAGTCCTTGTCTTCAAGCTCTGTAGGCTGCTTGGTCCACGCAGGATTTGGATTATTTATAATATTATCTACCGTGATGGTTTCAGGTTTTGCGTCCTCGGGCGCATCTTCCGGAAGAGGAAGTGTTTCTTCCCTGGTTCCAAATTTTATTGGGACTTGCATAAACTTGTTATACTTCACCAGTAATTCCCTGATTCTTTCTTCTTTTAGGAATTGCTTATCTTCTTCATTTATATGAAGAATAATTTCTGTTCCCCGGTCCTTTTTATCTCCTTCTTCAATAGTAAAATCGGTGGTTCCTTCGCAAATCCAGTGAGCAGCAGGCTCATCTTTGTAAGACTTGGTAAGGATCTCCACTTTGTTGGCAACCATAAAGGCAGAATAGAACCCAAGACCAAAATGTCCAATGATACCGGTGTCTTTAGCCGAATCTTTATACTTTTCAAGAAATTCTTCAGCTCCGGAAAAGGCTACTTCGTTGATGTATTTCTCAACCTCTTCCCGCGTCATCCCAATTCCCCGATCTATAATATGCAGGGTTTTGGTTTCCTCGTTGATTTTGACCTCAATTGTAGGATTTCCATATTCTACATCGGTTTCCCCAATAGTGGAAAGATGTTTCATTTTGATAGTTGCATCGGTCGCATTGGAGATTAACTCCCGCAAAAAGATCTCATGATCGCTGTAAAGGAATTTCTTTATAAGAGGGAAAATGTTCTCTACAGATACATTAATTTTTCCTGTTGCCATATATTCTAGTATTTAGTTGAATGATTATTTCCTTACCTACAGTCAAAAAAAATACCAACTAAATTCCGCTGACAAACTGGCACCCGTAATGATTTATGGCTGGTCTCGTCTAAGCTGTCAATCTATAAATTCAAACATTAAAAAATTTAACAAATTATTTTGTTTAATTTTTGCTTTAAAAGGTTAAACAGTGTGTATCTTTGTAAAAGAAAGAAAGAGTTATGGCAACTAAACAAAAGAAAACAGATTCAAAATTGGTAAAAGAAACTAAAGTTACCCAGGACCAGTTGATAAGTCTTTATATGGAATACGTGCTGGAGCACGAAAAAATGCCTAAAAGTGTTTTTAAATTCTGTAAGGACAACAATATTACCGAAGGGCAGTTCTATGATTTCTACGGAAGTTTTGATGGCCTGAAAAAAGGTGTCTGGTCAAAATTTTATGACAATACAACTCTTGTTATTGAAAAAAGCCCCGAATTTGATGCGTTCTCTACGCGTGAAAAATTACTGACTTTTTATTATACTTTTTTCGAATTATTAACGGCAAACAGAAGCTATGTTTTATACACACTTTCTGAAAATCCTGAAATGATGAAAAATCTGGATCAGTTGAAAGGACTCAGAAGAAAAGTGAAAGGTTTTGCAAATGAATTGATACGTGAAGGAAATGAAGATAAATCTTCAAAAATTCTAAAACAGTCGGAAACTATTTTTTCTGAAGCTACCTGGGTACAACTGTTATTTATAATCAAATTCTGGATGGATGATAATTCTGCGCAATTTGAAAGTACAGATGTGGTTATAGAAAAATCTGTAAATACGGTTTTCGATCTTTTTGATAATACACCACTGGAAAGAATGCTGGATTTGGGTAAATTTTTATGGAAAGAGAAAATGGCATAAGCCCCCTATTTAGGCTTCACAGGTAAACATCCCCAACATTAAAAGTTCCTGTGAAGTTTTTTTTACCAAAACACTATGAACACAATAGATAAAATACCCACAGGAAAGCTTGGAAGAACCAGTAAAATGGTTCAGACCGGTGTGAAAGTTAGTGGAAATTACATCAAATATTTCAGCAAAAAAGCTTTTGATTCCAGCCTTACAAGGGACGAGTTGGATGAAAATAATGCTACAGATATTTACGACGGATTAAAAAGTTTGAAAGGGAGTGCATTAAAAGTAGCTCAAATGCTTTCAATGGAAAAAAGCCTGCTGCCAAATGCCTATGTAGAAAAATTTTCTTTGGCTCAATTCAGCGTTCCACCATTGTCGGCACCTTTGGTACGAAAAACATTTAAAAAATACAACGGGGAATACCCCGAAGATCTTTATGATACGTTTGCAACCCAATCGGTAAATGCGGCCAGCATCGGACAGGTGCACCGCGCGACAAAAGATGGGAAGAAACTTGCTGTGAAAATCCAATATCCGGGGGTTGCAGATAGTATCAGTTCAGATCTCGCAATGGTAAAGCCTATTGCGACAAAAATGTTCAACCTTCAGGGAAAAGATTCTGAAAAATATTTTAAGGAAGTAGAAGGAAAATTGCTCGAGGAAACAGATTATATCCTGGAAGTAAAACAAAGCAAGAGTATTTCTGAAGCTTGTGCGCATATTCCGAATCTTACATTTCCGAAATACTATGAGGAGCTTTCCAGTGAAAGAATTATCACTATGGATTGGATGGAAGGAGAGCATTTAAGTGAATTCGCCAAAAAGAATAAGGATCAGGCTAAAGCTGATAAGGTTGGACAGACATTATGGGATTTTTATATGTACCAAATGCACCATCTTAAAGAATTGCACGCAGATCCTCATCCCGGAAATTTCCTGATAGATACAGAAGAGAATTTGATCGCGATAGATTTTGGGTGTATCAAACAAGTCCCGGAGGATTTTTATGTTCCCTATTTTGAATTGGCAAATAAAGAAAATATCAGTAATCCTGAATTTTTTTCAGAAAAGCTTTATCAACTTGAAATTCTTCGGAAAGATGATTCACAAAAGGAGATTGCGTTCTTTTCAGAATTGTTTTATGAAATGTTGAGTTTATTCACAAGTCCGTTTCACAACGAAACTTTCGATTTTGCTGATGAAAATTTTTGGTCAAGAATAACGGAATTAGGAGAAAAATACAGTAAAGATTCCGATTTACGAAAGATGAACGGGAACCGTGGAAGCAAACACTTTTTGTATATCAACAGAACATTTTTCGGGCTTTATAATATGCTACACGATTTAAAGGCAAAAGTTGAAATCAACAATTACATAAAATATATATAAATTTTTTTTTATTGGTTAGGTTGTTAGGAGGGTGTGGCTACTTATGGTCACGCTCTCTGCATTTATAGAGCTACCTGAATTTTGAAATAGGGAATTATTACGCCCTGTCAGGGCTAGGATGTTTTGACATTGCTATTTCATCCCGCTTCACGGGATATTGGCAGATTACGCCCCTTCGAGGGCTTGGATTTTTAATTCGGAGACAACCTTTGAGAATGATTTCATTCCACATTGATTTTTAGAAATCAAAAAAGCCTGCATAAACCAAAGTTTTGCAAGCTTTTTATAATAAAAATATGGTTGTCCGGTAAACGTTTTTATTAAAGCTGAAATTTAATTTCAGATAAAATTAAGTCTTGGTTCTTGTTTCTTTCAGTTACGCCAAAGGCGGAACGATCTTGATTCTCAACCGGAATTACTGTACTGAAACAGTCTTAAAATCCTTAATTCTTCATCACTTCTTCAGGTTGTTCTATAGATGTTTTCTCTTTGTTTTTCACGTATTTTTCAAGCCATTGGTCTTGTTCCCAAAGCACGTGTAATACCGATTCTTTTGCGCTGTAACCGTGGCTTTCCTTTGGAAGCATCACCAAACGGGCAGTTGCTCCCAAACCTTTTAAAGCGTTGAAGTATCGTTCACTTTGCATTGGATAGGTACCGGAATTATTATCGGCTTCTCCATGAATTAGCAATAAAGGGGTTTTCATCTTTTCGGCGTGCATAAAGGGGGACATTCCATAGTACACTTCTGGTGCTTCCCAGTAATTTCGTTCCTCGCTTTGAAAACCAAATGGAGTTAAAGTCCTGTTATATGCTCCGCTCCTGGCAATTCCCGCTGCAAATAAATTAGAATGTGACAGTAGGTTTGCGGTCATAAATGCGCCATAACTGTGTCCACCAACCGCAACGCGATCCCGGTCTATATATCCAAATTCAGCTACCGCATCTATGGCTGCTTTTCCGTTTGCAACAAGTTGTGTTCTAAAACTGTCATTTGGCTGTTCGTCACCTTCTCCCACAATTGGAAAAGCGGCATCATCTAAAACAACATACCCACGGTTTACCCAGTAAATTGGAGAGCCGTAATACGGATAGGTGAAGTCATTTGCATTCGAAGTGTTTTGCCCGGCAGAGGCTTTATCTTTAAATTCCCTTGGATAAGCCCAAAGAATCATCGGTAATTTCTTCCCGGAATTTTTATCATAATTGGCAGGAAGGTAGAGTGTGCCGCTTAATTCCAGTCCGTCATCTCTTTTGTAAATGATTACTTCCTTACTAACATCTTCCAAGGCTTTAAAAGGATTCACAAAATTGGTGATTTGTGTAAGACCATTTTTAGCTTTAATATTCCTGATATAATAATTTGGATATTCTGCAGATGCTTCTATGCGAACTAAAAGTTTTCCATTCTTTATATCGATCGCTTCTACAAGAGATTCTTTTTTGTCGGTATATTCAGACCGATACAATCTTTTGGTTTCCCCGGTCTCCAAATTGATCTCATCTACAAAAGGAAATTGTCCTTCTTCAGAAAAACCATCCCCCAATAAGAAAGCCTTGTTAGCATCCATGGAAAGCACAGATGCTCCAAATTGATTCTTTTTTGTAACAAAACTTCCCGGATCGCTGTACCTGTCCTGATAATTTCGGTTAAACAGCACCTTGGGTGTTTTATTTGGCTGAGAGGGATCAAATACATAGGTTCGGGTATTTCTGTTGTTCCACCACCTGTCATATGCAATAGCGGTGTTATTATTACCCCAGGTTATTCCTGAAAATCGATCTTTTGTCTTCAGGATAGATTTTCCTTCTCCTTTAAAGGGCGCATTCAGCAAAAATACTTCATCGCGAAATGCAACTTCATTTTCAGGATCTCCGCCATCCAATACCTTGGCATACACCAGGGTAGCCGGTACGTCGTTTCTCCAGGAAAAGTCCCGTCTTCCTTCTCTTTCAGCCATAAAACCCTGCGGAAGATCTTCAATTAAAGGAACGTCATTCACTTTGGATATCTCTTTCCCTTCCTTGTCATAAATAATGCTTTCTGAAGGAAATCTGTAATAAGGGACCAAATAGGAAAAAGGCTTTTTAATGGATGTAACCATGACGAAATTCCCATCAGGAGAGAAGGAGATGCTGCTATACATTCTTGCGTCTTTCCATTCTTTTTTTGTTCCATTCATGGAAACTTTTACCAGGGAAGCTTTTGCGAGTTGTTCAAAATTATATTCATCATTAGGATTTTGCAAAAGATCCTGATAGGTTCTGTTTTGAGCTTTGCTTCCGTCGCTAACTGAAACTGTTGGGCCTTCGGGAATTGCTGTTGCAGTGTTTATCAATTCTTTTCGGCTCTCCGGAATCATTTTTACCAGCACGGCTGAATTATCCTTGAACCAATTGATAACATCCCGCATATTTGCATTCAAATTTCCTTCGGTTAATTTTCTTGCCTGTCCTGTGGAGATTTCCAATACCCAAAGTTCAACACCGGTATCGGATGTATGGGTCATCGCGATTTTAGTTTCATCCGGAGACCAGGTGAAATTGGTTAACTTCGGATTTGCAGGTAATCCTTTCACCTCCATAGGTTCCTTGGAATTTACCGCTTTCACCTGAACATTGTTATAAAATGTTGCACGGCTGTTAATGTTTGTAACAGGATTTATTCGCAGACCGCCCAAACGCATTTCGGTTTCACTTAATTCTGCTATGGATTTATATTGATCACGGTACAAAAAGACCATCATTTCACCTTTGCTGTCAATAATTGTTGTTGGAGCAAGAGGAACATCTACCAGCTCCAGGATTTCCTGTGGCGGTTTCTGATACGTCAGGTTTTCCTGAGCCGTTGCCGTAAACAGGAAACTTATCGCAAGAAAACAGAAAAATAATTTCTTCATAAATTTTAAAATTAAAGGGTTATAAAAGCGCGGCAATAAATAAGGAGGTAGAGGTTAATCTTTCTTATATTGCAAGGCAAAAATGTATTAAAGCCTAAATTTAGTCATAAATAATAATAATCTCATAATTTCTTCAACTATGTATCAATCTAAAATTGCCGGTTTGGGGAGTTATTTGCCCGAAAATGTGGTAACTAACGACGATCTTTCAAAACTGATGGATACCAATGATGCCTGGATCCAGGAAAGAACAGGGATCCAGGAACGCAGACATATCAAAAAAGGTGACGGCAATTCAACGGCTACTATGGGGGCCAAAGCTGCCAGGATAGCTATAGAACGCTCGGGAATTGCCAAGGATGATATAGAAATGATCGTTTTTGCTACACTAAGTCCCGATTATTATTTTCCGGGTTGTGGGGTGCAGGTTCAGGAAATGCTCGATATAAAGACAATTCCTGCCTTGGATGTTCGAAACCAGTGCAGCGGGTTTATTTATGGACTTTCCGTGGCCGATCAATTTATCAAAACCGGCATGTATAAAAACATCCTGGTTATTGGCAGTGAAAACCATAGCGGCGGACTTGATTTTACAGATCGTGGCCGATCTATCTCCGTAATTTTCGGGGATGGAGCAGGAGCTGCGGTTTTAACAAGGACAGATCATATCAGCCAGGGGATACTTTCCACCCATTTGCACTCTGAAGGAAAGAACGCGATGGAACTTTCCTTAAGAGGGCCAAGTACAGAATACTGGGTTCCACAGATTATTGCTGAAAATCCGCAGGGAGATGATATTCCTTATTACCCTCATATGAACGGACAGTTTGTTTTCAAGAATGCGATCCAACGCTTTTCTGAAGTTATCGTGGAAGGATTAAATGCCAATGGGCTAGAGGTAAGTGATATAGATATGCTAATCCCTCATCAGGCGAATCTTCGAATTTCACAATTTGTTCAGCAAAAATTTAAGCTCAAGGACTCGCAGGTATATAATAATATTCAGAAATATGGTAATACTACCGCAGCTTCCATTCCTATTGCTTTAACAGAAGCCTGGGAAAACGGAAAAATAAAACAGGGAGACCTGGTGGTTCTGGCAGCTTTTGGAAGTGGATTTACCTGGGGAAGCGCAATTATCGAGTGGTAATTTTTAGATTTGAGAGGTTAGAAAATAGAAAAGAGATCATAGAAAATAGACAAAAGAATCAAGAATTAGGAATCAAGACAATTGTACGTTGTACGTCTCTGATATAGGTTGACCACTAAAGTCAGCTTTATATGAAATCAAATGTAAGATTATTGCAGAAGCATCGGAAATACTCTGATGAATTTAAGAAACAAATCGTAGCGGATTTTGAAAGTGGAAAATTTAGTGTTCCTCAATTAGAGAAGCTTCACGGAATAGCCAACCCTACTATTTATTCCTGGATCTATAAATTTTCTACCTTTAACGAGAAAGGTTTTAGAGTCGTAGAAATGAAAGAAAGTAGCAGTAAAAAAATGCAGGAACTGGAAGCCAGAACTAAAGAACTGGAGGCAGCCTTAGGGCGTAAGCAGATACAGCTGGATTATCTTGAAAAGATGATTGAACTGGCCAAAACAGAGCTTGATATTGACATTAAAAAAAACTTCAACACCCCACAATCAACTGGTTCAGGGAAAACAAAGAAAAAATGAGTTATTCTATGAACCAACTCTATGAAGGAATCGGAATCAGTAAACAGGCTGTACATCAATATGAACGAAGGCAAATTGTGTTCGATTCTCGTTTGACGGAATTAATGTCTGAAGCTGATGATATTCGTAGAGATCATCCTGGTTGTGGGGTGGAGAAAATGTATTACACGCTTAAACCTAATTTTATTGGCAGGGACCGCTTTGTAGAAACCTTTATGCAGTTAGGATATCGCTTGAAGAGAAAAAAGAATTACAGACGCACTACCATTGCGGGTAAGATCTACTATCCAAATAAAATTAAAGGTATAGAAATCAATGCACCTTCGGTGGTATGGCAAAGCGATATTACTTACTACAAGGTTGGAGATAAATTTTATTATGCAGTCTTTATTATAGATGTTTATACGAAGAAAATTGTTGGTTATGCAGTGTCCGATCATATGAGAGGAACAGCAAATCTCAAGGCTCTGAGGATGGCTTTAAAAGAGAATAAAGCTCCAAGGATCCATCACTCGGACAGAGGAAGTCAGTATACTTATAAGGCTTATCCTGATCTTTTAAAATCACAAACCACTACAATAAGCATGGCTTTAAGTGCACAGGACAACGCTTATGCTGAGAGAATCAACAGAACGATAAAAGAAGAATACCTGGATCATTGGAAACCACAAACCTTTAACCAATTAAAAGGCCAAGTAAAGAAATCCGTAAACAACTATAACAACAAAAGATCACACTGTCATTTAAAGAAAAGAAGCCCAAATGATTTTATTAATTATTGGTCAACCCTCAAAACAGAAGAACGACCAATAATTACTATTTTTGATAATGAAAATTAATATCTAAAACCGGTCAACACTAATCAGGGACGTCTTTTAGAATAAAATCCTTCTTCCCACTTGGGTTCGAAATTAAATAGTAATTGAATACAAAACCCGCATCACCAAATAGATTGCGGGTTTTCAACTAACCAAATCAACAAAAACTAACTAAAATAATCCGCCGCCTTCTTTTTCATTATCATCGCGGTTTTTACGTTTCAAAGCGCCATTTTTTCCACCGCCGAATTTATAGGAAAATCCAAGAAATACGGTTTGACTTTCAGGTTTAAAGCTTCCTCTTTGCCTATATGGCAAATCGGCATCAAAAGTGAATCGTTGGGTGTTAAAAATATCATTAAAATTAAGGCTTATGGTTGCTTTGTCATCTAAAAAATTATACCTGGCCCCGGCATTGATAAAATACATTTCTTCAGCTTTAAACTGCAGCATTTTGGCTGGGCTTCGGTAATATCCAAATAATTGAAAAGTCAAATCTTCAGTAGCATTAAAACTCTGGTTTAGCCTGAAGTTAAATGCGGTATTTTCTACCTCTACGCTTTCCATTCCTATAACGCCCCGCTCATTTTTGTTGTATACTTCCAGGCTGGGGTTTAAACTCCACCATTTAACCGGCTTATAACTTCCTGAGAATTCAATCCCGGCGGCATTGTTGTTTCCACCATTGATAAACGTAAGCAACAAACGGGATGGATCTTCAGGGTCAAGTAAAATGGTTTGATTGATCTCGTTTTCAATAGTTCGGTAAAATACGCCTCCGGTGAAATTGCCTTTTTCAAAATTCTGGGTATAATTCAATTCCAAAGAGTTGGTGAATTGTGGATCCAGTTCAGGATTTCCTACCCCCGTAATTCTTGGAGTGCTGAATTCCCTAACCGGATTTACCTGGTTTAATCCGGGCCGGTCTACCCTTCGCCCAAAACTCATCTGGAAGGATTTCTTTTCAGATAATTTATAAGAAGCAAATGCTGTAGGATACACGGTTATATAATCGTCCTCAAAAACTTTATTTCCGTTCAGTATGGCTTCTACATCATACTTTTCAAGTCTTGCTCCTAATTGATACGACCATTTCTCGAAATTTTGTCCAAAAGTGGAGTAAAAAGAGTAGATACTGTTGTCGTAATTATAGAGTGCATCCTCCAAATTTGGATTATTACTTCCATATTGATTTCGGCTGTTTCTTATCCGTGCTTCGGCTCCAAGTTCCAGTTTTGATTTCTCACTTAAAGGATTTATGTAATCCAGGTTTATTGTGGTATTGGTAATGTCATCATCCACATCATCGCGGTAGTCCATAAATCCACCAGTGCCCTGGAATTCGAATCTGGCCAGCTCGGAGCCGTCTATGATGTTATAGTCGATTTCCAGTTCAATGTTGTGGCCTTCTTTTGCAAAATCCCTTTTATAATCAAAATTATAGGTACCGGAATTGTTTTTGTCATCCAGGTAAAATTGCTGGAAAATGTTATTTTGAGGTGCATCTTCAAAAAGTATATTTATGCGCCCTGTAGGTTCCCCTATAAAGTAATTCTGATTGGTATAAACCGAAAAGGTGTTCTTATCATCCAGGTAAAAATCCACTCCAATTTTATAAAGATAGGATTGACTGTCACTTAGAAAGTATATATTTTCTGAAGAGTTGTTGGTGAAATTGTCAATTTTTCCAGTGTTTTCCCTTTTGCCAAAGTTGCTCCCGATATTGGCGTAAAAGTTGAATTTTCCGCTGCGGTAATTGGTATTAAAAGATCCGTTATAACGGGTGTTCTTGCCAAGGGTGATTCCTGTGGTCAAATTCCCGTTGAATCCCAGGTTGGAATTTTTGTGAAGAAGGATATTTATGATCCCACTCATGCCTTCGGGATTATATTTGGCCGAAGGATTTGTGATCAATTCAATGCTTTTAATCGAGGAACTGGGAAGCTGCTTTAAAAGCTGGGTTGCAGGAATGTTGGTTGGTTTTCCGTCTACAAGTATCCGAACATTATCATTTCCGCGCATTGCGATGTTCCCATCCTGATCTACAGTAAGCGTTGGCAAATTTCCCATAATATCTGAAGCTGAAGGCCCCAACGTTGCTAAGTCTTTCCCTACATTGATCACTTTTCTGTCTATTTTTTGTTCTATGGTAGTGCGCTCTGCGATAATGTTTACATCGTCCAGCATGGAAATATCCGTTTCCAGAAAGATGGTTCCAATAGTTACAGTGCTGTTATTCCTGGAAATCTCAATTTCTTTTGAATAGGTTTTATATCCAATAAACTGAGCCTGAAAATTGTATTTTCCTGCCGGAATATCCTTTATATTAAAACTTCCGTCTTCCTGGGAAATATTTCCTGAGATCAAATTTCCTTCAAGGTCATTAATGATAATAGTTACATACGGAATAGGTTCCTGAAGGTCCTTATCCAGAACTACACCGGAAACGTTCCCGATATTGATTTCGATTGGAGCTTGAAAAGCTGCACTGATGCTGAAGCTGATGAGGCTTACAAATAAGATTAAATGTTTCATTTTTTGATTGATTTTGATGGTTAATCCCTCATTGAGGGTTTGATTCTTGCCTCAAATTTTTAAAAGTGTTTTTCAATTCATAGCTCGTGGCTTGCCACAAGGGTTTTGATTTTGTTATGAATAATACTTTGTATAGCATAATAGATGAACGTGGTTTTTTAAAATTAAAAGGTCTCTACTATAAAAGACGCTTTAATTTTATAATTGTTACAGTTTTTTTCATTGTTGACCGATAAACATTTTTGTGAAAGCTGAAACCTCACATTCATTGGGCATTCCAATGGGCTTTTTGATTAAACAAACCTTACTTTTCTTAATTTTTCAATTATGCTGATAATTAAAGTGTTCTGAAAAAATTGAAATCATACCTAAATGTTTATCAGTTAATTAAAATCAAGTCTTTTTTCTTGGTTCCTGCAGTTACGCAGAAGGCGGAACGATCTTGTCTCTTTACCGGACATTTCTGTTTTTTTTTAGAAAAAAACCCATCTTCAAGAAGAAGATGGGTTTCCTGTTACACCGGGTAAGCCAACCATCTCAACCTTCCCGGTTTCACAGCTAGCTTCGGTATACAACAAAGACAACATAACCCGGAATTTGTTACAACGCTGGTTTTATGCTAAATTTGCAACGTATGGAAAAGAAAAAAACATTGGTTTTAGGGGCTTCCTTAAATCCTTCACGATATTCCAACCTGGCGATAAACAGATTGGTTTCTTATAAACACCCTGTTGTAGCGATTGGATTAAGAAAAGGTGAAGTAGCCGGGGTTCCTGTCTCTACTGAAAAGGAAAATTTTGAAGCGGTGGATACCGTAACTTTATATCTTAACTCTAAAAGACAGGTGGAGTACTATAATTACATTCTTTCTCTAAATCCAGAAAGGGTGATCTTCAATCCAGGCACAGAAAATCCAGAATTATATAAGCTTCTAAAAGATAATAACATCGAATTTGAAGTTGCCTGCACCTTAGTCATGCTTGGTTCGAATCAATACTAACCCCAGGAAAGTTAAAAGTCCATTTAGGATTAGCACAAAAAATCCGAATTCAAATCCAAACCAAATCTCACTGTTACTGCTTATAATATAGGTGAGAATAGGCGATGATATCGCTATCGCAGGTACCCATTTATCTCTTATTTTCCATTTTGTGAAGAGTCCAAAACTGTAAAGACCCAGTAACGGGCCATAGGTATATCCTGCAAAAACGAATAATTTTGCGATCACACTTTCATCTTTTATAAGGTATTTGAAAGTGATGATCACCAGGATAAGAACCACAGAAACACCAACATGTATTTGCTTTCGAACTACTTCCTGTTTTGCTTTTGAATATCTTTTTTCAATATCCATGATATCGATGCTAAAAGAAGTAGTTAGCGCGGTTAATGCACTATCCGCACTGCTGTATGCAGCTGCTATAAGTCCGATTATGAAAAATATTGCGATCCCAAAGCCTAAGTCGCTTTGAGTGGCTATTACCGGAAATAATTCATCTTTAAAAGACTCAATTCCGTTGGTGCGTGCATATTCGGTCAATAAAACCCCAAGGGCCAAAAAGACCAGGTTCACAAAAGTGAGCACAATAGTGAACCAGAACATATTTTTTTGTGCGTCTTTCAGGTTTCTGCAGGTTAGGTTTTTTTGCATCATATCCTGGTCCAGTCCTGTCATCACAATGGCGATAAATGCACCGGATATAAACTGTTTCCAGAAATAATCGGCACTTCTGATATCATCAAAAAAGAAAATCTTCGACAATTCACTATTGGAAATGTGGGAGATAAGATCACTTCCCTGAATTCCGAGATCATCAGAAATAAAATAGATGCTTACTCCCACGGCAATAAGCATACTTAGCGTTTGAAGGGTATCTGTATAAACAATTGTTTTTATACCAGATTTAAATGTATAAATCCAAATGAGGGCAATAGTCATAACCACTGTGGCCCAAAAAGGGATCCCCAGGGCATCGAATAAAATAATCTGCAAAACATTGGCTACCAGGAATAATCTAAAACTGGATCCTACTACTCTTGACAGCAGGAAAAAAGAAGCGCCGGTTTTATAGGAATATATACCAAATCTGCTTTCCAGATAGGTGTAAATAGAGGTGAGGTTCATCCGGTAATAAAGCGGAAGCAAAACGGTTCCTATAACCAGGTATCCAACGATATATCCCAGCACAACCTGCATATAACTAAACTGGCTGGCCTCAACCCAACCGGGAACCGAGATAAAGGTAACCCCGCTTAGGGAGGCGCCTATCATTCCAAATGCCACTAAATACCAGGGAGATTCCCTGTTGGCTTTAAAGAATGTATCATTATTGGATTCTTTTCCGGTAAAATAGGAGATGATCAATAAAGCTCCAAAATAGGCGGCGATAAGCAGGAGGATATAAAGGGGTTGCATAGAAGATTGATTTCGGGAGCAAATTACAAATAATGCATTAATTTGCAACCGGCAATCTGCGTCTTAATTTTATTGATTTGAAGTAAAAAAACGTAATTTTGAAACATGGATTTTTCTTCAAAATTATTGGAACAGGCCGTAGCCGAAATGTCCCAGCTTCCGGGAGTGGGAAAGCGCACCGCATTAAGACTTGTGCTGCATTTATTAAAGCAACCAGCGGAGCAAACCACACAACTTTCAGAAGCTTTGGTGAATTTACGAACGAAAATCAAACTTTGTAATAACTGTCACAATATCAGCGATACAGCATTATGTGAGATTTGTTCCAATCAAAACAGGGTTCGGGAGATTGTATGCGTTGTGGAAGATATCCGGGATGTGATGGCGATAGAAAATACAAGTCAGTACCGCGGATTGTATCACGTGCTGGGAGGAAAAATTAGTCCTATGGACGGGATTGGACCATCACAATTGACTATAAAATCCCTTATAGATAAAGTAAAAGCAGGAGAAATTGAAGAGATTATTTTTGCTTTGAGCTCAACTTTGGAAGGGGATACCACCAATTTTTATATTTTTAAGCAGCTGGAAGGAATAAAGGTGAAAACCTCCACAATTGCCCGTGGAATCTCGGTAGGTGATGAGCTTGAATACGCAGATGAAGTTACCCTGGGCAGGAGCATAACGAATAGAATACCCTTTGAAGGCTCGCTTAAAAATTGAATTTTCCGGGGAAATAAAAGCAGCTGTGGCATTAAAACAGGTTCATTCTTTTTAATTTCAGGAATTGAAACTGTATTTTTACAGAAAGCGAAATGATTGAATGACAGCACAAAAAAACAATTAAAAATAATTTTATTGAATATTTAATACTAAGAGTGCGTTAAAATAAGTAATTTCGCAATCGGTATTACAAAAAACATCTTTGAGATAATAATATGGCAAAGTTTGAACTAAAGTTGCCCAAAATGGGCGAAAGTGTTGCAGAAGCAACCATTACAAATTGGTTAAAGGAGGTAGGAGATACCATTGAAGCCGATGAGGCTGTACTGGAGATCGCCACAGATAAAGTGGATAGTGAAGTTCCAAGTGAAGTTGATGGTGTCCTGGTGGAAAAACTTTTTGAAGCCGATGATTTAGTACAGGTAGGACAAATTATTGCTATAATTGAAGTCAAGGATGGAGAAGGAAGCTCAGAAACCACCTCAGAAGAACCGGAGGAAGCAGCAGAGGAAGTTATGGCAGACGAAGCTGAAGAAATTGTTGCTTCAGCAAAAGAAAGCATACAGTCTTCTCCTGAATTTTATGCAGATTCCACAAAATTTTATTCTCCCCTGGTAAAAAATATAGCTAAAAAAGAAGGCATATCCTTACAGGAACTCGAAAGTCTTGAAGGATCCGGAAAAGATGGCCGGGTAACCAAAAATGATATTCTGGGTTATGTGGAGACCCGTTCCTCTAAACCACAACAAGCTGCGCCTGCTGAAAGGCCGGAACCTTCCATTAAAAAACCAGCAGCTCCAATAAGTGTTAACGGGGAAGATGAAATAATTGAAATGGGCAGAATGGGTAAAATGATCGCCCATCATATGGTGGAGAGTAATCTAACATCTGCACATGTGCAATCTTTTATCGAGGTTGATGTTACCAATATCTGGAACTGGAGAAATAAGCATAAAAACGAATTTGAGAAACGCGAGGGTGAAAAACTCACCTTTACACCAATATTTATGGAAGCCGTAGCCAGGGCGATTAAGGATTTCCCAATGGTTAATATTTCGGTAGATGGAGACAAAATAATAAAAAGAAAGAATATCAACCTTGGAATGGCCGCAGCGCTTCCCGATGGGAATTTAATTGTTCCGGTTATTAAAAATGCCGACAGGTTAAACCTGGTTGGTATGGCCAAGGCGGTTAATGATCTTGCCAATAGGGCAAAAACCAACAAACTGAAGCCAGACGATATTCAGGGAGGAACTTACACTGTTACCAATGTAGGAACCTTTGGCAGTATTATGGGGACTCCCATAATCAACCAGCCACAGGTAGCGATTTTAGCCCTGGGAGCTATTAGAAAAGTGCCAGCGGTAATCGAAACTCCGGAAGGTGATTTTATAGGGATTCGTCATAAAATGTTTCTTTCTCATAGTTATGACCACCGTGTCGTGAATGGTGCGCTGGGAGGACAATTTGTTCAAAGAGTAGCACAATATTTAGAGGCTTTTGATAAGAACAGGGATATTTAAAATATAATATTTGAAATAAATAAGCTGCATGATCACTGAAATACCTACTGTGATTTTGCGGCTTATTATTTTATAACTGATGAATTTTCATTTTCTGGAAATGTTAGAGAAAAATGGTAACGTTATGGAACATTGTGGATGATTTTATAGATTTCAGTTAAGAATTGCCGTTTTTGCTTCGTTTCTTTTTAACCGCAAAGCACGCTAAGAAAAAAAACACCCGCCCGGACCGGGTACGTACAGGCTGAGGACACAAAGAAAAAACTGGGGATTGAAATTGAACCAACTGGAAAATTATTGATTTGTAAATTAGAAAAGGACCACTTTGCAGAAGTTCCGAATGGAATAGTAAGCCTTTGTGTTCTTTGCGAAAACTTTGTGACCTTTGTGGTTAAAGTAAACACCTTGATGCAATTTCCTAATATAGATTGGACATTCCAATGGATTTGAATTAAACAAACCTTACTTTTCTGAATTTTTCAATTAGATAATTAAAGTGTTCTGAAAAAATAGAAATCATACCTAAATATTTATCAGTTAATTAAAAATCAAGTCTTGGTTCTATATTCTTGCAGTTACGCCAAAGGCGGAACGATCTTGACTCTTTACCGGACATTAATGTATATTTACAATAAAAAATAGTTGTTATGGAGTTAAAGCTTACCAAGCCAATATGTTTTTTCGATTTGGAAACCACAGGAATGAACCTTTCAAAGGACCGGATCGTAGAAATTTCAATATTAAAGGTTTTTCCTAACGGAAATAAAGAAAGCAAGACCTGGCTGGTAAATCCGGAGATGAAAATCCCGGAGGAGGTAATTGCCATTCACGGAATTTCAAATGAGAAAATAGCCGAAGAACCTACTTTTAAGGAGTTGGCACCACAAATCCATGAAATGATCAAATCCTGCGACTTGGGAGGATATAATTCCAACAGATTTGATATTCCTTTGCTTGTTGAAGAGTTGCTTAGGGTGGGAATTGATTTTGAGATGAAAAATGTGGTTTCGGTAGATGTTCAAACGATTTTCCATAAAAAGGAGCAACGAACCCTTTCTGCAGCATATAAGTTTTATTGTGAGAAAGATCTTGAAGGTGCCCATTCAGCTGAAGCAGATACGAATGCAACCTATGAGATCTTAAAGTCACAATTGGATAAATATGAAGATTTAACCAATGAAATGTCCTGGCTGGGGGAGTACAGTTCCCGTAGAAAGTTTGCAGATTTCGCCGGTTTTATAGGCTATGATAAAAAAGGAGATGAGGTTTTTGCCTTCGGAAAGTTTAAAGGAAAGCTCGTAGAAAAAGTTTTGGAAGAGGAGCCGGGTTATTTCGGATGGATACAAAATGCCGATTTTCCGTTATATACCAAAAAAGTGCTTACCGCTATTAAACTAAGAAAACTCAATACAAAATTGAAATAATCACTTAATATATAGTTCAAAATAAAATCTTCTTAAATGAAAATAATTTGTATTGGTAGAAATTATACTGAACATATTTCGGAACTAAATAATGAGCGTCCGGAGGAACCGGTTATCTTTTTAAAACCCGATACCGCTGTTCTATTAAAAAAACAACCCTTCTTTATCCCCGATTTTTCTGATGATGTGCATTATGAAGTGGAACTGCTTGTCAGGATTAAAAAAGTGGGCAAATATATCCAGGAAAAATTCGCTCATAAATACTATGATGAAATAGGATTAGGAATAGATTTTACCGCGAGAGACCTTCAGAAAAAATTAAAGGAAAAGGGTTTGCCCTGGGAAAAGTCCAAAGCTTTTGATGGGGCTGCAGTCATTGGAGAAAAATGGATGAACAAAAATTCTTTCAGTGATTTAAATAATATTAACTTTAGCTTGTTAAAAAACGGGGAGAAGGTTCAAAAGGGCAATTCTGGCAATATGCTTTGGAAAACAGATGAAATTATCTCCTATGTTTCTCAATTTTTCACTTTAAAAATTGGCGATATAATATTTACCGGAACTCCTCAGGGCGTAGGAAAAGTTTCAATTAATGATACATTGACGGGTTTTATAGAAGAAGAACAATTTTTTTCAATTAACGTAAAATAGATGAGTAATTATTACGATTTAAAAGCAGTAAATGAGATGGCTGGCGGTGATGAAGATTTCGTGAAGGTGATTGTAGAAACATTTCTTGAGGAAATTCCCCCAGATGTGCGTTCTATGAGTGAAGCTATAGATAGCAATAATCCAAAGCTTGCATATCAATATGCACACAAAATGAAGCCAAACCTGGCGCTTTTTGGTCTGGATTTAATGGAGCAAATCCTTGTGATTGAAGCCTGGTCTAAAGGCAAGACCAACCAGGAAAACGCTGGAAATGCCGGAAGGAAAATCGCCGATAAAGTGACGCTGGCTGAACAGGACCTTAAGAAAGATTATGAGCTTTAATGACCGCTGAAATAATTACCATTGGAGATGAGATCTTAATTGGACAAATTGTAGATACCAATTCTGCATTTATCGCCCAAAGTTTAAATAAGATTGGGATTTCCGTTCACCAGATCACCTCCATAGAGGATGAAAAATCACACATTTTACAAACGCTTAAAGAAGCTTCAGAAAGGGCAGATGTTGTTATAATCACCGGTGGGCTGGGCCCTACAAAGGATGATGTGACCAAGCATACCCTATGTGAATATTTTGACGACATTCTTGTAAATAATGAAGAAGTACTCAAGCATGTAGAAGAACTCTTTGCTAAACATGTTTCAACTCCTATTTCAAACCTTAACAGGGAACAGGCTTTAGTTCCATCTAAAGCACAGATTCTTTTCAATAAATACGGCACAGCGCCGGGTTTATGGATGAAGAAAGAGGAAAAGGTTTTTATCGCTATGCCCGGAGTTCCCTTTGAGATGAAAAAGATGATGGAGCTCGAGGTAATCCCAAAACTTCAGAAAGAATTCAAAAGGCCTTTTATTTTTCACAAAACAATAAAAACCTACGGTTTGGGTGAGAGTGCAATTGCACTTAGAATTGAGGATTGGGAAAGGAATTTACCTGTTTCTATAAAACTCGCCTACTTGCCGGCACTTGGAAAAGTAAGGTTGAGATTGTCCGGAAAAGGGGAGAATGAGGAGGAACTAAGGTTGGCAATAGAACATGAATTTGAAAAAATATATCCGCTTCTGGAAGATATTATTTCAGATATCAGTGGTGAAGATGATGATATTACGCTGACTATAAATAAATTACTTGTTGCCAAAAGGCGTTTTTTAGCGGTTGCTGAAAGTTGTACCGGCGGAGAAATCGCAGCGGAGTTTACCGCAAATTCTGGAGCTTCTAATTGTTTTAAGGGCGGAACAGTAACCTATGCCACACAGTCAAAATCTGATATTCTTAGGGTTCCTGCGAGCTTAATCGAGAAACACAGCGTGGTAAGTGCCGAGGTTTGCGAAGCGATGGCGGAAAATGTAAAAAGATTGTTTAAGTCGGACTATGCCTTGGCAACAACGGGAAATGCAGGCCCCACAAAAGGGGATAGCGATGAAGAAGTGGGAACGGTTTATATTGGCTTAGCAACCCCCGAGCGCGTCTTTTCGAAAAAATTTATATTTGGAAAAACCAGGGAGCAGGTGGTTAAAAAGGCTGTGACTAAGGCTTTTGAAATGCTTCTGAAAGAACTAAACCAAAAATAGCCTGTTTGAGGAGGAAGGATACATTCTGATAATCCAGAAAAAACAATAAATATTTTTAAAATAGTGTTGGCTGTTATGTAAAAATATCGTTAATTTGCAGCCTGTTTTGAAATAACAAAATAAAGATTAGAGCAATGTCAAGAGTTTGTGAGCTTACGGGTAAAAAGGCAATGGTTGGGAACAATGTATCCCACGCTATGAATAAAACTAAACGTAAATTTAATATTAATTTATTAAAAAAACGTTTTTATATTCCTGAAGAAGATAAATGGATAACCTTAAAAATTTCCACTTCTGCATTAAAAAACATCAATAAAAAAGGGATCTCTGCTGTCATCAAGGAAGCAAGGGAAAAGGGATATTTGAATAAATAATCCTCACCATTAAGACACAATAATATGGCAAAGAAAGGTAATAGAATACAGGTAATCTTAGAGTGTACAGAGCATAAAGCATCGGGTAAACCGGGTACATCAAGATATATTTCAACAAAAAATAAAAAGAACACACCGGATAGATTGGAGTTAAAGAAATTTAACCCAATCCTTAAGAAAATGACGGTTCATAAAGAGATAAAATAATTAAGCCATGGCAAAGAAATCAGTAGGTACAATACAAACAGGATCAAAAAGATTGAGCAAAGCCATCAAAATGGTGAAATCACCTAAAACTGGCGCTTACACGTTTGTGGAAAGCATTATGGCTCCTGAACAGGTAAATGACTTTCTTGCTAAGAAGTAAGTTATTTAAAAAATAATTTGAAAAGCCGTTCCGATAACAAATCGGAACGGCTTTTTTTGTTTTTTGTGTATATTTACAATCGGAAAATGTAGCGCATTTTATTTTTGCGCCGTACCCGTCTAGCAGTTAAAAACCTTCCAGTAAAAATGAGTTTATTTAAAAAGATATTTTCTAAAGAAAAAAAAGAAACCCTCGATAAAGGTTTAGAAAAGTCCAAGGACAATTTCCTGTCAAAAATGAGCAAGGCTGTGGCCGGAAAATCCAAAGTGGATGAAGACGTTCTGGATGATTTGGAAGAGGTTTTAATAAGCAGTGATGTTGGTGTTACAACAACTATAAAAGTTATCCGGCGTATCGAGGATCGGGTCGCCAGGGATAAATATTTAGGAACCGCCGAGCTTAATGAGATTTTAAAGGAAGAGATTGCGGGTTTGTTATCTGAAACCGATTCCGGAGAAACCGATGGGTTTAATTTTAAAAGCGAAGGAAAACCTTATGTGATCATGGTGGTTGGCGTGAATGGAGTGGGGAAGACTACCACTATCGGGAAGTTGGCACATCAGTTTAAAAAGGATGGAAAGAAAGTATTGCTGGGTGCTGCAGATACCTTTCGGGCAGCAGCTATAGATCAGCTTCAAATTTGGGCCGACAGAACTCAGGTGCCCATGATCAAACAGCAAATGGGAAGCGATCCTGCCTCGGTGGCTTTTGATGCCGTTCAAAGCGGGGTTACTCAAGGTTCAGATGTTGTTATAATTGACACAGCCGGAAGATTGCACAATAAAGTGAACCTGATGAATGAACTTACCAAGGTGAAAAGAGTCATGCAAAAAGTCATTCCTGGCGCTCCTCACGAGGTGTTGCTCGTTCTTGATGGATCTACAGGTCAAAATGCTTTTGAACAGGCAAAACAATTCACGGCCGCTACCGAAGTTACCTCCCTCGCAGTTACAAAGCTGGATGGTACCGCAAAGGGTGGAGTCGTGATAGGGATCAGTGATCAGTTTAAGATCCCTGTAAAATATATAGGAATAGGTGAAGGTCTCGAAGATCTTCAGGTGTTTAATAAATATGAATTTGTAGATTCCTTCTTCAAAAAATAACCCTTTTAAATTCAAATTAATCAGCTATATCTTATGCAAAGAGCAGTTTCATTATTACTTTTCTTCCTTCTTTTTATTGGATGTAAGGAAAATACCGCAGAAAAAAATAGTGCTCAAACCGATTCTACAGAGGTTTCTTCAGAATTGGAATTTAAAGTGCTGGATTCTAAAATTATTAATAAAGATTCCCTTTGGGCTCCCTTTAAAACGGAAATGGAATCATTTAGGGAGGATCGCTATTCCATGCTAAAACCAATGATCATGGATAAAAGTATTCCCGACATTCAAAAGGCTATAAAAAATGGGGATTTCACCTATGAAGAGCTGGTAAAGTTTTATTTATACAGGATCCGGAAATTCGACCGGAATAATGAAAAAAGCCTTAATTCAGTAATTTCCATAAATCCCGATATTCTCGATGAAGCCAGGGATAAAGATCTTGCTTTTCAAAAAGGGGAACGAAAACATCCTATTTTTGGAATTCCTGTACTTTTAAAAGATAATATCAATACGGAAGCCTTGCCTACTACTGCGGGTTCTGTAGCGCTTAAAAATAATCTAACCGAAGATGCTTATATCGTTGAGCGATTAAAGGAAAACGGTGCCCTTATTCTTGGGAAAGCCAATTTAAGCGAATGGGCTTATTTCTTTTGCACAGACTGCCCAAGCGGTTATTCCGCCATCGGCGGTCAAACCTTAAATCCCTACGGAAGAAAAATACTTGATACGGGTGGTTCCAGTTCCGGTAGCGCGGTAGCAGTAGCTGCCAATTTTGCAACGGTTGCAGTTGGATCGGAAACTTCTGGATCTATTTTATCTCCTTCCAGTCAAAATTCAGTGGTTGGTTTAAAACCTACTATAGGGGTTTTAAGCAGGGGTGGAATAATTCCAATATCAAGTACCCTGGATACTCCAGGACCAATCACAAAATCGGTTATTGATAATGCTATATTATTTTCTGCAATGACGGGAAAGGATGATGAAGACCCGGCTTCAGTAAAAAATACAAATTTAACCAAGGATTTCTATTCTAACTTATCGGCAACCGAAACCTTAAAAGGAAAAAGATTTGGGGCTTTAAAATCCTTGATGGAGGATTCTCTTTATGTTGCAGCTTTAAATGATCTAAGAAAGGCCGGAGCTGAAATTATTGAATTTGAAGCGGAAGAAATAGACCTTCCAAATTTCCGTCGTTTATTGAATCTGGATATGAAAAATGATCTTCCGGAATATTTTGAAAACTATGGAGGTAATGTTGAAATCAAATCTGTTCAGGATGTGGTCGCTTTCAATAAAAAAGATTCAACCATACGTGCTCCTTATGGCCAGGGATTGTTTGACGGGATTTTAGAAGATTCAGCAACCAATGAAGAGTTTGCTGCCATTAAAGATACTTTAAGCAGGAATGGAAGACGCTTTTTTGAAGTTCCAATGAATACCCATAATCTGGATGCAGTGCTGTCCATCAATAATTATCACGCCGGGTTTGCTGCCGTAGCCTTGTATCCTGCAATGACGGTTCCCATGGGATATGCAGACAATAACGCGCCAAAAGGTTTGACCTTTATCACAAAACCATATCAGGAAGATCAGCTTTATAAATTTGCGTATGCTTATGAGCAGGTTTCAAAGAAAAGAGTTTCCCCAAAAAATTATAAGGAGTAAGAATGCCAAAAAGGAATTTAAAAGGGCTCATTAGCAAGATCATCCTGTTCTATAGCTTTTTTTATATAGTGATGAAGATTATCGCGATCGTGTTTCAAGGTGCCTGGGTAATTCCGAATTTAATTATCGCTCTTCCTTTTGTTGTTTTTGCCGCAATTGGATGGGTAATGTTAAAGCGTGAACAATATTCCTGGATTTATGTAATAGCCGGGGTTGTAATAATTAGCGTTGTCCGCTACTATGAGATGGAATGGGCGGTGGATTTGCATCGATATTTTAATCCCATAAGCGAATTTGATTCTCCCAAGGTTTCATCAAATTTGCAAATGATTTTACCTTTTTTATACTTTTTGAATTTCTCGCGAAGCAATTGATTTTTTTATTTTTAGCTCCTGAGACCCTATGAAATGCTAATTACTCCCGATAGCTATCGGGAGACCGATAAAAAAACAATAAGGATCTACATATGAATCCGAAGAAAAATTATCCAGAAGAGGTTTACCTTAACGGAAAATGGCTTAAGCACGACCAGGCCTTTGTTTCTGTGTTTGACCGTGGATTTATGTTTGGCGACGGAATTTATGAAGTAACCCCTTTTTATAATGGAATCCCTTTTAAGCTGAAGGAACATCTGGAGCGTTTACAATATTGCCTGAAGGAGGTTCAGATAGAATTTGATGTAGCCCCCCTGGAAAAACTGATGCTGGAAGCGGTTTCCCGTGCCGGTTTATCTAAAAGTGATGCGGCTGTTTATATTCAAATCTCCCGTGGAACTGCACCCAGAACACATTTTTATCCTGAAAACCCTACTCCAACTATCCTGCTTTATTCCTTTCCCGTCAATCTGGAAAATTTTAAAAACAGACAATGGAAGGTTTTGGTTTCCAAAGATAAACGCTGGCAAAGGTGTGATATAAAAACCACAGCGCTTATGGCAAATATCATGGCAAATGAAGAGGCGGTTTCTTTGGAATTTGAAGAGAATCTTTTGGTTCGAAAAGGATACTTTACCGAAGCTTCCCACTCAAGCGCTTTTTTTGTAAAATATAAAACAATTTATACGCATCCTGAAGGGCCTCATATTCTATCCGGCGTTACCCGAAAACAAATAATTTTGCTTTGTCAAAACTTAGGGATTAAAGTGAAAGAAAAAGCCGTACATCTGGATGAACTTGTAGAAGTGGATGAAATATTTCTTACAGGAACAACAACTCAGGTTGTAAAGGTGGCATCGGTTCATTCAAGGGAAAAAGAACTTTTTCGAGCCAAAAAAAATCATATCACCACGCTTTTACAGAATGAATTTATCAAGTTAACCAGACCTTAACAACGACTTAAAATTTAAAATAGTTTGAAAATTCTGCCAATCTCAGGTAGAGCTCTCTGTTTTCCTGAAAGTCATTTTTTTATGCTGACTATGCTATGTCAAACAAGCTTAAGTTGTTAGATAGGGTAATTCTAATTTTAGATCGTATCTTTGCACCCGCTTTTGAAGAGAGATTTCAATAATCGCTCCCGGAACTTTCAGGTTTAAAGAATCACAAGGGTTTTATAAGCCTGAAAGTGCTGTTTCAGAGCAATTTAACAGAATGTATTTATGAGGACGAAGTCATTAAAGAAGAACAAGATCAATGTAGTAACTTTGGGTTGCAGCAAAAATGTCTATGATAGCGAGGTGCTAATGGGCCAATTGAAGGCTAATAACAAGGATGTTGTTCATGAGGAAGAAGGGAACATCGTAGTGATAAATACCTGTGGATTTATAGACAATGCCAAGGAAGAATCTGTAAATACCATTCTGGAATTCGTTGAAAAAAAACAAAGGGGAGAAGTGGACCAGGTTTTTGTGACGGGTTGTTTAAGCGAGCGCTATAAGCCGGATCTCATCAAGGAAATCCCGGATGTTGATCAATATTTTGGTACTACTGAACTTCCAGCCTTGTTAAAGGCACTGGAAGCCGATTATAAACATGAATTGCTTGGAGAAAGGATCACTACTACTCCAAAGAATTACGCTTATCTTAAAATAGCCGAAGGCTGTGACAGGCCATGTTCTTTTTGTGCTATTCCTATAATGCGCGGAAAACACAGATCTACCCCTATTGAAAAACTGGTGGTGGAAGCCAAAAACCTTGCAAAGAACGGGGTTAAGGAATTAATACTTATCGCGCAGGATCTTACCTATTATGGGTTGGATATCTATAAAAAAAGAAACCTGGCAGAATTGCTTGAAAACCTTGTAAAGGTTGAAGGAATTGAATGGATCAGGTTGCATTATGCATTCCCAACAGGTTTTCCTATGGATGTGCTTGATGTTATGAAGCGCGAACCAAAAATTTGTAATTATCTCGATATTCCGTTACAGCATATCAATACAGAATTATTGAAATCCATGCGTCGCGGGACCACTCATGAAAAAACTACAAACCTTCTGAAGGATTTCAGAAAAATGGTTCCTGAAATGACCATTAGAACTACGCTTATCGTAGGATATCCTGGCGAAACTGAAGCGCATTTTCAGGAAATGAAGGATTGGGTTAGGGAAATGCGTTTTGAGCGATTGGGCTGTTTTACCTATTCTCACGAAGAAAACACACACGCCTATAAATTGGAAGATGATGTTCCCCAGGAAATAAAGCAGGAACGTGCCAATCAAATCATGGAGTTACAGTCGCAGATCTCATGGGAACTGAATCAGGAAAAAATAGGAGAGACTTTCAAAGTTGTTATAGACCGGAAAGAAGGGAATTACTTTGTTGGCCGCACCGAATTTGATTCTCCCGATGTTGATAATGAGGTTCTCATCGACGCTACAACTACCTACCTTAAAACCGGCGAATTTTACGAGGTGAAGATCACCGAAGCAGCCGATTTCGATTTGTACGGGGAAGCTTTAAATGTAACTGCGGAAAAACCTGTGAGAAAAGAAATCAAGGTTAAGTCGTTCTAAAGCTTATTTTATGCCCCTTAAAATAAGGGTGAGGGGGATAGTTTTAAATTAACTTGTCCCACAAAAAATAATTGAAAGGGAATTTGAGTGTCTTTCCGGTACGAATACTAATTTAAGTTCATTGCCTGGAAATTTCCAAAACGATTAAAATTCCGCTTAAAACATATTATGCAACCGTAATTTCCGGTGTCAGGTAAACATCCTGTACACTTCTTAAAATTTCTATTCCTTCTTTTAAAGGTCGCTGAAATGCTTTTCTTCCCATGATAAGTCCGCTTCCTCCGGCTCTTTTATTGATAATTGCGGTTCGTAGCGCCTCTTTGATATCAGATTCTCCTTTGGAACCGCCACCGGAATTGATCAATCCGATTTTTCCCATATAACAATTAGCAACCTGCAATCTGCAAAGATCTATAGGATGCTCTGTGGTAAGGCTTTCGTACATCTCATCATTAAATTTTCCGAAGTTGATGTTTTTAAATCCGAAATTGGTTTCCGGTAATTTCTGTTTTATTATATCCGCTTTTATGGTAACCCCCAAATGATTGGCCTGGCCTGTAAGATCGGCAGCGCTGTGATAATCTTCATTTTCAATTTTAAAGGCGTTGTTTCGGGTATAGCACCATAAAATAGTGGCCAATCCCAGCTGGTGGGCTTCCTCGAAGGCCAACGCGATCTCCTGGATTTGCCTGTTGCTTTCTTCAGAACCAAAATAGATCGTAGCTCCAATGGCAGTAGCTCCCAGATTCCAGGCTTCTTTAACGCTGCCATAGAGAATTTGATCATATTTATTAGGATAGGTTAGCAGCTCGTTATGGTTGATCTTAACCACAAACGGTATCTTGTGGGCGTATCGCCGGGCATGTAAACCCAAGGCGCCAAAGGTGGTGGCAACCCCATTACAACCTGCTTCAATAGCAAGTTTAAGGATGTTTTCCGGATCGAAATAATCCTGGTTTTTATAAAACGAAAAGGCCGCCGAATGTTCTATTCCCTGATCTATTGGCAGGATGTTTAAATATCCCGTTCCCCCCAAATTTCCATGATTGTATAAACTGGCAAGACTTTTCAATACCTGCGGATTCCTGTCACTATCTATAAAAGTATCCACACTTTCAGGCCCTGGTATTTTTAGTCGTTTCTTCGGAATTTTTTTACTTACGTGGTCCAGGTAATAGGAAGCATCTTCCCCAAGTTTTTCACGAATTTCATCTATAGTTTTCATATTTCAGGTTTTGGTTTTCTAAAAATCAACAGTGGGAAAATGTTTATAGGGAAACTGAATTTAAAGATTTTAATCCATAGTTTTCCATTCTGAATTATAAAATATTTATAAAAGTTATTAAAACGATAAACAAAATAACTACTCAAAAAATAGTTAAAGAGAAGTCTAACAGGTTTCAAAAACCTGTTAGACTTTATCCTGAACAATGAAAGAATTATGGGATAAATACCTGCTGTAAAACTCGGAAGAACCGTTAAACAGGAATACCTGTCTCATTTAAAAAAGGATACGATTTTTCTGAAAAAAGCCTGAAAAAACATATCTTCGGATCTGAATCTGAAAAATAATCCAGTTTGCCCAGAATTGTAAAATCCCCGGTTTTTATTAAAAGCTATTATAAATTAATCGGGGTGTTCCTTTGGATAATTTTAGGTGGTTTCATTTTTTTAGAAAGTAAATTTGAAAGCATGAACCTTTGGTTTTATCTTGGGATGGCTGTATTGTATGGTGGCTGGCATTTTTATGATAAAGAATTGAATTTGGAATATATCGCCTGGGATGAGAAGGAGGTGAGGCTAAGTGCTTTTCAGGAAAAAGAAAAAGTATTTGCCTTTGAAGACATCAACTTAATAACAATTACCCCAAATAATTTCATAATAAAATCGGGCACGGCCTCAGGGACCATGATTGATCTCAAGGGATTTAAAAAAGAGGACATAGCATTGCTGAAATCCAGATTTTCATCAGGTGCTGTTGCAAATCCGGCGGAATTAATTCCTTAAAATCCAAAGGGAAAAGTATCCGGAACCTTGTGACCATCCGGCTTCAATTTTAATGGATGAAGCGCTCTGGTTTCATCAATAAATATAAAAGCATCATATCTAAAGGAAAGGTTGGAAGGCACATAATTTCCCCTTTCGGAATTCGGATTGTAAACCACTCCTATTGCCCGGTGCGGTAATTTTTCTGAAAAAGCCTCCTCCAATTTAGCATCTTCATTAAAAATGATCAATTTATTGGTTTCTGAATGCTGGTGCAGCATAGCTTCAACGCTTCCGGGAATAGCCGGAGGGACTTCAAGGTCCTGCATAGGTTCACCCCAGCCACAACCGGCAATGACAGATCCTAAGTAAGAACTAAATCCCACCAGCACTACCTCATCCCGGTTTTGTTGTTCCCGTACCAGTTGACCTACATTTACCAACCCCTGGGAAGCCATGCTGGTGGCTCTAGCGTCTCCAATATGCGTGTTATGCTCCCAGATAATTACTTTAGCATTGGGGTCGTGATAATCCATCAGGGTATTCAGGGTTTCCACCATATGTTTATCCCGTACGTTCCAGGAATCCTCCCCAAAGGAAACCATAGCTTCGTAATATTTTTCTGAATTGGCCATTACCAGCGAATTCAATTCTGCATTAAGCCCTGCTTCTTTCTGATGATCATAATTGTGTGCATTTAACCTCACTTTTTGTAAAAGCGCCAGTACTTTCTCTTTACAACTTGGTTGGGCCATTGAAAAGACCGAAGTATAGGAATCATGTTCCCGGAAAGGCTCGAAACATCGTACTGCTTCTTTAGCGAGTACAGCGGTGTCCGGATCCTCTTTTTCCAGATAGCCCACAATTTGATCCATGGATTCCCACAAGCTGTAAACATCGAGACCGTAAAACCCGATTTTCTTTTCATAGGCTAAAGGTGAATTCTGTTCTTTCAGCCAGGTTGCCAAAGCAACAATTTCCCAGTTCGCCCACATCCAGGTAGGCCAGCGTGTAAACTCCATGAGAACATCCTCGATCGTTCTTTCACTGCTCTCATCTTTTATCCACTGATTGATTTTATAGCAATCCGGCCAGTCTCCCTCAACAGCAATCAAATTGAATCCCTTTTCCTTTATAAGTCTTTTCGTGATTTCTGTTCTCCAGGTATAATATTCATGCGTTCCGTGACTTGCTTCCCCCAGCAAAACATATTTTGCATCTCCTATTCTCTTCATTAAAGGATCCAGATCTGGGGTTGATTTTAGCGGATGGTAGAATTCTGAAAAATCTGTATCTATACTCATGCTATCAGTATTTATATGTTAGCTCTGTCTAACTATAAGTTACTCATTTTCAGAAAGAATTTTTTCAGAAAGGATTTAATAAAAAGTTAAAAATACAATGGGAATGTTGATTTCAGGAAGGCATCGGAGCACAAAAATCAGGATTCAGGGTAGGGAGGATGAAAAATTTTCTACGCTAGCTCCTGCAGATTATGAAATCTGAATTTCAATGATTTTTCGGTTAAATTTTTATTCCTGTAACCGGGCGATCATTTCAAATCTCAGATTTCCTTTACGATCGGGTCGATAACCAAAAATGGATTTTCCCATCACATGACCGTCTTCATATTCGGCAACGATTAGTTCATCATTGATGAAATATATGGAGGTGAATCGCATCGTGCCGCCTAATACGGCATCTTTCGGAATTAATTCCGGATGTTCCTGGAGCCTATCTATTAAAAACTTTTCCGGTTGGGCGATGGAGTCGAAATATTCAGGATAATTCCGGGCAACAAAGGCTTTTTTCATCAGGTGATCGCTAAGCGTATCATTGGCCTGTTGGAGCGCAACTATTTCGATTTTCAGGGAGTCCACTTTTTCTGAAAGGGATACTTCTTCAGAAGATCTTCCGCAGGAAATTAAAAAGATCCACAATCCGAAAAAGATGATATTTTTCATGGTTTATATTGGAAAATTTTAAAGTTCCTGTACTACAAGATACGTGGTATAACCCAGATAAAACAGCAAAAGAACCAAAGATTCCCAGCGGTCGAGTATTCTCCTTTTCCCTGTGAACATCGCCAGGATAAGAAAAATTGTTCCTCCCGCTAAGACATAGATGTCCATATTGAAATTTGGGTCGAATCCTATTGGTTTGAGCATGGAGGAAGCTCCAAGGATAAGAAAGATATTAAAAATATTAGATCCTACAATATTCCCTACTGCTATATCTGCATTCCTTTTTAATGCGGCCACTACAGAGGTTGCAAGTTCCGGAAGGGAAGTTCCTGCAGCAACCACGGTAAGTCCTATGATTTTTTGACTTATCCCAAAAGATTGGGCAAGCAGAATCGCATTATTAACCACCAGGTGGCCACCATAAATCAAACCTCCTAATCCGGCAATAATATAAATGCCCATCTTTAAATTGGTTAAAGTTGGAACCTCAATAAATTCTCCTGTTTCTGAAGGGTCGTTTTTGAGTTGTTTATGGACATAGAAAAGAAACAGGCCAAAAAAGATGAGTAAAATTGCCCCGTCGATCCTTCCCAAAACAGAACTTTCAGAATTAGAAATCAGCCCATCGTTCACCAGGAAAAAGAGCACCAGGGTCGCGATAAATGAAATTGGGATCTCTTTCCATGCAGTGCTGGATTGCACCACGAGCGGAGTGATTAAGCCCGTGATTCCCAAAATAATGAAGAGGTTAAAATTATTGCTTCCAAGCACATTTCCAAAAACGATATCCTGATGTCCCTGAACCGCTGCAAAGGTATTTACCACCAGTTCCGGCGCAGAAGTTCCAAAGGCAACAACGGTTAATCCTATAGCCAGATTGGAAATATTGAACTTTTTTGCAAGGGCGGAAGCACCTTCCACCATATAATTAGCTCCGAAAATTAAAATTGTTAATCCTGCGATTAACAATAGAATTGGGATTAGCATGTTGTTTTAAATTTTGATCGAAATTAATAGAAAAAAATAGTGCGTTTAACAGCCCATTAAAAATAAATATAGAACTAATATAAGGCTTTGTTTGGTTTGATTAAAAATCAGATTCATCAATTTATGACCGCAGGATTATCAATAAAATAGCGCAGTGCTTTTAGTTGATTTTTTGGTTTCTGCATATCACAAATCAATTGTTTCCTGCTGTATTTTTCTGTTTGAAATTTATTGTCCGTAGTGATTTCTAATTTTTCAAACTGATCCAGACACACAAAAACCCTTGCCAGTGCAAGAGAAATAATATTTGAAAACCGGTAGGTCTGTTTTTTAGAATAGGAAGTTTTTTCCACCAACTTGAAGAAAGTATTTAAATCTTCTGAAAAATCTTGCCGGAGTTGTTGAATGGAAAAGCAGGTATTGGCTGCGGTTTTGGTACCGGAATGGAAATCTTCCCACACATCAAAAATGTCATTTCCCAGCTGCATCAATCCGCCTAAATGGGATAAGAGTTTCACTTCAGCTTTCTCAGGAAGTTGCTCCAAACAAAGCCTGTAGAAAAGAAATGAGGTTCCCCCTTTAGCATACGTTATCTCATGGATTAACCGGATTGGATTTTCAGCTTTTTGTTGTTGCAAACTTCTTTGCTGAGCCTCGTAAACTTTTAAAGCCTGCTTTTTTAAATGCTCAGGATGACTCGCATAAGATAATCCCAGCATATATAAATGCACCAACAAAGCTTCGTTGGAATTGAATGCCTCAAGATTTTCAGGATCACGAATAAAGTTTCTTAAATGCTGTACTTCTTTATCTGGATCATCAAAAAGGTCGTCCAGTAAACCGGAAGTTGAACCTAAAAAGGTCAGGCAAAGCCGTTCTTTTTTTGTCAACGCTTGTCCTCTTAAAACAGCCAAAGATGCTCCCAGGATTCCCGGAACTCCCAAAGCATAATAGGAGTTTATCTTTTTGAAATCGGCTAAGGTCAAACTCCCGTCATTGGTTTTTCTATACCCTGTAAGTTCTTTTTCCAGGTGAGTTTTGATAAATCGTTTCTGTTTAAAAACACTTTTCAGCAGAAAAAAATAGATCCAGGGTAATGCCAACATTTGTTTAAAATAATGTCTTTTTCCGATGGATCTGTTTTGCATCTTTGAAATTCTAGAGATTTCTTATAAAAAGGTTTGAAAATTGTTGTCCGGTAAACCTTTTTGTGCGTTCTGTTTTAAGAAATTGTAGAAAGGTACTTTCTTTAACCACAAAGGACACAAAGTTTCCACAAAGGGCGCAAAGTCTTGCTATCCATTAGACACTGCTGTAATGTAGTCCTTTTCTAATTTCCTCAATAATTATCCAGTTGGTTCACTTTCAATTATCACTTTTTTGCTTTGTGTGCTCTGTGTTTTTTTTTCTTGGTGTGCTTTGTGGTTAAAAAGGAACGAAGCAAAACCGGTAAATCTTAATTGAGGTTTATAAAATAATCCACAATACTCTAAAACATAACTAGGATGAATAACTAACTTGGTTTCTTGGCTCTTGATTCTTTCTTTTTTTCCAATCTCGTACTTCAAAAATCTTCTCTATTTATCATTTCTCATATCTATTTAAGAGTACCGGTTTTTATCCACCTGGGGATTTCCCTGCTTTAATATCTGTTCTTATCATCATTATCCACAAAGAAAACAGCATTCACGAAGAAGAGTTTTCCGTTTTCCCAGAATGCCCTGAAAAGTGGATTATCGATTATATAAATAAAACTTCCTCTTCCCATTGGCTCTACTCCAAAAGTCAGGGAATTTTGGATCTTTTTTGATGCTTCGCTTCCCGCAAAACCTGAAACGATCATCGGATCATTTTCCAGGTAAGCAACATTATATCCGTTTCTTAATAAGCTGTAACTTGTATTTCCCTGTTTTAAACTGAAATATTTGTCATCATATCCAAAAGCCATTGGGTGGGTATTGTCCACATTGGTTTTTATGATACTTCCGGTGATCAGGTCTTTTATTTGTTCCCGCTCTCTTTCGTTATAGGGAATAAGGTTTCCTGTTTTGGCGCTGTCTTTTTCCTTTTCAGGTTTATTTTCCTTTAGATCAAAACCTTCCTTCCCGGCAAAACCTGCAATGGCTCCTTCAATAGCAATCACTTTTCCGCCACTTCTAACCCAGGATTTTAATTCTTCCAACATTTCCTTGTTTAGGATGTCTTTGTAATTTCCGGATGGGAGGATTAAAATATCCAGCCTGTACAAATCAGAGGCGTTAAAATCATCGGTTTCTATAGCTGTTATCGGGTAGTTGAGGTCTTGTTCAAAAAAGTACCAGATCTCACCATAATTCAGGGAAGAAGTTCCATCTCCTCTTAAAACGCCAATTCTAGGCTTGTTTATGATCTTCATTTGTGAAGAACCAAAATCGGGTCCCTTGGTAGAAAAACCACTAGTGGCAACGGTTAACTCACGCATGTGTTTATTGGCAATAGCTACGAGCCTGGAATCAAAATTCTCCAGTTTGCGGTTATCGCTTTTTGTAATCACCAGACTTCCTGCATCGAATTTCTTATTTTCATTTTCAAAAGGGGTTTCGCTAAATCTTACATTAATGCCTTCCTTCAGCAAGGCTGAAAGAAATCGGGCATCCTGCATAGAATTCCATTTGGTAATATATCCCGCTCCCGAAGGATTGGCCGTGTTATTTGCCATTTTCACAGCCGCGGTTGGAGTTCCCGAAACAAGGCGTGTACTGGCCACAGCTTCCAATCCATAGGCATAAGGAAGACTCCAGGCGGTAATGTCGTAGGTAAGAGAATCGCTTAATTTTGCTACAGGTTCAAATAAAACCTTGACCATTTTACCTTTTGGCTGATTGGTATTTATAACCAGCGTATTTTCATCTGAATTAAAATCGGACTTGCTTCCACTATAGTTCAGGCCTTTTATTTTTCCTGAACCTGCTGTTTGGTATTGAATTTCATGTCTGTTCATCAATTGTTTTAAAGCACTGATTTTATCTGAATTTCCTTTTAGCGCGAAACTTTTATATTGCTGTTGATCGTTTTTGAAGAATTTATTAAACTCGGCATTTAAATCTTTCACATTTTTTGAAGCGATTTCAACGGTAGAAAGTCCAGTGGTATGGTGATGTGCAACCCTGTCTACCAGGGTGAGTTCATAACCTTCGTTCGTATCTATGCCCAACCCAACTTGTCCTGCCTGCTCATAGGTCATTCCAATAGCTCCCATAAAGGTTGGGTACGTGTCACCGTAACTGGGATATAGTAAATCAAAACTTTCTTTTGTGAAAAACAGCCAGCCTTCCTTATCAAAATATGTTGCGTGATTTTTTCCTATTGCAATTTGAAATTCCCGTTGAAATGGAGTGATCACCTCATGAAAAGGCTCTGCGCCAGGGGCAAAATAATAAGGACTATTACGGCCCTGTTCATGAAAATCTACGTGAATATGTGGCAGCCATTGATTGTAAATTTTTAAACGCTGCCGGGTTTCTACCTGTGTTGCCCAGGCCCAGTCGCGGTTAAGATCAAATAAATAATGATTTGCCCTTCCCCTTGGCCAAGGCTCATTGTTCTCTATTGCCAGTGGCGATGAATTATATGGGGTGGATTTCACCTGGTTGTACCAGTTGGCATAACGATCGCGGCCATCGGGATTTACCGTGGGATCTATGATCACAACCGTATTTTGCAGCCAGTCCTTTTTTGCGGTTACCAACTCAAACAATGTTTGCATAGCTGCTTCGGTGCTGGAGGCTTCATTCCCGTGCACATTATAACTCAACCATACGATGGCTTTTTCTGCGGAATTTTCCGAAGTGCCGGAAACTATTCCCGCATTTTTTAAATGAGCATTTCGTATGGCCTCAAGATTTTTTATATTTTCTTCAGAAGAGATCACGGCATAAGTAAGTGGACGTCGCTCATTTGTTTTTCCATAGGTTTGATAGGTTACCAAATCAGAATTTTCTGCGATGTAGTCAAAATAATTCACCACATCGGCATGTCTGGAGAACTGAGTTCCTATTTGGTACCCAAGAAATTCTTCAGGCGATTGTAGATTTTGTGCGATGGAAATCTGAAAAGTTAAAAAAGCGAAGGCAACCAGAAGTTGTAGTTTTTTCATATGTAGATATCTATTGTTTTTTAAAGGTCATATGCAATTCGCATATCTTCATTGGTGTTTATATAGGGTTTCCGTTATGCTCATTTCATAAGGAGGATAAAATCAATATTGATGGAGTAAAGATAGTATACACCACGGAATTAACTAAAAAATGGGCCATAAAATATTTATCTTAGGTATCTTTACGTTTTAAAGAAATAATATGCCAACAGACTGTCTTTCCTATAAACAAACCAATTATTTTTCCAATCTTATTCTGGATTACCTGGACGAAAAAGAAGAATTAAACCCCTTTTATAACCGGTTTTCAAATCTGGAAAATTTTAAGGCTCAAATAGATGAAAAACAGGAGTTTTTTACTTCAGAAAAAAGAAAGGTCCTTGTAAAGGTTTTAAAACAACAGTATTCAAACCTTGATACTTCTGAAGCTGTTTTAAATAACATCGAAGCGCTTTCCGAAGAAAACACCTTCACGGTAACCACCGGACATCAGTTAAATTTATTTACCGGGCCGCTCTATTTTTTATACAAGATCGTTTCTGCTATCAACCTGGCTTCAGCATTAAGCAAGGAATATTCGCATCAAAAATTCGTGCCGGTTTACTGGATGGCAACCGAAGATCACGATTTTGAAGAGATCAATTATTTTAACCTTAACGGAAAGAAATTCCTGTGGAACAGCGATCAGCCGGGAGCAGGAAGTGATGCGGTAGGAAATTTGACTACTGAGGGTCTTGAAGAAGTTTTCGAATTATTCTCGGCAGAAATAGGAGGAGGGAAGAACGCTGAAGAATTGAAGGGCCTATTTAAATCGGCCTATCTGGAACATTCCAACCTTACCGATGCTACCAGGTATCTTGCTAATGAGCTTTTTAAGGACTACGGATTGGTGATCCTGGATGCCGATGAAAAATCCCTGAAAACCGAATTTATCCCTTACCTGGAACAGGAACTTTTTGGCCAGATATCCCATAAAACCGCTACTCCGGTAGCCGAAAAAATGCAGGAACTTGGGTATGGCGTTCAGGTAAATCCAAGGGAGATCAATTTATTTTACCTTGCAAACGGCCTTCGGGAACGGATTATAGAACGTGATGGCACTTATTTTATAAATGAAACCGATACTTCCTTCAGCAAAGAAGAATTACGAGCTGAATTAAAAAACAATCCGCAGCATTTTAGTCCCAACGTGATGACACGGCCATTATATCAGGAGGTTGTTTTGCCTAATTTATGTTACATAGGCGGGGGAGGAGAACTCGCATACTGGTTTGAACTCAAGGAATTTTTTGATGCCGTAGAAGTGCCATTTCCGGTATTATTGCTTCGGAATTCGGCCCTGATAGAAACTTCAAAACAGGATCAAAAAAGGAAAAACCTCGATATTTCCCAGGCAGAATTGTTTTTGAAACAGCATGAACTCATCAATCGGAAGGTTAGAAAAATATCGAATATAGATATCGACTTTTCTCCCCAAAAAGAATTTCTGGTACAGCAGTTTCAGCATTTATATGAACTGGCAGCACAAACAGATCCTACTTTTCTGGGAGCGGTAAAAGCACAGGAGATGAAGCAGTTAAAAGGTCTTGAAAACCTGGAAAACCGACTTTTAAAAGCCCAGAAGCGCAAATTAAAAGATGAGGTTTCACGTATTTCCGACCTTCAGAACGAGCTGTTCCCGAATAAGAGTTTACAGGAGCGGCAAACTAATTTTTCAGAAATGTACCTGGAATATGGAAAAGAGCTCATTCCTAAACTCATCAACGAATTAGATCCCTTAGAATTAAATTTTAAAATACTGACTTTTGGAGAATAATAAAATGCATACAATCGATATGAATCTGGTGGAAATGACTTTGGATGTCATGAAGTATACCATAGATCGTATTTCAAATATCACCCCGGAACTGGGCTCGCCTAAAAAGGAAGAGGAGTTGTTGAAAATGGTTGGAGAAACCATAACCGATGAGGGGATTGGCGGGGAAAAGGCCTTTAAGCTTTTTAGGGATGTTTTGGTGAAGGCCACCGTGCCAATAGATCATCCACGCCATTTGGCTTTTGTGCCGGCAGCGCCTACCAGGGCTGCTATTATGTTCGACCTTGTTACCTCTGCCTCCAGCATTCACGGAGCATACTGGATGGAAGGTGCCGGAGGGATTTTTTGCGAAAACCAGGCTATGAATTGGTTGGTAAGTATCTCAGGCCTGCCGGAAGGGTCTTTTGGTGTTTTTACCAGCGGCGGAACCGTTGCAAACTTATCGGCGATGGTAGCGGCACGTGAAGAATGGCGAAGCAGAAATACAGATAATATTGGGATTAAGGGACTTGTTCTTGTATCCCAGGGAGCACACAGCTCGGTAGAGGCCATGGCAAAAGTGATGGACGCCGATCTGCTTAAGATCGATTCCCGGGGGGATTTTCTTTCCGGGGAAGAACTGCGCGCCGGCATTGAGGAACTGCAGGAAAAAGACCGAAAAAGGGTCTTTGCGGTTGTTGCAACGGGAGGAACCACAAATGCAGGGATTATTGATGACCTGGCTGGGATCGCCGGAATTTGCGAAAAAGAGCAGGTTTGGTTGCATGTAGATTGTGCCTACGGTGGTGGTGCACTTGCGGCAAGATCTGTCCGGCATTTGTTCAACGGGATTGAAAAAGCCGACAGTATCACGATCGATCCGCATAAATGGCTTTTTTCACCTTATGATTGTGGTGCGGTCCTTTATAAAAATATGGAATTCGCAAAAAATGCGCATTCTCAAAAAGGAGCCTATCTGGAAATTTTTAAGGATGAAGGAGCCCAGGGATTCAATCCAGCCGATTATCAAATTCAGCTTACCCGAAGAATACGGGGGATGCCGCTTTGGTTTTCCCTGGCAATGCACGGCACCGAAAAATACAGAACAGCTATAGAACGCGGAATTACCCTGGCTAAAATTGCAGCTGCCAAAATAGAGGAACGTCCTTACCTGGAAATGGTGCGCCCGGAGAGTTTATCGGTGGTATTATTCCGAAGAATTGGATGGACAGCAGAGCAATACCGGGACTGGACCTATAGAAACCATAGAGAAGGAATCGCGCTGGTTACTCCAACAATTTGGAAAAATGAAACCATTTCGAGGTTTTGCTTTATAAATCCGGATACTACGGAAGCAGATATCGATCTTATTCTGGACACCCTGAAGTGAAGAAGTGAAGAAGTGAAGAAGTGATGGAGTGATGAAGTGATGAAGTGATGAAGTGACGAGGTGAAGAAGTGATGAGGTGAAGAAGAGAAAAAAGAGAATAGAAAAGAGAAAGATAAAAAAATATTCGTGAATTCTAAGATAAAACCAAATGTATTTAGGCAAATTTCTGTTGGTACGTAGACACGTATGGGGTTTGTCTTTTCACCACTGCAAAAACGCGATTAACTAGTTTACAGCTTATTGCGTTTACTATTAATTTATGGTCTTTTCCTTCTTGTGTTTTTCTATTATAATAGCTTTTGAGCTCAGGATCCCATCTTATAGCATTGTTAGCCCCATTTGACAATAAAGTTTTAACGTACTTGTTCCCTAGCGCACTTACCTTTGTTCTTCCTCTAATGGACGATCCGGAGGTGTATTCAAATGGTGCAATACCGGCGTAGCAAGCATATTTTCTTCCATTGTCGAAGCTTTCAAAATTATTGGTTGTTGTAATCATAGCAGCAGCAATTATAAGTCCAATACCTTTTACAGAGGTGGCTAATGAATAGTTTTTCTTTAGCTGTTGATCACTTTTAATAATTTCGAGAAGTTCCATTTCAATGTTTTTGATAATCTTGTCCTGATCCTTTATCTGCTTTTCAATTTGTTTGGTTATGCTTTCAAGGCCACTTATTGCCTGATATTGTTTATGGCTCTTTCTACTATTTTTTAAAGCGGATCTCATACGTACCATCTGGTCCCGGTAAGTCAACAGCTGTTTGATTTTCACCATTAAAGTTGAAGGCAACTGGAAAGGCTTAAGTTTTGACTTGTGTGCATAAAGATACTCCGCAATTCTTTGAGCATCTACTTTATCATTTTTCCCTCTGGTCATTCCTAAACTACGTTTGATTTGTAATCCAGTTTCAACACAAAAAAGAATTTCATTTTGAGATAACCAGGCAAAGAACAACAAGCCATAGGTTCCGGTATGTTCCATACAGAATGCACATTCATGGATGGGTATCTTTTTTTTCTTTAAGAAAAGAAGAATGCTACTGAACCCCTTAAGATTGTTTTTGATTTGAAAATGAGTAATAGCTTCAAGGTTATCTCCGCTAAAAAGAGATAAATCAAGTACATCTTTGCTGATGTCAACACCGATAAAATGTTTTTTTTCGGTAAATTTATACATAACTTTAGTTTTAGAAAACCGGGAATGGTTACTGTGCTAATACCTTTAATAAGCCTTTATGCTTAAGATTCTAAATGGCATTGTAACCTGAAGGGAAGTATGGACTATCTCACGAAATGATTCTATTAAATCATGCATTCGTTTAGTTCACCATATTTCCTCTCCGGTTTTTGATTAACATTTATAAAAATTACTCAAAATATTTTACTTGCTAATCTAAAGGCATTCGTGGCTAAAAGACAAACTTGTGAAAATAGAAAAGATTATTTTCTGTGAATCCCGATAGCTACCTTAGGTTTAGAACTGTTTGGGATAAAATTGATATCTATATTTTGTGAATACCCCAAGGATTAAAATAATTTTTTAGAATTATAAGTTGATCAATTTTTCAATTAAAAAATGAGGCTTCCATTTCGGAAGCCTCATTTGGTATAAGTTGGTTTGAAAAGTATTAGTTGGCTGTGGTGTCAACAGGTTTGTCAACAAACAGACGTTCGTCTCTGTTGGCGATTTCCCAGGCGGTTAAAAATACCAGTTTGGCTCGTTTTTCCAACATTTCATACTCAATTTTATCAGGAGTATCAGTCATTTTATGGTAATCCGCGTGAACTCCGTTAAAGTAAAAAATGACCGGAATATTGTTTTTTGCAAAGTTGTAATGGTCGCTTCGGTAGTAAAACCTGTTAGGGTCATTTTCATCATTAAAGGTATAATCAAGCTTAAGATTAAGGTACTTACTGTTAACTTCTTCGCTTAAATCGTGCAATTCGGTACTCAATTTATCACTTCCAATTAAATAAACATAATCACCACTGCTTTCCATACCTTCTCCAATACGGCCAATCATATCGATGTTCAGGTTGGCAACAGTTTGAGCCAATGGGAATGTCGGGTTATCTGTATACCATTTTGAACCTACCAAACCTTTTTCTTCACCAGTTACGTTCAAGAACAAGATGGAGCGTTTTGGACCAAATCCAGCGGTTTTCGCTTTCATAAAAGCTTCAGCAATTTCAAGGATAGCTACAGTTCCGGATCCATCATCATCGGCTCCGTTGTAAATATTCCCCTCATCATCAATTCCCACGTGGTCATAGTGCGAAGAGATCACAAGGATTTCCTCTGGTTTTTCGCTTCCTTCAAGAAAAGCCAATACGTTTTCAGAATCCTTTACATCTCCTCTAAAAGCAGAACCGGGAACCGGCTGGTAATAATTGTCGCCACCAAGGGGAGAAGGGATATTTAGTTTTTTATATTCGGTTTTAAGGTATTCTGCTGCCATTTTTTGACCAGGTTCTCCTGTTTCACGACCTTCAAATTCATCGCTTGCAAAGGTGTATAGGTGATCGCTTAATTCTTGTGCGGTTATGGAATTTGCATACTCCATAACATCTGCATTTTCAACGTTTTTTGGTTGATGTGCGCCACAACTCACCAATCCAATGGTAAGGATGCTTAAAATTATTCTTTTCATAGGTAGATATTTATTGTTTTTAATGGTCATATGCAATTCGCATATCTTCATAGGTGTTTGTTTCGTGTTTCCGTTATGCTCATTTCATATGCAGATATTTATTGTTTTTTAATGGTCATATGCAATTCACATATCTTCATAGGTGTTTGTATCATGTTTCCGTTATGCTCATTTCATAGGTAAGACTATTTTTTTTAAGTGCAGCAAGATAAGGGTTCACCGTATATTTACCAAGTGGTGATAATAAATACCCTGCCTGCCTTTTCTTAATGGATTATTGTCCTGCTTTTTCAAGAGCATTCTTCACCAAAATCTTCATCATTTCATAGCCTTTAGAATTGGGATGAACTCCATCTTCGGAAAGATCTGCTCTTAAACCCTTTTCATCGTTGACCATCGCGCTGTAATAATCCAGATAACTATGGTCGTTTGCAGTCGCGAATTCTTCCAGCCACCTATTTATCTTTTCTATTTTTTCAATAGGCTGAAGACCCGGTCTCCAGGGATAATCATATACTGGCAACACCGAACTCAGGATTACCTTGATATTATTGGCGGCTGCGAGCTGTGCCATCGCCTTAATATTGTTGGTGATCATTTTAAAGGAAGAAGCTCCGGTATTTCCGGCGATATCATTTGTGCCGGCCAGGATCACGACAATTTCCGGTTTTAGATCTACCACATCCGGCATAAAGCGGATGAGCATTTGCGGGGTTGTTTGTCCACCTATCCCACGGTTGATATAGTTGTTTTCTGAAAAGAAGTCGGGATCATGATCTATCCATCCTTCGGTGATGGAATTTCCCATAAAAACAACCGGTATTTTTCTGGCGTCAGCTAAAATAATTTCGTTGTCCAATTTATATTTTTTGAGATTTGCCCAATCCTGTTCCATAAGTTTTTGCGTTTCCGTGAGCTGTGAAAAACCATAAAATGATGAAAATAAGCAGAATAATGAAGTGATAATAGCTTTCATAAGCTGATTTTTTTTAGTTGAGGAAAGGTATGAATTTGCCATAAAATATAGCGAAAACCTATTTTTTAAAAAGATTAGAATTTTATTGTGTGAAACTACAAAGCTTCCTATATTTGCCTCCGCTAAGAGAATTCTAAAAAGAGACTCTTATTTTTATTGGAGAAATGGCAGAGCGGTCGAATGCGGCAGTCTTGAAAACTGTTGAGGGTCACACCTCCGGGGGTTCGAATCCCTCTTTCTCCGCTTGATGAAACCGTAAACAACTGAAAAACAGGAGTTTACGGTTTTTTTTATTTCTATTTGTCCGTAATTTGTACCGAAAGAAATTGAAGTTGCATTACAAAAGCAGCTTTTAGAAACATTTATTTCAAAATCCCCATTTTGAGAAGCTAGAAAATGGTCAGCCAAAAAACTAAAAATCAGTAATTACACAAGTTTTACTCGCTGTTATATTATTAGGCAGATTTCCTGATTACAAAATAGCTGCAAATATTTCTTAAAAAAATTGTAATTTCACAATTCTGGCTCTTTCTTTACGCTTATTTCATTACAAATGAATTTTTGCTAAAGGATCATAAAGGCACATTTTCAATCAAAATTTTTTTTCTCATGGATTAAAATGAAATGAGCGAACTTTTATGTACAAAAACTGACTATTTATTAGACATTATTGAATTACCAATGAATTATAAGGATAAATCAGATCTATCAGATAAGAAGGTGTTGAACTCACTAATAGCAACAAAAATTCGAGATTTGATGGAAAAGCTTCGACTCGAATCAACTGAATCAGATCAAAGAAGATGGGTATGGGAGCTATTACAGAATGCAAAAGACGTTGCCTATGACGGTGAAACAGTTCAAATTGAAATTGAATTAACTGAATCTCAAAAGTTAATCTTCAGGCATACTGGACAACCGTTTAGTATAGACAACATTACCTTTCTGATCAAACAAGCTTCTTCAAAAGAAAGAGACTTACCAGTAGACGGAAAAAATAAACCAACAGGGAAATTTGGCACCGGGTTTTTAACCACACACTTGCTTTCAGAGAAGGTACAGGTCTCAGGTGTAGTTAAGGAACCAGAACTTAATTATAGATCATTTATTTTGCCTTTAGACAGAAGTGGAAGAAATTCCGATGATATCATCGTGAGTGTAAATAAATCTGTAGCCATAAGGGATGCTTTGGATGGAAATGAACCCTTATTGACTTATAATCGGAATGATTTTAATACTTCGTTTGAATATATTCTTGGCGATGATGGTCTGGATGTAGCAAAAAAAGGGATTGAAGATTTAGGAATCTCCTTACCATACACCTTAGCATTTGTTCCTACTATTAATCATGTGAAAATTTCTTCTCCAAAAATAAGTTTTGAATTGAATGGTGTAGATGAGCTGAATTCTAAAATTAAAATTTATAAGATTAAACATACACTTAATGAGACCTCTGAAATAATCAATATCCTAAAAATAGAAGATAACGAAACTTCTATTGCTATAGAAGTTGAAAGGAAGGAAGAGAAAATATACATTAAAAAGTTTTCCGAAAATTTACCAAAAATATTTTGCGATTTCCCTTTAGTGGGAACAGAAAATTTCACATTACCATTTGTTGTAAATAGTCCTTTATTTAATCCTACCGAGCCCAGGGATGGGGTTTGGCTATCGGACAAAGCGGAGCCGAAAATAGTTCAAAACAAAAAAATTTTTTTAGATGCTATAGGGCTTTACTCTGAGCTTATGGATTTTGCCGTAGAAAACAAGTGGGAAAACTTGCATTTACTCACCACTACAGGAACCCCATCAGATAAAAAATGGTTTTCCAAAACATGGTTTGAAGAGAATATTCAAATGCCAATCCGAAATAAATTACTGAATTTACCAATAGTAACGCTAGAAGATGGCACCAAAGCAAGTATTCTCGATGAAAAGGGTGAGGCAAACATTTTTTTTCCATACCATTCGAAGAAGGATGTGCGAGAAAGAATTTGGAATCTTAGGTATAAAATTATTCCGAACAATATCCCTGCTAAAAAACACATTCACTACTGGTATGAACTAGTCTGGCAAGATTCATCCAAAGACAACATGAAGGCTTTAACAGCATATATCCATGATCTCAATAGTTTAGCGTCTTTGGCTGAGTTAGTTATAGATCCTTTACGCCCTATTGATTGGCTAAACGAATATTATGACTTGCTCAATTTCGAAGGTAAATTCATAGAAGAAATTATAGCGGGTAAATATGCGGTTATTCCTAACCAGAAAGGAGATTTTAAAAGAAGGGTGGATCTGAAAATAGACGAAGGTATTGACGAAGAATTAAAAAATGTCTTAGAGATTCTAAACGTTGACACCAGGGAAGGTCTTAGGCATAATGAAATTACAACAGCGAGTAAGTACAAAGATCGGAAAGACACGGAGGGACAAATTCTTTATAAAATTGAAAATCAGGAAGAGGTCATAAATAAAATAAACCAGCTGTTAGAATCAGGAAAAAACGAAAACTCTGAAAAAGCTACTAGCCATTTAATTTCTCTTTTCAATGATGGCGATTCATTTCCTGAATCTCGAGAGATTCTCTATCAGTTTTGTGTAGACCTATTACCGGAGGAAACTCCTCAAAAAAAGAAAATCCACAATTGGTCAAACGATATTTGGAGAAATTGTGACAGTTCAAGAATAAGAAGACTTATCTCTATAATTTCTGAAGCTCAAGATACTTGTACATTATCAACAGTCTTAAAGATCGAAAGCATCGATAGCACCTCAAAATGGCTCAACTCATTTATTTCATTTTTAAAAAATCATGGATATTCAGAATTACTAAATCTTGAAGACAATCCCATTCTTCCAAATCAGAAAAATACTTTCTGTCAAAAAGACAACTTATTTATAGAGAGGGGAAATATTGATATAGATCTTAAGAATATCTTAGATGATTTAGGTTCTCCTATAAAGGAAGAGCTTCTAAATGAACAAATTTATTTGGAACTTCCGCAGAGTAGAGAAAGAAATGAAGAATACGTGGCAGATGAAATAACGCGATTTATCACTTCTCGATTTTCCGAGATTCCTCGATCGGAAGAAACCAAGGAAATATTTAGCTCTTTATTCCTATGGTTTAATAATAATCAAGAAAAAGCAGAAGAACTATTTCAAAACCTTTATACTAACAAACATAAGCTATATGACGATGATAAAATAGCTGAAAATCTTGAAAAAGCAAGAATCCTTACTGATATAGAGAAAGAAACAGGTTTATCAGCTAATCAAATAAAAGAGAGATTAATTAAACTTTTATCAAAGGCTAATGCTACATATAACGGTCCAGTGAATTACGAGGAGCTGAATTTAATGGACTTATATCCAGTGGGCTCAGAAGATGACATCTCTACTTCCACCTCTTTAATAGATAATTCAAGCGAAAAATCTCGAATTTCTATTAGTGAGGAAGCAAAACTAATGATCTTCCAATCTCTTAGAAACAAAGGTTTCCAAATTTCAAATAATGTAAATACTGAATACACAGTTACTACTGGCATTGTAAGCCCAACAGGTAAGACGGTGAAGATTGTAATTAAAAGCGCTAGAACAGGAAAGATTTATTTCAATCCTAATGAATGGCTCGCACTCTCTGAACCTGATTCACAATTATTCGTAGTGACTAGAGGAGATGTAGTGAGAAATATAACTTTGTCAGATATTGAAGCAGTTAATGAAACTTTCCACATGCGATTTAATACTCTAGCATTTGCAATGACTAATGTAAAAGCCTTTGCCAATTTCTTCCAATATCTTCCTTATACTCATTTCATTTTTGATTCTCCAGAAAGCACATCTGATTATCTTGAACAATTCGGTTTGAATGAGAGAATTACGAATTTAAGTGAACTTTCAGCGGACGATAAATCTTTGCTGCACTAATGATTTACAGTAGAAATGAACATTGGTATTTTCTAGAGGAGGAATTAAAGGCACAAACCGAAGCTTACAAACAAAAGTTGGACACTTCTGCCTTATTTTTATTAAAGGAGCGAGAAGAACTTTTTGTTGCTCAATTCTTGAAATTCCAGGAAGGTGAAATGATACTGAAATTTTCAAACAATAGAGGGCTCCCAAGACAGGGTGAGTATCTCTATTGCTTCACAGTACCGAAGGAGCTCAGAAATTATAAGAACTGGGGAGATAGGACATTTGGTGATTTAATCAAAGCAAAATTAAATTATTCAGAAGTCGTATGTATATGGCAAGCACCATCAAATGAAAAAAATTTCAGCCTAGTGGGATTCAGAGGTGTTGAATTAGAATTTTCAACCTGCATAGAAAAGGCTGAAGGGCAAATATTTATTTTGGGACCTAATAAACCTCCGTTTGAATATATTGTTAACCTTCAGGGAATTGTGCGGAATGAAAGTAATGAGTTGCTGAAAAGAATATTTGATCAAGATTTTGACTTTTCTGACTCTACGCCTTATTATTTCGGCAATAAAGTGAATTATGTTGATTTCATTTTTGCTCAATTAGCTCTACAAGACAATTTAATCATTGAAGGTCCTCCTGGAACAGGTAAGACTTATCTTATAGCTGAAATCTGTCAGAAACTCTGCGGCCAAGGAAAATCCGTTTTAGTAACGGCATTAACTAACAGAGCTTTAATTGAAATAGTTGAAAAGCCAGCATTAAAAGAACTTCTTTCGGAACATCAAATTTTTAAAACCAAGCTTTCAGTTGACGAAGCAAGAGCAATAAAAAATTTACAAGAAGCAAAAGATTTGAATCCTCTACCAGGGAAGCTTATACTCTCAACTTTTTACATCACAAGTGGTCAGGCTAATCAAGTTAAGTATGAACCACCATTTGACTACGTAATTGTAGATGAAGCAAGCCAGGCTTTACTAGGAATGTTTGGTGGTGCGGTACTTTTAGGCAGAAAGAATATTTGGATCGGTGACACCAATCAATTACCTCCAGTCGTGGCTTTGAGTGATGACAGAATACAACGTGGAAACTACGGTGCATTAGTTGACGGTTTTAAGGCTTTATCAGAAAATTCCACAGCGCCAAATTTTCAATTGACGGAGACATATAGGTTGACCAACAGAGCTGCAAATTATACAAGTCTCTTTTACAAGAACAGTTTGAGTTCCAAGACGAAAAAAAATAATAGAGTTTCATATTCTGAAATGTCTCGGGAATATCAAAAATTTTTCAATCCCAATGGTGGTCCTACGCTAATTAGAACCTACTTAGATATAGGAAACCTAAGACCTCAAAATGCTTTAAAAATCACCAAAAATATTGTAGAAAATCTATTGGCTACCGAAGAGAATTTACATATTTCAATCTTGACCTATTTTGTAGAGACAACTAAAGCTTTACAAAGATTAATTTTTCAAAATTTTGGTTATAATAAAAATATACTTGTCGAAACTGTTTCCAGGGTGCAGGGTTTGACAACAGACGTAACAATTTTTGTTGTTCCAAATACAAGCTACCATCGATCTTTGGATAAAAGACTATTTAATGTTGCAACAAGTCGTTCTAAGAGGCATACTTTAATTATTACTGATCATGAAATTTTAACTCATTCAAAGCTCGACAATGAAGTTAGGGAATATCTTGAACGACTTAATGACGACTTTTCTTTTAAAATAAATTTTGAGACTGATTGAGAACAATTTTAAAGTTCAAATGAGATTCTTTTTCATCAATTATAATTGATCTCTAAATGAGCCTTAAAGGTAGAGAATACCATATTTCATTAGTACCATTAGATTTAAATGAGCCAATTTGATTTATCTCCAACGCCTGTTATAACTAACGTTTGAATAGCCCTTGAAAAAACAACATAATAAAGAGATTTTTCTTGTTTATAATATTCTCTTTTTTCCAATGATGAGTAGGTATCATATTCAGGGTGTTTAAATGGAACGTTGTCATCACTAAATCCTCTTACTATTAAATGTTTGAATTCGTGACCTTTAAGATTATGGAAGGTTGAAACAGTGATAGCTCCTGAAGATTTTCGTGCTGAATTGATATCTTTAAATTTTCGCTGAGCATCATTCAGTAGGACTTTCGAATCTTCAACGAGCCTATTGGTTCTACTTGCAATACAAATTTCTTCTGGGCTTACATTTTTATCTAATAAAAGCTCATCTATAAATTCTCTAATAAAATCTTCTTCTTTTTCAGGTGTGTTGAAAGTTTTATAAATAGGTTCATCTCCGTGCATAAGGCTCACGTACCCAGCATTTGTCTCCTTTTCTCCGTCAAAATTATCATAACTTTCGTTTGCCAGCAGACTAACTGCTCTTTTCTTTATCTCTTCAGTAGTACGATAATTAACCTTCAACTTTTTAGATCTCCGTCCTCTAACATTTATTTCTGATTTGGAAAAATTAATAGTTCTGCCATAAATGTTTTGAAATGGGTCGCCTACCAGGAAGAGATCATTTTCTTTCTCTACCACGAGCGACCTTAATAAGGTTAATTCTAAATTTGAAAAATCCTGAATCTCATCACAAATAATATGAGAATACGGTTTGTGGTCGGTGGTTTTAAAATGCTGAATTAGTTTGTTGCAAAGCTCGAATTTTGTGAAATTAGATTGTTTGGCTTTTTTAAATTCTTCTCCTAGCTCCCATATATGAATCTTGTCTTTTCTACCTATTCGGACAGTTCTACCCACCCGGGATATTTTTAAATACTCCTCTTGATTTCTAACATCATTGGCGAGAATGACATCGTTATATTCATCGTGTAGAAACCGTTCATCAAATGTTGAAGGATTATATTCTATAATCTCTTTCCATAATTCGATTTCTTGGGATGCGTTTATCATTCCATTTGTAGGTTCTATAAGCTCATATTTTTTAGCTAACCCGAATACTAGTTTGTCAATATTTTTAATCTCAATTTCGCCCTCCGGTATACCTAACTTTCCAATCACGGTATTCAGGTATTCTGTCAAGCTCTTAGTGTAAGTAGTAAATAATAGTGGTTTATCAAAAGATTCTAACTTATCAGTGAGATATTTTGCTCGATGTAATGCACAAACTGTTTTTCCTGTTCCGGCGCTACCGGTTACTTTTGTTGGTCCATTAAATTGGCCATATGCTATTGCACGTTGGGAAGGGTGTAGAAATAATTTCCACTTATCAAAGTCTCCAGAAAGTATATTTTCGAGTTCGCTATCGTCTGTGAGAATGTAAACACTTTTCTGTGCGTTTGAACTTAAGCCACTTATACCTTCTGATTTTCCAGCCTCAATCTCTTCTAAAATTTCTTCAATAGATATACCTTCAGACAAATAATATAAGTATTCATAAACATCTTTTGGTAGATTAGAAGCATAGCTTTCTAAATGCTCGGGGCGTTCAATTCCTCTAACAAGTGTTATTAGATTATCTGGCACACCTAACTTTTGAAGTTCTACATCACTGTAACTTTCGAATAATGTATTCTTTGTAATTGGTATAGTTGAACTAGTATATGCAGTATCCAAAGGCTTGTCATACATTTGAAATGACTGAGTGCTTTTGTTGTATTCAATAATCTTGTTTTCTGCCCAATGCATTGCTTCATCGTGGTTGTCTACCCATAATAAGTGATAACCATTTCCCTCTTCGGGAGATTTAACAATAGCTCTATACTTTTGATCGATCCTTACAGTTCGTAAACTTTGATCTTTAAACGTACTGATTTTCTCATAGTTAATGGCATTTGATGTAGGGTCTTCTTTGAATTTCTTCATGAACTCCCTAGTTTTTTTTTGCATTTTTTTAGGCAGTTCTGAAAATGCATCAAAAAACGAATCATGTATAAATAGCTTTATGGTGTGGTTCATATACTAGTCTAGTTTAAAATTTATGGGAGTGAATATTTGGTAACCATTAACTTGGAAAACTTTTTCAGATTCTTCATCAAAAGGACTTATAACAAATTTCTCAATGACAGAGCCCAGTTCTGCCGAAGCAATAATTTTATTGTCTTCAATTAAATCAAAATCAAATTCTCTATTGAATTCTATATTCTTCTCAATAAGGCGTTTTACAATATCGTGAAGGTCTTCAGAAAAATTTTCCAATAGTTCTAAATCAAATTGAAGTTTGCTTTTTATTTCCTCTGCGACAGTTTCAGGAACAACTTTAATTTGATGGAACTGCGAAAGGTTAAATACCTTCCAGAAAAGGATCCAGTTTTCTTTTTCCCAGAATTTTGATTTTTGGTAGGAACCAAATCCCTTTAAATTAAAATCTTTGCCCCTAATAAAGACTTGAATTTGTGCCTGATGATTGAAATTAAAGGAGTCTATTCTAGCGTAATCTTGTGCATTTTTTTCATTAGATTTTTCACCGCTAAGCCAATAATTCTCAATCATTGTGTTAACCTCTGATTCCTTATAGGTAGTTCCTAAGCGCTCTTGTTGGCAATGAAACAATAGTAAACTTGACCACAACTGTAGATTAAATTTCGTCAGTGGATTGACCAATAAGTGGAAAAACCTTGTAAGATTATTTTCGAAAAAAATATCTGTCACATCATAACCCTTGAATAGGGGATGCTTTGCGAAAATTATGTTCCCAATAAATTTCTCATCTTGCTGAAGCCCAATGATATCTTTTTCATTGGCATTATTCTCAGAAAAGTCATTCCATGTAAAAATCCATTGATGATATTTTTCAGATTCGGTAATATTATTTCTAATAGCTAAATCAGACGGAAATCTTGGGTGTCGTTCACTCGCGTGAAACTCGTAACCGTCTAAATAAATTGCTATAGACTTTATCTCGTCACATTCATCCATAGACCAACTCTTCCCATCAGATGATCCACCTACACACTTTAGCACAAAATCTGGTCTAGTTTTTAGTTGAATGTTTTGAAGTGGATTCCCAAGGTTTTGTGGGTGTACTTTGTAAATAATTTCATTCTCAAAGTAAATGAGTTTGAGCCTATAAACCTTAAGACCCTTTTCGTTGTCTGGTTCGAAAGTAGAGCCTTTATATTTTTTGACTAATTCTTCCAAATAATTGACAAACTTCCATTCAAGATCAGATTCCTCACTATTGGCAAAGCTGCTTACGTTTTGAAGGCTTTCTATGCTATTCCACTCATCTGTTTTTTCAATGATGTTGCTAAAAAGTTCTTCGGCTTCAGATCTACTTAAGACGGTTCTTTCATATTGGTTTCCATAAGTGTAAATGCACCGGTAACAGCCATCCTTCCCTTCTTGCTTACAACTACAGTAGGCAATACGCTCGTGAGCCTTTTTTAAAATTTTAGTAAATATTTGAATATCAAAAAGTTTTGAAAGATACCCTGTTCCTCCAGGTATCGTCTCATAAAATACTAGATACCTATCCTTTCGATTAGACGTTTTATTGAAAATTTCATTTTCTCTAATGAGTATATGATCGGGTTTTCCCTTAAAATATTCTTTAAGCCCTAACATAAGTCCTGCCTTAAATAAAGCAATGCGCTCTTCTGATCTAAATTCCTGAACAGGAAGTAAAATCGACAACGCTTCAGTATTAAACTTTCGATATAAGTAAATTTCCTTAAAAACTTCGTCGGCTTTATCTTCGTAAATAGCCTCTTTGTTCGAGCAATATGGAAAGTGATAGGATCTTCGATTTCTTCCGGTTAGTTCATTTTCTGTAAGAATCTTTTCTGTAGATTTTCCGCAAGTTTGACAAACTATAAAACCAACCTCTGGATGTTTGTCACCGTTTATTTCTATTTCACGAGTACTATAAAACCCTTCTTCTCTTATACCTGTGTTGATTTCTAAATATTCAACATCTTGAAAAAACTCAATGCCGAAAGGCACTCGTTTTAGCACGTGCGCTCCTTTTGAAGATTTGTTATTGATTTTTATATGAATAGATTTCTGATAAAATTTTCTATCACGGTCATCTGACGCATCGTTAATTTTAGATTGTTCCTTATCATTAACAGAAGTAACCGCCTGAAGTCTAACTAATGTTTTCTTGTTGTTCAAACTGGACCAAGAGCCATGGCCACATACTGGACAATCTATATGCTTTTTTTGAGCAAGCACATCACTTTCTACGTGATCGCAATTGCTACAAAATCGATATTCTTCAAATTCCTCACGCGATTTAATTTCAAGTCCTTCAGATTTAAGTTTATAACCTTGAGAATAAAATGTGTTGGCAGGTGCAAGTTCAGTTAATGCTGAAGAACTAGGCCTAACAATCTCGCTAAAATCTTCATATACATATTCCGTTTGACCATCTACATCTTTCTTGCGTTTAATCTGTGCATTGAGCGTTACACCTGTTTCGGGAAAAGCGTAATTAGGTAAAACCCCTATGTTAGTGAGATATTCTATTACATTTCTTCTATTGATATTTGCCATTGCACTTGATAATGCGCGCTTTTCATTCTTTAGTATCACTGTATCATTACCTGACTCGGGCAAATCCTTAAGCTGTTTGATAACTGATGTACGTTTCTTCTCAAAATATGTTAGCTCGGCAATTAAATCTTTATGTATCCTCGTCAGGTCATTGGTAATTAATCCATCATTTAAATCTTCGCGAATCTTTAGCAGACTTGCAGATTCCTTACCTAATTGATCAATATATTGATCTATAAAAGCTTTGTAAAGTTGATTTTTTTGAGATTCTATGAATGATGCGATTTTCTGAAAAACAAAATTTGGGTCACCAATTGGTATGGACTTCAATTTTAGCTTTTTCACACGACCTGGAATTTTATTTTCTTCAGGATCTAGAGTGGCCCAAGTGTCAAAACAAAATGCCATAAAGTGACGTCTCAAAATATCTTTGGCTTCAAGATAGCACGCTGGAGTTTTTATTTCACCGCTCATCATATCCTGTGGGTCTTGAAAATAGTAAAGGTCGTGTTCACCACGTCCCGCCAAATTCAAAATCATAGATGTACCGCTTGATCTACCAGCTCTACCTATACGCTGCAAATAATTTGATGTCTCTGGTGGTAAGGATGAATTAAACGTTACATTAAGATCGCCTATATCTATACCCATTTCCAGTGTACTTGTAGCCACTAGTACATTAGTACTATTATGTCTTGGTTGCTTCTTGAAATCGTTTTCTAACTCCTCTCTTTCTGAACGGTCTATAAGGCCTGTATGATCTCTAGCAAAAATGCGTAGCGATCTACCACGGTTATATACCATTCGATAATAATCTAAGGCAGCATTGGTAGTAATTTCATAATTACCCGAGCAACGATATTGAAGGCATTTCATTCCTGTCATTAGGTCTGTTGCTTCTTGGGTTGTATTTAGTTGATGTCCACATTTTTTACAGGCGAACTGTGCAACTACAGGACTTACAAAAATCATATTTTCGGCAAGACCATAGTTTGTTGTTCCTGCTGCTACTTTTTTATCTAAAATATTATTAGAATCCAAATAATCTAGTAATTGCCCATAAAACTCATTGATCAGGGCTGTTTCTTGGGCACCTACAAGTTCAAAACACTTTTTGAAATAAGTGCTGAACCAATTATCATTTTTGGTCATTTGAACTACGTCAAAAGCTCTAGTATTCGCTCCTGGTGAGAGAGCCAAAAACTTTGGTAATCTCGATGAACTCCCAAAATTACGCATCAAGAAAAACTGTCTATTTACGTTTCCTCTAGTTCCCAATAAATACCATCCTGTTCGCTCAGTTCTGTACTTTTTAAGATACCTATGATCTACACCACCTTTGGTACGTAGCCTATGTAAAACTCCGTTAAGAAATTTTAAAAAGGGTTCTTTTTCAACACGATTTCCTAATTCATTTTGATCTAACCAATACTTGAGCTGGTCATATACCTCTCTCATTGTATCGTCATTAAAATGGGTTGCTGAGGCTCCCGTTTTCTCCAAAGTTCGCCCTATGATAGAACGGTAGGAAAACTCTGCCCATACCTCCCAAGACATTCTATTGGCAAATTCGGTATCAAAGGTTTGACTTAAGCGACCATCTTTGTTTCGGTGATCATCAATTTCTAATCTCGCATCACAGTCTGGTGGAAAGAACTTGTAATAGTGGGATTCTAGATCTCCTTTCTCAAGGGCGTAGTTTTTCCAGTATGCATTAAACTCTTCGTATAAATTATTCAAGGATATAGCCTCTGTTCTATCTTTTAAAATGGTCTGGATAGCATGACGTATTCCAAATCTAAAGTTTCTATTTTCTATAAATCCTGCCTGGTGTGCAGCATCCTGAACACCATTTGTAAATGCAAGCAATTTACGCTGTGCATCTGGAGTTGGATCTGTAGCAGTGGCAAGTATCTGTGCCGATGCAATAGATTCTAAGGTAGGAACTCCAGTACCTATTAGTGAGAGTGTATTCTGAGAGTTACAATGTGGGCAAATTTTATCTATATGATTACCGTTTGTGATGCGAGTCCCTAAGATTTTGAAATATTCATCACTCTCTTTATGGTCATAAATACTCAAGGATTCAGGGTGCATATAGCCTTCTATACAATCTCCTGTAGGCGTATAATCTGCGGCATAAACGTCTATGTCACTTCTGTTTTCGAGACTACTTATAAAATAGATGTTCTTATTACCCGTATTTCCTATAAATTGTTGTCTCGTCTTCTTTAGATCCTCTTCAAAATTAAAGCTGTGTTCTTTTTTAATACCTATCCAACCGCTACCACCACAATCCCTGCAAAAGTATGGCGGCAATGCTTTTACTTTATTTATAGGGTTGCGGTCACGTTCCCATTCAAATACAGCATTGGGTTGTACTAATCTTGTAATCTTATTTAAGCTACGCAACCAGTACGTAAGCTGAAGGTATAGAAAAGGAAACATTCTGCTTCCTGAAGGTTCTTTGGCATAAGTGATGAGCGCAAGCAAGGAACCAAAAAAGAGTTCAATTTCTTCCTTTTCTAACGACTTATCGATCTGAGATGCCCAATCCGCCAATAACGGTTTAATTTCTTTGACTTCAGAATTAGTTAATTTGAGTAGTTCAAAAAACCACGCGTTCTTTTTTAATGCCGAACCTAACCTAACAGGATCATAGCCCGTGTAACCCCAGAAATCTAGTTGACGTTCAAGATAACTATTATAGGTATCATTTTCACGGAAGCGACATTCATTATTTCTATTTTTATCTATGATAGGAATTTCTTGTTCCAACTCAAAAAAGTCATCTGCTTCCTGTCGTTGTTCTTCTATAATTGCATCTGTGGAAACCTTAACACCAAAAACCTTTGAGAAGAAATCAACCAATTCTACTTTGCCTTCTTCTCCACCAGCCATTGTGGCACTGGTTCCTATTGGCACAATCTGATCTTTGGGAACCTTAAGTTTTAATTTTAGACGTCGCAATAGGTTTGCCACATCAGATCCCTTAGCACCATCGTAGGTATGTAGTTCGTCTAGGACTATAAATTTAAGCAGACTGGTATTTTTAAAATTGTATTTCCACAAGTTATGAAAGCGACCTTGCAAGAGGGAAAAATCCAGCATCTTAAAATTCGTTAACAAGATGTCTGGCGGCGATTTTACAAGCGCATCACGATCTTCTATAATATGATCTTCGCCCATCCTTGTTGCTCGTGTACCATTCTTATCCTTGCCTTCTCCTATAAAGAGTCCTGCACGTATATTTCCTTTTAAAACTAGATTACCATCCTTATCTGTAAAGCTGTTAATCTCTTGAGCTATTCTTCTGGCTTGATCTGTAGCCAAAGCATTCATAGGATATAAAATAATGGCTTTAATACCTGGCTTGTCTCTATGTTGATAACAGTAATCCAATAATGGGAATAAGAAACTCTCCGTCTTACCAGATCCAGTCCCTGTAGTTAGAATGACTGGTTCTGGGTTGTGACCGTTGCGTGTTGACAGTTTTTTAAAAGTAACAAACTGATGATGGTAAGGATCAAACGCTGGTTTTACAAATAAGGCTTTATCAAAAACTTCCTTGTCATGATCGCTCTCTATCTTATCAAATGGCAATCGCATCTGAATAAATGGGCCTTTGAACATTCCCTTAGGTTCATTAAGTAAAAAATCCTCAAAAGATTGATCAAGTTGTGCATCTTCAAAATTGAAGGTGGAACGTAAGTAATCTACTACCGCACGTTTTATTTCATTCGCCTGTAATAATGGTAGCATATTTAAATAGTTTCAAGATTAAACACCTTCTCAAAATGCGCCCAAGCGTTCTTATAATCATCTACACGGTCACATTTATCAAAAGGAGCGTGATAGGTTATTTGCCTACCGTTGTACAACTCGCTTTTTTCAATGGTGTGAACATGGGTTTCTCCAGTTTTCAGATCTTTTATTTCATTCCAAATTTTAGAATCAACGCCCACTGCTTTAAGGCCTTGATGGTTGATATTGAAAACAATTTTTCCATTTGAATCATAAAAGGTATTGTCCTCAAATTTTTCAAAAACCGAAAATTGAATTTTGAAAATGCTTATCAAATCTTCTAACGAAAGTTTTAAAGCCATAGCCACTATAACATCAATTTCAACAAGCGCTTCTCTGCGTTCAAAATGATTTCTAAACGGAGTGATTTCAGCATTCCATTTATTAGTTAATAATATATAGCTTGATAATCGAAAATCATCCTTGTACCAGCTAATATCTTTAAAATCATCTTGAAATAATTCGTCCCACAAATCAGAATAATATGTATTTAGGCAATTTAAGCGTAGAACCCTTGGAACTAACTGGTCTCTAAAAATAGTATCTATTCCTAACGGAAAGGTATTTAATCTACTATCTGTCAAATTTGTTACATTCATTGTTTTAAGATAAAAATCTAAAACAGTAGAATGGGTTAATCCCGCCAATTCAACTAAATCAATCGATTTTTTTGTGGATACACTAATTACACCATTAATATGCGAAACTTTGGGTGGGATTATACAGCTCTGTAAAGTTCTTTCAGACATTGAATCAATCATTTTACTACAAGCTAATTTGTAGTTTTCAATCCATAATTCTGAATTGAAATAACCATTTCCTTTAGCATATTCATCAAGGTTTTGAGCTGGTATGTATTTAGTCCTCGGGACAAAATCCTTTTCAATTTCCATCAAATCTAGGACGTCAAAATCATTATGATTATTAACAATCTCTTGAGGACTTCTATATAATGGATTTGCAACAAAAAAATGAGGGCCACTATAAACTAGTTGATATTCTTCAATTTTTGGATAAGTAACTTCCTCTTTGATCAATCCAGTTTGATTCTCTATAGAGTATTGTTCATTTGTTTCGTGTAAACCTTCGGATATTTTATGATTAAATCCGCTTAATCTATTAGCAAAAGCCTCTAGCTTCTCTAGAACATCAAAACTTTCTTTAGAATAAATTGATACCAGTTTAACTTCTTTTTTAGAATCAGATTGATTAAAAATTTCTTTTAAACTAGATAATTTATCGGCATCATAATTTATGATACGGCTTTTGTAGCCTTCAACATTCCATTCATAAATTCCTGTAGCATCGTTTTTCTTCTTCATTCCAAAAATTAACTTGGATCCAGAATCTTTATAAGACTGATAAATAGTTGAGGGATGATATAGATTACTTATCGAATCAAAATTTACTTCTCCTTTACTTCCATAATAGACATTTACACCATAGGTAATTTTGTCCTTTATTTCTGAAAAAAGCATTTTCTTATTTTGAAAATGGAAGTGATATTTTAACCTTGGATATATTTCTTTTCGTAATAGTTGACCTCTTGGATCGTCATAAATACTATCAGGATGTAGTAAACCTAGAAAACCTTTCGGGCTTGTAAGTGATAAACCGTTTTCAACTATACATTTATACAGATTTGTTTGTTGCCCTTTTAATAATGGATAATTCTGTCGTCCATTCATGAAATTAGAAGCAGAATCGATAGCAATATTTTCTTTGAGATATTGATTCTTATAATTTTCTGACTCGAAGTACTTTCTTCTAAATTGAACAACCTTAGATGCGGATGCTCCTCGTAATTCTAATTCAGGATAGTTTTCAGAAATAATTGATTTTTCTTCAAAAGTTAATTTTAACCAAGGTGGATTCCCCACAATCACATCAAAACCACCACGCTCCTTAAACACTTCGACAAACTCGATCTCGTTATGAAAAAAGCGATGCTGCTCGGCAAGTGCCTGCACATAGATTAAACGGTCTGGATTGTCAAATAGAGTACCTCCGCGTGCCTTGTTACGTATTTGTTCCTTAATACTCTGGGCATCTGCATTGTTTTTAAGCTCTGCGCTGTCTATCTGCAAGATGCTTTCTATTTCGTTATACCACTCTGTACGTTTTGGTAAGAGTGTGACATCGCGAACGTCCCAAAACCATAGGCTGCACCAGTAATCCAGTATGGTTTTGAGCTTGTAATATGGCGCCTGTCGGTCCTTTCGGGATTCGGTTAGGCGTTCTTTTTCGTCATATCCTTTTGTAGCTGTTTGTGGGCTAGGTTGGCCATACACAGGATAGATAGAAGAGGTATCTGCAATCATCCCTTTTTGGGATTTGTAGTGATCCTCGAGCAATACATCAATGGTATCACATATTTTGCCTAATCGTATGATCTCAGTTTTGGTTAAGGGTTTTTTAAACCCACTTCGCCAATTTTTAAAACCATCTATTTCAGCATCTGTCAATTCCTCTTTTAAAAGCTTTATTCCAAAACTGGGAACCATATTGTCATCTGGTAACAGAAAATGATAGATCTGTCCTTGCTTTCGCGAAAGGGTACCATTCTTCTTCCATCGTATGCGTTTAGGAGCTTTTTCCCACCATGATTTCATAATGGGCTTAGAAGAAATCGCGCCAGATGCAGTTATTGCGAACTCACGTTCGATATCTTTTTCATCATAAACTTTAAGCCAAGCACCCACCACAGCATTTCCGGCACCTAACCGATGTGCGAAGAAGGGTGTCTCCATATTCTTATGCATACAGTTGAGCCATAGGGATAACTTTCCTAATTCAACTGCAGTTGGGTTAAGATCGACACCGTACACATTGTTTGCTGCAATCAAGGCTTTTACTTTTTGCAGTTCGTCTTTATAATCGCCAGGGGTAATGCGCTTGCGACCTATAGCCTGTTGTTCTGCTTCCTTAAGTTCCAAATAGGCTACCGATAGCTGATTAATTACCTCATTATGGAAGGCAGCTGCACCCATTGCTGGTTCCAAAATTTTGAGCTCCAAAATCTCATCTGCGCAAGGAGTTCCTGTCAATATTCCATCTACAAAGGCTTGTTGTACTTTAAGACGGTCAATGATTCCTTTCAGTGTGTATTTTACGGTGCAATGGGTCAATACCTCTGGGGTATAATACGATGCCGAATTTTTACGGTCACGCCCATTAAGACGATAAACAAAATGCCCTTTTTCGATGAGCACATCCTGTTCGGGATGTTCCTCCTTTTTTAAAATTTCCTTCTCCTTAAAATCATCACGTCGGCTTTTAGGCACTAAAAAAGCACTACCGTTGCCGTTTTTATCATTTGCATTTTTTACTTCAATAAGGTCTTCACCAGCAAAGAAACCAGAATAGGCAAGCAAACTTTCATACACACTACCCAACTGGTTAATCCCCAGATTAGAATAAGATATACGCCCCACCCTCTTGTTATTGGTGCGTTTAGAAAGGGATAACCTCAATACAATCTCTTTAAGGACCACATTTCTGAATTGGACACCTTGGAGGTGTTTCAGTTGGTCATTATCAAACATGGGCGAGTCCAGGGGTTGTAAATCAAAACCTCCATCATTTGTTGAGCCCTGATGCATAAAATCGAACAGCTTCCAAAGACTTTCTGAAAAGAAATAACCATTGAGGGAAGAGTCGGTGGTGAGTTTCACCATCTCCAGATCTCGCAACATCTCAAGACTATAGCCTTTCTGGTAGGTAGCGTCTTTTACAGGGAGTATCTCAAGGTCGGCACGAGATTCTGCATAAAATATAAAGAGTAAACGATATACGAAATTGAGGCACTCATCCTTTAGTTCGCGTGCAAAGTTTTCGTTCTCTAATTGTTTATTTATTTTTTGCTTTTCCTCTAATGTGATTGCATTATTAAGCCTAAAGTTTATAGCTTCATTAGCAAGTGCTTCAACGGCATAGATAACAGCGCTTTTGAGCGTAACGGTCACGCCGTAACTAGCTTTATGTGCATCTTCTTCCAGTCCTTTAAGGATGCTTTCGGTTTCGGAAATGAATTGCTTTTTAGCCAGTAAGGCGTAAAAGAGTGCTAGGTAGTTTTTGTTTTGCGGTGTTTTAGCTTCAGTAAAGAGTACTTCAAGATCGATAAGCAAATAGCTATCAAACTTCCATTTCTCATATTGAATAAGGAAGATTTTAGGTCCTGCAAGCATAATGAGATAGGTAGGCCGTTTTTCTTCTGGCAACAGGAATAATTCAGAAAGCGCCTCCTTAATAACCTCAGGACGTATGTCGTATTGATTCCACTGTGGATTATTTGGCAATACACTTTGCCATTCTTTACGGATATAACTCTGTTCGTACAGACCATCCGGGTCAATATCACCTTCCTGAATCATCGCCTGCATCTCCATAATGTAGAGAAACGGCTTGTTGTTTTTATGGAAACGGAAACGCACTGGAATGATTTTATTATCGTCCATTACTACAGGTTCATCATACGGTTCTGTTCCGTTGATGTATCCAAGAGCATTGAGGAGCTCTGTATGAAATATGTGGGTGCGTTTTACTTTATCCTCTGTGCGGCGAAAATTTAATAAATCGCTTTTAAATTTGTAGTATTTCTCGCTTAAAGGCTGAACTTTTTTATTGAATTCTTTTATGTGGTCTGCTCCATAGACAGACTTATCAAACACCTTCTTAGAGAAATCATCATCAAAAAAGTGCTGTGAAAAGTAATCGCCTATATTTTCTATAAATTCTGTCATTGGTCTATTTGAGAGAGGTTTCGATTATGCCCAACCTTACATCGCACTTGATTTTTTTGGTATATCTTTTTTTTTAAACATTGTAAAAAACTGCGATTACTCGTAAAAAGGGTTCATTTTCTAATTGAAAATATTCTTGGTAAAACTTATCCATCTGTTCCTTTACATGGTTCACTTCATTTTGACGTTTTTTCTTGTGAAAAGAAATGTTGCCAGTTTCTTCCGAACCAAATTTTAGCTCCATCTGGCTTTCTGAATTCCGAAGCCATTTGTTCAACTTTTCTTGATAATGTTCCAGTTTTTCTTCCATTTCATCTTCCAGATCGCCCTGCAGTTTTAGTTTGTAAACTTTTTTGGCAGTAACCACTGCTTCTGATAATAAGGATTTTAAAATGACTAACTGGTCACTTGTAGTTTCTAATTCCGATAAAGTATCCTTAAGTCTGTACTGAATCAAAAATTCTTGAAAGGTTTCCAAGCTTACAGAGTTTTTGCCATCAAAAGATTTTCCCACCACAAATGTTTTGGAAAACATAGGTTTTCCTTGTTGGTTAGATGTGATTCCTTGAAATACAAACCACGCCATATTTTTAGGTAATGGATCACGTAATCGTGCAACTAAAGCTTTACCACGGTCAACTTGGCCTAGCAGTTTATACTGCATCCATTTTGCTATTGGATTAAGATCGTAAAGTAATTGGAATTGTGGCCATTGGTTTTGCTTCTTTCGTGAAAGCACAATAGCTTTCTCTACGATATTTTTATCTGTGGTTAATTTAAACGTTTCATTATTTTTTGGGAAAGCTTCCTCGGGTAAATCATAAAGCACACCGTTTACCGAAAGGTCTTCAAATTGTTCAATCTCAATAGTTTTTGCAGTAGGATCTACGTCAATATACTTAATCAACCTGTCATCTGTTCTTTTGAGTTCGTCAATAAGTGATGAGTAGTATTGGAAATCATCTTGATAGAAAGATTCGAAACCTTCATCTTTAGTCACTTCTTTAACTGAATGTGATGTGTCTAGCAGCATTTCAGTAAACCAATCACCATCATGCTCATTTTGGACTTCTTTTTCCTCAAGTACAGCTGCATTAGATTTTGCTAAGGCTTTTTTTACTAAGTCTTCTTCACCAATAGCATCAAATACCCCCATCATACCTCCTGCGTCACCAAGACTCTTATGCACTTCTTCTTCCTTTTCCTTCAATCGTTCAATAATGCGAATGTCACCTTGTACATCTTTGCTTTCAGATCTCCCAACCAAATAATAGATGTATGGTGTTTTAGTTTGACCAAAGCGGTCTATACGTCCATTACGTTGATCTAAGGTGATGATGGACCACGGGATGTCGTAGTTAAACATTTGATTACAAAAGTAATGAAGGTTGACACCCTGACTTCCCGCATCGGAGGCTAGAAATACTTTGATTGTACTATCTTCTTTAGAAAAATCTTCAAGAATATGTTGCTGTTCAATATCCGTTAAACTTCCGTTGAATTGAACCAAAGCATTATCCTTTAACTTAAAATCTTCCTTAAGGTTTTTCTCCAACTCGTTGAGTGTTGGCCTACGTTCAGCAAAAATAATGATACGCTCATCGTTCTTTTTGCCTTTCCATCCCAATTGGGCTAATTTGAAAAGCAACTGGCTGTATTTTGCGTCACTTTTTTTCTCTACAATTTTTTTTAGAATATACTTTAGTTCTAATAAATAATCGGTTACATAGTCATCGTCGCTTTCCTTTTCTTTCTCCAATCTATTATTTACAGTTACTAAACACGCTTTAGGCGAGGACATATAAGCTTTAAATAAACCTATGGAAAAAAGTAATGGACTAGCTTTCCAGTTGCCACCACTTTTTTTAATGGCATGATGCTTCAATTCTTGAATAATGCGCAGTGCTTCTTCCTCTCCAGTACCCAAATTACACACTATAGTTTCTACCGCGCGATCTTGAAATGCATCTCCAACTTCATTTTCTATATCTTTTTTGAAACGTCTTACATACAAGGGCTCAATATCTTCTTTAGTAAAATCTCCATTATAAGGAATTGCGGTTGGATCAAGCATACCTATTAAATTGGCAAAATTTTCTTTCTTACCGTTATGAGGTGTGGCAGACGTCAGCACCATAGCCTCTGTACGCTCCGAAAGAAATTTCGCGAGGTTACCTCGTTGGGAAGATGTATTTGCTACCGTATGACACTCGTCTATTGCCACAATATCCCAATGAACTTTTTCGAGATCGTGTCTATATTTTTTATGACGTTTTAAGGTATCGATGGAGACAATTACCTTGTCATAATAATGAAATGGATTTTTATTAGAAGGAAGTTCAGTTTTAATCCGAGCTATGCCTTGAGAGTCTAGTCGCACCAATGGAATAGCGAAGCGTGCCCAAATTTCTTGTTGAAATTGAGCGAGAATGGATTTAGGTGTAATAACTAATATTTTCTTTCCCTTTCCACGGCGTATGAGCTCTGCCATAAAAATACCCACTTGAACCGTTTTACCTAACCCTACCGCATCTGCAATTAGTAGTTTAGGTTGTGGAAGAGCTAAAGCCTTGATGGTAGATTCAAATTGGTAATTTGCTCCTCTCAAAGCTGCTTTATGAGCAATTTCAATATTTTCTGAATAGTGGGAAGAATTTCTAAAGATGGTCTCTAGAAACAATTTTGTCTGTCGGTAATTTGTCGTTACATCAGCAACTAATTCGGTTTCTTCTGGTTGTATTACTTGAAAATCTTCCAGTCTCAAATCGAACTGAAAGCTTTGGCCGTAAACCAATTCAGAAATACCTTCGGCATCTATAATATGGTGTTCTCTATTGGTAATTAAAAAGTCTTCTCCTCTTAACTTGATACGAATGCCAGGGGTAACCTTATGACTTAAATCATCTATAGTGTTTTGATTCAAATTTGAAAAATTATGATTTAAAAATACTTCTTTTTAAGAACTAGTAGGGATAGTTATTAGAGGCCTAATTTAGAAAAATTTAACAACATTAAAGGGATTCTGTACTAGTAAGAATAGATAATCTTCTACGACTTTAAAAGCAAATAAGTTAAATGGAATTCGAATTTGCTTATGGTAACAAAACAATATACCACTTAAGTAAAACTTTCGCTCATGTAATAACTGTATACTTTTTATAAAAATTGAAATGGTTGCAAGGGTGGGGGATCCTACTTTTTTAAACCAAACCCAGCAAAAATACTCCACTAATTTTATTACCGTTATAGTGGTACTTATGATCTTTATCGGGATGTGGTAATTAATATAATATATTACAAAAAAATGAGCCGTTGTACGCCGTTGCAACGGCTGTGTTTACTGGATTTTGGATTTGTGAAACTGCACAAAAAAAGAAGGAGCCGTTGCAACGGCTAACAAATTGTTTAATAAAACCGTTGAGAACCCTTTGCAGATCCGTTGGAACGGCTTCCAGCGGTGTCGTTGATTGCTGTTGCAATCTTGTAATGGTCGGAACGTCGGCCATTATTAAACTCTTACGGCCACGGTTAGTAATTTGAACGGCACCGTTAATTTACCGTTACACCCAAAGGTGCAGCCGTTTCTAAAGCTGGTTTTGAGGGTGAGGTTTATTGGGTATACAGGACCATTCTGCTGAAGGAAAAACAGACTCTACACTGTCATAATTTCTTCCAGGTTGTTGGGTTTCGAACCCCCGGAGATTTTAACTCCAACCGAGCCGTTGAACGCCGTTGCAACGGCTGTGTTTACAGGCTTTTCGACTGATTAAACTGTACAAAAATAGAAGGAGCCGTTGCGAGCCGTTGCAACGGCTATCAAAATAGTTTGTTATAGCCGTTGCGAACCCGTTGCGGAGCCGTTGGGAAATTTAAAATTTTGATAAAAATTTATTTGTAACTATCTGATTAAAAGGTAAAAACGGTTTAATCTAAATAGCAAAGAGCCGTTGCAACGGCTCCCTTCATTTGAAGTGATTTATTTAAGCATATTAATGGGGGAGTTCATTTTTGTCAAACTAATTTTATTTGTGCTTTAAAGTTCTTATATCTACAAAAAATCGCTTCAGTATTCTAATTATATCAGGAGCTAACTTTTGAAGATTACCTGTGCTTTTCAGGTTTGTTTTATTTAGAGAACTATCAATGCCTTTTCAAATAGAAATGCCTGTATTTGTGTTGTGAAAGATCGCAACACCTAATCAATGGAACTATATTTTCACACCGGATTAACAGCGGTGGTTCTAACGGGATTTACAGCTGTTCTAACTGATTGAGAAGAAAGATCATCGTAAGAACTAATAGAGCACACTACAGCGGCTCTAGAACTGCTATAAATGATATAGGATAAATTTAAACTTTTAGGGGGGAATAGCTCATCAGTTATGAATGGAAGATGTCTTGATCAATTTTAATTATGAGAGTAGGATTAAATAAAGAATCCGCCACAATAAACGAAAGCATACAGCCAGTTTAAATCTTGCACTCGTTCCTGCAGCGGTTCTTATTCTAAAATAAATATATTCTATCCAATTTTTCCTTCTTGAATTCTACAATGATTAATAAGTCAACGAAAGCTGTTGAAATGTTGAATTCCAGTATAACTCAATGAAATTTAACTTATTACAAGGAAACAGGATTTCAACAATTTGAAAAGAGGTGAAATTTGAATGAACAACAGCAATTCTGTAATCATTTATAGTAATGTTGAATTGCTGTTGCTTCTAAAAAGGCTCTAATTGTTTGACCTTAAATATTCTATGCGGTATTTCAACAATTCAACAATCCTTTTATAAACTCCTTCTTAAATGTGAAGAATCTTCCTTTTTTATTGTTTCGCGAAATTTCCCAATCATTAGTTCCGGGAATTATTGATTTATAGTACTCATAATAACTACTATTATCGCTAATCAAATTCCAATTTTTCTCGACTATTTCTTTTATCTTGAATTCAGGTGTAATATAGGAGGAACCGCGAACTAATTCTTTAAGTTCACTCACTGTGAAATTGATTTCCTCTAATTCAAAATCCTCAATTTTGTCGTCAATAATTGAAAGAAGTTCTTTTTCAAGATTCGCTTTTGTTCCCTTAATCAAATTGTCCAGAGCCAGAGTATGGATTTGTTCTTTAGAAAACCACATTCGGGTTTCATTTGGAGATTTAATTTTCCGGGAGTTAAGGTAAGCTACAAAATAAGGTATCTCTTTCTTCAATTTAATTTCTAAATCGGGATCTACTATATTAAGAGTGGAAATTTTTCTAACCCAATATCGGATTTCTTTATCATCAAGTAATATAAAACTGTCTTCATTATTTGAGCATAAAATAATTTTTCCAAAAAATTCATGTGGGAGTTTATCTTTTCCTTTTGATTCCAATTTATTTGTTTTAGTGGTTGAAAGGTTTTTAATTCTTTCACTGTCTTCTTTCCTGTCCAGTAGAACTTCATCAACACCTATAATTAGCTTCTCTGACCAATCAGCATTAAAGCGGCTCCGAAAGTCTTCATTTGTATTCATAGTCATATTGTCCTGAAATATCATATTGAGCCAATTTAAGAATGTTGTTTTACCCGTGTTCCGGTCATTGCTAACCAGGCAGAGAATAGGAAGAATTTGTGTGGGTTTTTTCCAAATTATAGAAAGATAATCTAGTCCTATTTCAATTTGGTCACCAAATATGTGGTTCATAAAATTGAGAGTATTAGGAATAGATCCTTCCGTAAACTCGAGGTTTAAGTCGTGATCAAGTGCCATATACCGATTGTAAAAATTATTAATAGCTTGCTGATAATTAACATGAGAAGGAATCACTATAAAACCCTCATATTTTTCAATGTCTTCCAGAAAGCCTTTTCCGTGATCATCAATTATAACCTGTCTGCTCCAAGGCAGTATAACTGTTATAAGTTCCCCGGATATTTTGGGCTTTTTAACCTTTTTATAGTATGTGATACCAATTCGAAGATATTCTGCCATTATTTCCAGGGATTATAAATTAAACGTGCAAAATTTTGCGGCGTATCAAGGAATTTTTTGAAAGGAATAAGAACATTCACGGCATCTATCTGTTTATCCATTTCATGAAGTTTTTTTAATGCGTTTTTAATAAAAACTCCAATTTTATAGGATTGGGCATCTCTTCCGCAATGATAGCATGTGTGATTTTTCGCTGTGTTATTTAAATTATGCATATATTTAAAGAATTATTTTTAGTAGTAAAATTAATAGTAGATGTAAAGCTTCGGAAGTCCTATTCCGAAGCTTTTTTATTTGATTGAAGAAGTAATTGCTCAATATCCTCTCGACGATACCTTACTCGATTGCCAACCTTAAAGGGATGTAGAATTCCTTTTTTGTTCCAAACTAATAATGTTGAATAGGTAACTCCTAAGATTTCAGCAGCCTCTTTTCTACCAATCCAGATTGTTGGGTCTCGGGGCTTGAAGTTCCTCGAGAAATTTTTCAATTGTTTGGCTACTCCGGAAAGAATTTCATTTTTAAAATCTTCAGGATCCACGTTAAATTGAATGACTTTTTTTACCATAATAATAGTTTTTGATTTATTAATATGGTGCAATATTGGCCTTATTTGGCTTCTTTCCTGGATCCCCTTGACCACTTTTTGACCATTTTTTGACCACTATGCATTAGGGAGGTATATTCAGGTGAAATGGAGATTATTTAAAATCAACTATGCCGTTCACTTTTAGAAAGTTATCTTTATAGTTATCAAATTCCTCACATTCCGGATGTAAGCTTTTATCAGGCCTAGGTCGGCTTGGCTTCAAGTGAAATTCAATCTCAACAAAATCTATAAATGATTCAAGTTTATGGCCAATAATATAATTTTCCTCTTTGAAAAGAAGGTAATACTTGGCGAACAATGGTGGCTTAACTCTTTCATTTTTGTATTTGCTCATGCAGTACATAAAAAAATTAAAAGAAAGTTTTGAGGAAAAAACTAAAGGATATTTATTCAGTTCTAGTGGTGGTTCTTGGCTCCTTTCTATGAGGGTGGTGATTTTATTGGACTTGAAAGATTCAGCTTCTAATGTAATTTTATAAATTTTAATCTTAGACAGGATTTGGAGTAATTCAAATAACTCATCCATTTTTGGTTCAAAAAGATCATAAAACTTTTGAAGGTGAAATACATTTTTAGACTTGTAGTGGCCTGGATCCATTGCGAATTCTGAAAGTTCGCTGTTAATTTCCTCGAAGGTTTTATTATTTTCCAAATCCTCTAAATCATGAAAAGAGATTCCATTCTCGATTTTTGTTGAATATTTATAATACCAATCTTTGAGTATATTTCCATTATTATTATAATACCAACTAAAAATCCTTTCGTAGACATCTTTTGAATAAATTTCAGAATGAAAATTATTTACTGAAATAAACTGGGAAAATGGATTTTTTAAATATTGCTCCCTCAATTTCATTATCTCTTGATGACAATATTCTTCTAGTCTACGGTAATTTGTATAAAATGAAATCTCATTTTGATGAGAAGATATATCGAAAGCTATAATATCTTCAAGCATATTTAGAGTATCGAAATAATAAATTTCATGGAAAAACTCTGAAAACTGATTATGCCATATTTCATATTCTGTTTCAATATCCCATAATTTAATATTCTCATAATAAGATTGACTATTATTAATTTCAAAATATTGGATTAGATCTTGATAACTTTTCATTCGGAGTTTGCTTTTAATTTTGATTTAATAGGATGGTGAGAGGTTAAATATTCTGTTTTAGGATTTGCTCATCCCAATAGGCTGCCATTTGATCCGCGTAATCAATTGAGGTCTTACCTATGTAATTCAAAAACTCTTTCTCTGTGCTATGCCCGGTTATGTTTAGTAGGTAAGGTGTGGGTATATCACCATAATGATTAGTTGCAAAAGATCTGCGACAAATATGAGAAGTAATGAGTTGGAATTTGGGAAATTCTCCCTCCTCTTTCCGATTGGTGTCCGCATTTATCCTAGAACCGGAAATGACTTCTGTAAGACCTGCATCGAAACAGACGTCCTTAATATATAAATTGAATTTGGCCTTTGTGCTGGATATATTCTTGCTATAAACCATTGGAAACTCTCCGTTGTTTTTTTCGAGGATTTTCTGAACTTTTGGATGAACTAGAATAGTTACCTTCTTCTTTGTTTTTTGTTGAACCAATTCAATAAAGTTTCTTCCTTTATGCTGCTTGATGCTATCTTTTGTTAAGGTCAAGAGATCTCCTACCCTTTGGCCAATGTAGCAGCCCATAATCAACCAGTCACGGGCGCTCTCTAATTTTTCATCTTTAAACTCTGTACTGGCTATTTGTTCAATCTCGGCAAAATTTAGATATATCTTTTTTACTTCCACTTTAAAACCTTTTATACTAGCTAATTCCTGATTCACCTTAAATCCGCTGCGTTGAGCGTCAAGGCATATCGTCTTTAGGAATTTTATGTACCTACCTGCAGTGTTTCTGGCAAGCGTGTCTACTTCTAAGAGGTATTGAAGAAATTCGTTCCTAAATTTAAGATTTACATCTACTAGACGGTAGGTTTTGCGCTTATATTTTTGGAAACGATCAAGTTTAGTGGTAATGGTGTTATATTTTATTATTGTCGCACGAGAAGCACCTAACTCTCCGGTTCTTTCGTTGGTTTTTAATTTGAGTTTTTCTACATAATGTTTACAGTAATTGATTAGAAGATTGTAATCTGTTTTCACCACGACATTAAAGTGATTATCAACACATTCTTTCAACCAATCAGAATTAATGTATTCACCTTCTCTGACTGCTTCATTAACTTTATCAATTAAGTGCCGTTTTAGATCCTCTAATTGGTCTTGCATATTTTGCTTATCCGTAAACTCAGCAATCTGTCGAACCTTACCGCTTTTATTATTAAAATAATCAGGATTTATAAGAAGGGGAGTAGCTATTCGAAAATCAGAAGCCTTGTCCAAAATTAATCTTGCGGTTATTTTCGAAGGGTTACGTTTTCCACGGACATGAAATTTTACTGAAGCCATTTTCTGAAGGTTTTAGTCTTATTTCATCAAATCTATGGAAATAAAAACTTGTACCGTTACTTGTACCGAAGAAAATCTCATTTGGTTTCATCTTATCACATCTTATCGGTTTATTGAAACCTCCCTAATATAGCGTCATATCAGTATAGTTGGGAAGTTTTTTAGTATTTATGGTACCGGGCATTCAACAGGTAATGAGGTCATTACGTTCCCTCTTTCTCCGCTTAAAGCCCCGTAAACGTGCTGTTTACGGGGCTTTTCATTTTTAGGGGCATATGTTTGCATAGGTTTTATATGAAAAATAATATTTACCATATAGACTAAAATTACTCCCCCCTTAGTCTAGCTCTGCTTTAATTATTTGTACGGAAAGATCAAGATTTTGAGCCTCCAACTTGGTACAAATATTTCCAAATTCATCACCCGGACACTACTGAAAGAAAATGGAAAAACTTTCTCTAAAACAAGCTTTGGTTAATAAAATGGGCAGGGGCTACGAGGATTTCTCAGGCAACAAATCCATGGAACATTCATATGCTTAAGAATAAATGCACTAGTGCTCCAGTTAATCGAAGTAAGAAAATTGGAAATAATTGATTGGGTACCGAAATACTTTTTAGACCAATTTTTTAATCTGCTACATATTTTGAAAGGTGTAGGTTGCTCTTATGGTATTACCATCAAACATTTTATATCTACTCTTGCTGGCCAGACTGCTTCTTTCACAAACAGGAAAACGGAAGAACCTTAACAGATGACTTAATAAGGGAAATGAGAAACCATGACCATTACCCATTTGTTGTTGTAATGGAAATATAATTATTTGATATTATGATAGTTATGTGATTTAAAAATTTTAATATCTAATTTATTTAAAAAATAATAGGTACTTTTAGTATTAGCTTTTTTCAGATTAAAATAATAGGTAATTATGGCGTTCTCTTAAAGTGCGTTTATTTTGAGTATGGGAGGAGTGATGTATGGGGTGTTTTTTATATAAATACCAAGGCAAATAAAATATAACAACCCTGTAAATATTTAAAAATTTAAAAAATCAATTCTAAAATTATACATCATGCCTTTATACATGGACCGTCACGATGTTTCTAAGGATGTAACTGCTGAAATAGTAGCAGACTTACACCAAAAGGATTTAAAAATACAGCACAAGTTTAACTGTAAGGGCTTAACATATTGGTTTGATGAGAAAAGAAAAACTGCTTTTTGTTTAGTAGAGGCTCCTAATAAAGCCGCCCTAAAAGAAATGCACGATCAGGCTCATGGGGAAGTTCCCAATAGAATAATAGAAGTTGATAACGCTGTTGTTGAATCTTTCTTAGGACGCATTGAAGATCCTGAAAAATCGCAAAAAACAGCCTTGAATATAATTAACGATCCCGCCTTTCGTACTATTATGGTTGTGGGAATAAAACCTTTTTCCTTAAAGAAAACCCTGGATAAAAAGGTGAAATCAATTATTGCAGGATATCAATCAACTATTGTAGAAAGCATAAATTTATATAATGGAAGACTTGTAAAACAAAATCATGATCACGCTTTAGTCTCCTTTGATTCGGTTACCAATGCAGTATCTTGTGCATTAAAAATTCATTCTGAATTTGAAAAAGGCCCCGGAAGAAAATATAGTTCTCTTATAAAACTACACATTGGTTTAAATTCCGGAGTGCCTGTGGACGAAAAGGATGGTTTTTTTGAAGATACGATAAAAGCAGCCTGTTCTTTTTTTGAACTTGTTAAAGGAACGGTGGTTCTATCCTCTGAAGTTAAAGATTTGTATGAAAGTGAAAATATGAATACTCCTTTTTTATCCAAGAATGTAGTCGCCTTGACACAATTGGAAGAAAAATTTTTAAAGGATCTGATAGATTTTACTGAAAAAGAATGGAGCAGAACTTGTTTAAATGCCGATGATTTTATTCGGTATTTTGGATATAGTAAATCCAGGCTTTACCGGAAAACAGTTGCCTTGACCGGAAAATCTATACATAGTTATTTAAAAGATTACAGGCTCTGCAAGTCATTGAACCTTTTAAATAAAAAAAACATGAATATTTCTGAAGTAGCATTTGAGACAGGATTCAATAGTCCCGCTTATTTTTCCAAATGTTTTCAGGAAACCTTCGGAATCCTTCCTTCCCAATACATTAAAACTGGTCATTCCTGATTTTAGAATATCCCAAAGAAAATATTAAAACGCCAGAAGTCTTGTTCAGATTTCATCCATTAATTGTAGTACTGAATCAATATTAGCATTTTTTGACCTAAAAGTAGACCTGAATTTCTTTCCTGCTGTATAACTTTGGTAATATTAAGAAAATAAATGTCACATAGTCTTTTAATTTTTCAGTGTTGGTATTGGAGATTCTGGATGGTATTTATTAAAGACAGGGAGATCCTACATGCAGGAAGGAGATATTTTTTTATCTCTTGATGAGCAGTTTTAAATAACGAAGACAAAAAAGATTTATTAATTTAAAAAAAACAATAATGAAAATTGCAAAAGAAAATATCGAGGTGAAAATGGAAATACCAGGTGCGGTTATTCGTCAAAAAACAGATTTTGGTGATGCTACCGGGTTAGGTAAAATTAGCGGGGAATACTTCAGTCTGTCTGAAGGTGTTGATACCACACCACTGTTCATAGGTCTTGAAGGAAATTTGTGCCAGAGCCCTCATTGGGGTTACGTATTAAAAGGTCAAATTACAACTACTGATGCCACAGGGAATCAAGAGACCGTAAACCCGAACGATCTGTTTTTCTGGCCGGCTGGCCATAATGTTAAGGTCAATCAGGATGCGGAAATAATTATGTTCAGTCCGCAGCATGAGCATACTAAGGTAATTAACCATATGATTGAGAAAACAAAAGAATGAGCTTAAAAATGAACATCAACAATAGTTTAGTTTTTGAAAAAAAATGCACTGGAATACATTGATTATTTAACAGTTACGGTTTTTTCATATTAAACATTTCTGTAAATTTTAAAAAATCTATTATGGCTACTACAATAATTCAAACAGTAAAAGAAATTGATCCTTCTGAAATAAAAGAATTCGGAGCTCAACTAAGAGGAGAAATAGTTATGCCTGCAGATGGTCAGTATGATGAAACCCGAAAAGTATTTAATGCCATGATAGACAAGCATCCCGGGATGTTTGTGATGTGCAAGGATATTGCCGATGTTATCGCCGCTGTTAATTTCGCACGGAAGAATGACCTGGAAGTAGCAGTACGAGGAGGTGGCCACAATGGTGGAGGTCTTGGACTATGTGACGGCGGTCTGGTAATAGATCTATCGGGAATAAAATTTATTCGTGTTAACACTTCAGATAATACTGTAAGGGTAGGGGGCGGTAATCTTTGGGGTGAAGTAGATCATGCAACACATGCTTTTGGTCTTGCAGTCCCTGCAGGTATTATTTCCACAACTGGAGTTGGCGGCCTAACACTTGGCGGAGGCGTAGGCTATCTTTCCAGAAAATTTGGCCTTACCATTGATAATCTCCTCGAAGCAGACATGGTCCTGGCAGATGGTTCTTTCGTAACGGTAAGCAAGGATCACCAAGATGATCTGTTCTGGGCTATACGCGGTGGTGGTGGAAACTTTGGCGTGATAACTTCCTTTAAATTTCAGGCACATCCTGTAAAAACAGTTATTGGCGGGCCTACCTTATGGCCTATTGAAAAGACTGAGGAAATTATGGAGTGGTATGATGGATTTATTCATAAAGCTCCAGAGGATCTAAACGGTTTTATAGCAACCCTGGTCATTCCTGGGCCACCTTTTCCTGAGGAGCTCCATAACAAACAATTTTGTGGCATCGTATGGTGTTATACGGGTGACCAGGAAAATACAAAAGAAATATTTAAGCCAATTTTAGAAAAGAATCCGGTATTCGAACATGTGGGAGAAATGCCTTATCCGGCTATTCAAACCTTATTTGACGGTTTATTTCCTCCGGGTTTACAATGGTATTGGCGTGCAGATTTCTTTAATGAATTGGGACCCGAATTAAGAGAACAACATTTAAAATTTGGTTCAAAAATACCAACTCCACTTTCTCAAATGCATTTATATCCCATAAGTGGCGCAGCTGGTAGAGTAGGGAAAGAGGAAACTCCCTGGGCATACCGCGATGCAAAATATGCAGGTGTAATTGTGGGTGTAGATCCCGATCCTGCCAATAAAGAAAAGATAACGCAATGGTGTAAAGATTATTGGGAAGGACTCCATTCTTATTCAGCAGGAGGAGCATATTCCAATTTTATGATGGATGAGGGCCAGCAACGTGTGAAAGCAAGTTATAAACATAATTACAAACGCTTGGCTCAAATAAAAAAGAGATATGATCCCAATAATTTGTTTAGAATTAATCAGAACATTCTGCCAGAAAGTTGAAGCTCGATTTAATGATTTTTTTAAATAGCCGATGAAACGGTTTCCAAGGGTTTAGTTAAATCAACGCTACAACGGCATCGGTTATTAATTTGTGGATCCTATCATCCTTCATATAAAAGAATAGACAGATAAGAATACTTTATATTTCTGGCCTTATTTTTTGTTCATTATTCACCTGCTATATGCTTAATAATTGTTTTCATTGGCAAAAATCCAATCCGGATTCATCTATAGAATTAACTCTGTCTTAATTCAAACAAATTATCCATTTTTACTTTGATTATTCCTCTTATCGGCCTATCTAAATCCAGTATTAAGAATACAACCAAAACAATTAAAAACGTAAATATAATTGTTGGAATTAAGGCCCTTTTTGAGCTCAATCCGCTTGAATAGCCCATTAAAGCGCCGCCTGTTATAAAAACAATAAACAATAAAAACAAAATTGATTCCGGAATATGCTGTTGAAAAATAGCGTTCCGTCTCACCCGCGCATCAAAAACCTCGTTAAGCACGATAATAAAATTACCGGTAGTTACCGGCCGTGAATCAATTTCAGCAAGTTTTATTGTGTTTTTCCAAATTTTATTCTGAATTGAATCTGTTTTTCGATTTATAAAAACGCGTTCTTTACGATTGGACAAATCAATAGTGCTAATTTCAAGACGCAGATCCACATATTGCTGAAGCAGATTATAGCTTATTGTATCGTAAGGCTTAGGTAGTAATTTGGTTCTTAATAAAGCAGTTCCAATTGCATTTGATTCCATAATTACAGCTTGATTTCTGTTGTCGAATCTTTGTAAAGCCATATTAAATGAAAAGCCAAGTAGAAGTGCCAATAATCCAAAAGTTCCGGCCTGGATTGTATATGTTTGCGTTTTTACCTCCTTGTTGATATCTCTTTGTTTTCGCCTACCTATTCTAAAGCCTATTTCATACGCTAATAATATCAGCGTAAAAAGGATGATTGCTATAAAAATGCTGTTTAGATGATACATAACTTCCTTATTCATAATTCAATTTAAATTATAGGGATCAGCAACATTTATTTTTCTTTTTGATATATTTTATCTACACCTGGCATTCTTGTTATTAGGTTTTCTTATCTATAAGTCAATTCTTAAATTGGATTCTTCAACAATGGGTTTCTGGATTATCTGCACGAATAATTTAGAAAGGAAATCATCAATTGTCAAAGCGCCATATTTCATCTAAAATACGCTTTTTTAATAAGGTTTAGGTGAAGTTCATGTCTTAGTATCAGGGTATTATGATGCCTGTAATGATTTTTCAATGTCAAACTTTTTCATTGCAGAAATACTTCATCACCTTTCCTGCTTTTGTAGGGCCGCTCATTAATTTTGGGAGTAATGCTGGACAAGGTAATTAGCCGTTGCAACGGCCACTGTCACTAATTTGTTGATACCCCGAACCAAGCTGCCCCCTCTTCGTGGCCCAACCAAATTTAGCGGCATCAACAGGAACATTAATTTACTGGCATTCCGGCGGATGCTTACCTCTTCATATAAAAAGACAGCAAGATAGGGATGCTCTTGCAGGCTAAACCCTATTATTTGTTGTTTACTATTTACAATGGGATTTTTATAAACGGCCCTAAAGGATCTCTAAATAAAAATTGAATTTATTTCTTTTTTTGCAGTTGCCTCTGCAATTCCTTTTCTTATATTTATTCTATCTCTTATACTTTAGGTTGGAAAATAAAACTAAAAAGAAGGTTAGTCTTGTAAAAGGAACTGGGCTAGGCACTTTTGCAGGTGTTTTTACTCCCTCCATTCTCACCATACTTGGGGTGATCATGTATCTCCGGTTTGGTTGGGTAGTGGGTAATGTTGGATTAGTGGGTAGTCTTATTATTGTCACCCTGGCTACCTCTATCACTTTCCTTACCTCGCTTTCTCTTGCGGCTATAGCCACAGATCAACAGGTGAAGATAGGTGGAGCTTATTATATGATAAGCCGTTCGCTTGGGATTGAGAGCGGGGGAGCTGTTGGTATTTCCCTCTATCTGGCCCAGGCCCTGTCCGTCTCCATGTACACTGTAGGTTTTGCTGAAAGTATTGTGCAGGTATTTCCCCAACTTAATGAAAAATTGATAGCCGTTGCTGCTATTCTTTTTGTTGCCGGCGTGGCGCTTATTTCAGCCAAAGTTGCCAGCAGGGTGCAATATTTCATTCTTGCCGCTATTGGTATTTCTCTTATATCGCTGATCTTTGGCAGCCCCATAGAATCTACTGAAATAGAGTTGTGGGGAGCATCTTCAGAAAATTCAGTTCCGTTTTGGGTGGTGTTTGCGGTTTTCTTTCCTGCAGTAACGGGTATTGATGTTGGGGTTAATATGTCTGGGGATTTGAAAGATGCCGGTAAATCAATACCCAAAGGAACTTTTATGGCGGTGGGTGTTGGTTATATTGTCTATATGGCGTTACCTGTGATTCTGGCCACACGTGCCGACGCGCTTAGCCTAATTGAAGATCCAATGATCATGCGAAGGATCGCATTTTGGGGTGATGCTATTTTGATAGGGGTATGGGGTGCTACCTTATCCAGCGCCCTCGGCAGTACCATGGCTGCTCCACGGGTGTTGCAGGCACTCGCCCGGGATGGGGTGTTACCTTCTGTAATGGCCCGGCTTGGCAAGGGTAGCGGGGAAGAGAACCTTCCCAGAATAGGAACTCTATTTACACTTATTTTTACTATAACAGCCGTTCTCCTGGGGGATCTAAATATGATAGCCCCGGTGCTAACTATGTTCTTTCTTACAGCCTATGGCGTACTTAATATCTCTGCAGGAGTTGAAAATGTTATAAAATCACCTTCCTTTAGACCACGGTTCAAAGTTCATTGGTTCTTTTCCCTTTTAGGTGCAGCCGGTTGCATAAGTGCTATGATACTTATTAATCCGCTGGCAACTTTTTTTGCCGCTATTTTTGTATCTGCTATTTTCTTCTGGATTAAACGTAGAAATCTTAAGAAAACCTGGGGTGGGGTAGGACGCGGAATTCGACTTAGCCTCATCCGGTCCAGCCTTATGCGCCTGGGGGAAGTGGCCGATCCCAAGAACTGGCGACCTCATTTCCTGGTATTATCCGGAGCCCCATTAAGCCGCTGGCACCTAATAGCTATGGCTAACAGTTTTGTACAGGAAAATGCTTTAATGACAGTAGCGACCGTTCTCACCAGAAAGGGTATTAACAAGAAAAGGGTAATCCAGCTGGAGAGGCATACCAGGGAATTTCTTTCCAGAAAAAATATCTATAGCCTGGTACGTATAGTGCCGGCAGCCAACCCCTATATCGGGGCTAAAACACTGGTAGACCATTATGGACTGGGAAGCCTCGTTCCCAATACCATCATCCTGGGTGATACCAGGGTGGAAAGCCATTTACCGGATTACTGTGATATGATCAACTATTTCTTTAGGTCACAGCGCAACGTGATGATCCTGGATATGGAGGAAGATTACAAAGCAAATCCGAAAGAAAAGATCGATCTCTGGTGGGGAGGATTGCAACTAAACGGAGCTCTTATGATCGTGATGGCCCATATGCTGCAACGCAGCCTGGAATGGAGAGATGCAAATCTTACGATTAAAATGGTCGTGCCGAATGAAGCTGCAGCCAAGGGAGCTGAACGAAATTTGGTTGGAATGATCGACAAAATGCGTTCCAATGCCAGCTATGAATTTATCATAGCTGGTGACAGAAGTTTTCCCGAAATTCTTTCCGAATCCAGCCATAAAGCAGACCTGGTCTTTCTCGGTTTGAAAGAGCCTGATGATGAGTACGTAGATTATTATCGTAACCTACAGGCAAATACTTCCAGCCTTAAAAACAAGGTGTTCATATTAGCGGGCGAAGATATTAACTTTGAAGAAGTTCTTTTTTAAATTTTTTCTTTCAAGATCTCCTTATTTAACGCTAGTTTATAGAGGACCTAGTTATGAAGTTTATATATCTCTAAATTTTCAAAAACCTTAGGATAAAGCAGGATAAAAAAATGGCTGCCAGAGGTTAATCAAGGAACCGATACGCTGGTAGGACGGTGCTGTTATTGGTGTATTTACTGCTTATTGGATTGAATGAAAATGTCAAAAAGCAACAAAGAACATCTATATGCATTTTAATATTTTTCAGAAATTTTTCGCAGATTTACTTTTTATATCCGGAGCGTTTTCCATTTTATTTTCAGAATAAAAAAACGGGATTTAGAATGAACTGAAAAATGCTCTGCTTCGTTTTGATTTACTTCTTATAGGCCATCCGCTGTTACCGTTTTTTGATCTGCTTTTAACCGGGAATTTAGATTCAGGATAGGCCGCAGGAAAATCCTGAACGGTAGATAATTTGGCAATTAGGCCGGCTAATTTCAAAATTCCGGAACTTGGCTTTCTCAAAAAATGGTATATGGCAGAATGGGTCAGGTAGGTGAATCAATTAACAAGGTGAAGTTCCAACCGGTCCCGGCAAGTATAAATCGTGAAAGAAATTCTGATCAGGCGGACTCAGGCACAAAAGAGCTTTCCGCAGTGAAGCGCTTCCGCTTTTTCTGCGGAATAGCAAAACGAAGAGGATCAGCTTTTTTGCCAGTGTCCAAGACTTTTTCGACGAAACGCTTTCCCCGCAATACGTCGCCTCGTTATTGGGAGTGTAAGGATAAAGGGGAATGTGCTGAGGGGGTGGGATCTAAAAAATAGGTTGGAGGAATGAATCAGTTTTTTATTGCCTGATTTCTATGAGATATGTTTAAACAGAAATGCTTTTGTGGCCACAAAGGCATTATTAAATTTCAAACCCTGCTGCATTTCCCCTAAAAAATGAAAAAAGGCAGTTTTTCAACCAGGATAAAATGCTATTCTGGAATCAACATCGCAATCTTTAATCCTTTTCCCTTTTCAGTTTCAAAGCTGAGTTTTCCATTTACAGAAAGAATACGGTTTTCCACATTTTTTAGGCCGTTGCCGTTTTGAATAACTTGTTTGGTAGCGCCTTCACCGTTATCAGAATAATCAATTTTTAAATATTTTTCTTCTTTAGAAAAAACCAAAGCCACCAAGGATGCCCGACTGTGCTTTTTCATATTCACCATAATTTCCTGCAGAACCCTATAGACCACAAACTTTTTTTCGGGATTCAAATCATCCCAGGAAATAGTCTTTTCTCCGCTTATTATTAGTCTGGAATCCTCAGGGCAAATCGCTGAGAGCAATGCTGTCAGGTGATCCAAATATGCCGGTCCTGTATCAATCTCACTGTTTTCCCTGGAAATATTTCGTGTACGGCTATAGATGTGTTCCAGTTTGTCCATCGTTTCCGACGGGGCAATTGCTTCCAGACCGCTCATAAGGTTATATACGTCATTGGCCAGCTCATCATGGATTACTTTTGAAATACGGGTTTCGGTATTATAAATTTCCCTTATTTTTTCCTTTTTATGCCTTTGCCGATTGTGATAAATGATAAAAACTGCAAGTCCTATCACTAAAACTGCGAAAAAGAACAGCAGGTAATTTCGTGTTTTTATCTCCTGATTTTCCAAGGCCTGCAGTGCCGCTGAAGTTTCTAATCCAGAAATCTGCTGTTGCTTGCGTTCCTCATCATACCTTATTTTGGCAAAGGTGTTTTTAGCCTGCAAATTCGCTTTATTTAAGCTGTCGTTAAGTTGAATATAATCTGAAACATACCTTTCATCACCGGGATTTAGAAAAAGCAGCTGTTTTAATGCAGCTATTTGAGCCTGGAGGTTATTATTTTCTTTACCGGTTTCCAGCCATTTTTCGGCATAACTGATAGCTATTACATTGTCCCGATTTTCATAAAACCGGGATAAATGCTCATAACTTGCTGTTGTACTTGAATGGTCATTCTGGTCATGTCGCCATTGTAATGCCTGTATCAAATCTGAAGAAACATCTGCATTCTCGTCTTGCAACCATTTAGCGAATGCCAGGTTATCTAAAAACCTTGCGCGCGCATTGAAATCATTTTTTGAAACTTTTCTATAGAGTTCATCGAAAACTGAGATTGCTTTTTCATATTCTTCTTGATACTGATAAACCAGGCCAATATTATTTTGATAAATTAAACTATCTTCTAATTTAGTTGAAAAACGAAGGGCATTTTTATATTCTTTTATCGCATCCTTATAAAAACCCTGGTTGCTATAGGTGATGGCAATTATATTATAAGCACCGCTTAAATACTGGTTATCTTTTCCTTCCCGGAGATACTGTAAAGCCTCTGTAGCCGATTCCTGGCTCCCAGTATAATCCTGCATTCGGCTTTGTGCAACGGCCATATCCAAACCTCTGCGAGCCGCTTTCGTGCTATCTCCTAATTGCAGATATAGCTGCCGGGCCTTAAAAAAATTTTTAAAAACAGCTTCCTGATTATCCAAATCCCGGTTATTGATGGCCTTTCTGTAAAATGCCAGGGCAATCCGTTTAGTATCTTTCTGAAAAGATGCTAACCGCAACAGGCTATCGGCAAAAAACAGCGCACTATCGTATTCTTTTAATTGATTGTGATAGTAAATTTTGTAATCTAAAAGAAGCGGTTGAAGGGTATCCTTTTTATTTTGAAGTCTGGATAAAGCTTGATTTAAATTTTGAATTTTAAATCTTATATCATCTTCATTTTTAGCTATTTGAAAAAAATGGTTCGCTGAATCTTTTTCCTTATTATTTGTTTTCGCTTCATCATCTTGTATCTGGTTAACACAAGCACTGGACATAGCTAAGAATAAAACACAAAGGATTTGATAGGGGGACTTCATATTACGAAAATAGAAAAAAGGCCGCTTATAAGCGGCCTTTTAAATCAAGATTGATTTTTATTAATCAGCTCCGGGTTTTTCCTGGTCCGAATCGGTATTTCCTTCTTCGGTTGTATAATGATCTTCGGGCGTATTTGTAGCATCGGCCACGCTTTCTTTGGTACACGAAGTAAAATTGAACAATCCGGCCATTAATAAAAGTGTAAAAACTGCTTTTTTCATCTTTAAAAATTTTAAAAATTTGACATTATAAGCCCGCCCGAGAAGTTTTCGGTAATTGGGTCTGGATTGGGAAGTTTGGGTTTCGCCGGAGTCTCAGGAAGACTTCCCATTTCCCAAAAACACCGGGAAACCCTTGCTGTACTGATTGTTTTTCAGTGACAGGTCAAAGTAAAGATGGAAACCACCGACAATTGTGGACACAAAGCAGACATTGGCCGGACAAGTTTGTCCAACTTTTTTGTCTAAAGATTTTTATACATTTATAACTGAATTTTTACCTGAAAATGATCAAGAAATTAATTGATAAAACTTTTGAAAAAGCCGGGAGGGAATCCGAAAAAGATTCTGTTTTTGGAAGGAAAATTATGGCGCGTTTTTAAGTAAGGAATCAGAACCTACCGCTAAGCCAGAAGAAATAGGCTTTAAAAAAATAAAGTATGGAGTAACGCATTGATTTTATTCCTATTATTAGGGACCTCTGCTTATGTAGGTTACCAGGGCGTAAGGAATAGTGTATGGTTTGGGAAGAGGACCATTTTGAAAAAACTGCCTGCAGTGGTAAAGGAAATTAAGAATTATTAGTGATATTTAGTTTTGAGAATTTTAAAAAAATAAAACCAACCGATTCTACTACTTGCTATAAAAACGGGAAGATGTAGGTCTGGTATAACAAATCGAACAAGGAGCTTGAATTTTTTACAGCTCCCGGTATCCATCCGGTTAACGGAAAAACTTTAAAACCGGTTACTTCCTACATTATTGAAAAGTATATTAGAAAATAGCTACTTCAATAGCAACAGAATGCACATCCTTTTTTACGGGTGTTTTATGTTTCAGCATTTCATACTGGATTCAATATGGAATTTTAGAACTATACCGGATTTTACTACAGCCATTTTTTGATCTGCTTTTAACTGGGAATTTAGAATTAGGATAGGCCGCAAGAAAATCCTGAACGGAAGATAATTCGGCAATTAGGTCGGCTAATTTCCATAGATCATGGTCAATTAAAACTTGCATTTACCCTTTGGATAAAATAATTTTTTCGTTACTTTAAGTTTATATAACACGTAATGCCCAGGGCATAGACCGTGGCGTTTATTTGAAAATAAACAAGGATTATTAGATTGAAATAGGTTATTAATAAAATTAGCTTAGTTCCTTGAATTGTTTGATTTGTACTATTTTTTTTAAATTATAAAATTTAGGGTATTGTATTATAATTGTTAGTTATGATGCTTAAAGAAAACCTGCAATATCCCTCCCGACAAAATTTGGCTATGTTGGGATTTGCCAACTATGGAGTGATTATATATGAACGCTATGAAAGATAAGAAACCTAAGAGTGCTGCAAAAGACTTTCCAATAGTTTGCGTGGGCGGTTCGGCTGGTGGCCTTGATGCTTATACCCGTTTACTACAAAATATGCCAGCCGATATGGGTGTTGCTATCGTCATCGTTAATCATTTGAGAACTGTAGCCACCCTGCTCCACGAGATTCTCCCACGCTATACAGAGATGCCGGTTGAACTTATCACGGAAAGACTAGACATTAAGCCCAACCATGTGTTTATAATTCCGGAAAAGCGCGATTTGCACGTTCTTGATGACGAGTTCCGCTTAAAGCCAATATCAAAGCCTAGGGGATGGCCCGACGTGATTACGGTTTTTCTGCGTTCCATAACCCAGAATTGGGACGGCAAACTTATTGCTGTCATTGTCTCTGGTTATGATGGTGATGGGGCAGATGCCTTATGCGGTATACAAGAAGTTGGTGGAATCACTATCGCCCAGAAGCCAGACACCGCCGGGCAGCCGGATATGCCAAAGAGCGCAATAGCAAGCGGGTGTATAGATTTTGTTCTATCTCCTGAGGATATTGCCCAGGAAATTGTACGAATTGCGCACGCAAGGGAAGCGGAACGGTAATTTAGGATTCAATTTTCCATGATTGCTTGTAATTTGTACAAGCCAAACCGCAAAGCAAAAATTACAAAGGCCTGCAAACAAATAAGAGAGCCCTGCCTAATTCCGATCATATGGCTGATCCATTTAAGACAGCAAAATGTTAAACTTTTTGAATAGACTTTATATCAGTGATATAAACTAGCTAAGGAACTAATTTAGTTATGTTTAAAAAATAGAACTGTTTTAAAAATTAAGTTCAGAAATTGATATTTTATTTTTCAGTTCCATTAGGAGTTTAGGAGTGAAAAAGCAAATTTAGAAGATATTAAATACACGTTTTAATCAGAGACTCAAAATATTGCACTTGTTGTAATGCTGTTGCCCTTCATAAATGTATATAAGTGAAATTAATATCTTTTCGAGGAAATGGGAGGCTATGGCTTCCCGTTTTTTTTTATGGCTTTTGGACTTTAAAATTTTATTGGTTTTTAATACTTAAATTTAATTTTAAACAATGCTACTGAAGTAGCACAAATTCTTCATTTAACAAATTAATTTTTTATAAATAACAAGCATACAGTATTTCAATTTTGTCATGAATTGCGAAATTTTTGAAGTTCCAATAGACGCTGTAACAGACTAAGATCTTTAATTTCAACGTGGTTTCTGGAAATTTCAATCGCACCGCTCCTTTTTAATTTCTGAAGATGCCGATTCACAACAGCCCTTGTAGAACCTATTAAATTTGCGATTTCTTTGTTCGGCAGACCATCGATAAGTTCAAGATTGTTTGAATCTGCATTTACATTTCTTATCAAAAGTTTAATTAATCGGGAAGGAATATCAACAAAGGAAATATCAGATACGAAGTTTTCAAGCAGTCGCATTTCTTTAAGATTTTGCGCAGCGGGTAATTAGTCGTTGCAAAGGCGGCGGTTAGTAAATTGTGGATACATTGGACTAAGCTGATTCCTCTCCGGGGGCTCAAATTTAGCGGCACCAATATTGAATCTGGTAACCATACGAATCAATCTATAGCCATTTCATCTGCGTGTTTTTGTAATAAAGAGGTCATTGCAGCCGCAAGTATTAATTTCATTCTGGGTTCCAGATGGGTTGGTAACCAAACAATATTTTTATTAAAGCCCAAAGCACCGCCACCATAATATTGCATTGCGCCAAGTGGCTGGTCATTTTCTGTGAATTCATATCCCAAAGCCGGAAACATACGAGAATCCCTGCCACTATCGTTGGAACTTATAGGAATTATGGATATCAATCTTTCTCCATTGGTTAAAAAGGCTTCCTGTTTATTTTCTATTTCGCTTCCCTGATCCATTTTCAAGACCAAAACCCAGGTGTCCGTTGCGTTATCACTAGTAGAAATAAAAGCTGTGAAATTTTGCGAATCTTTTAAAAGAAGGTTAGGGCCTAAATAAAAATTAGAAAATAATTCAATGGCCAGAAGCTCTTTTGTTTGAATTGAAAACGCCACCTCTACTATTGCAGTTTCTGTTGTTTTATCACGCAATACAAAAGAAAATTTTTGATTCGATTTGGTTTCTACCTTTGTGTTGAAAAAATTACTGTTTGAGGTTGTTGGTCCATATTTATTTTTGCTGTCTGTAACTGCATAATCACCAAATTTGAATTTCCAGATTTTACCAAACCATTGCGCTCCCATTTTAACTTTTAATTTTTCAGAATTCGCAGCAAGAGCTTCGCTTATTTCCAAATTTTTATTTTGAGCGACCAAATGTTGTTTTCCGAGAAGGAGAAATCCCAGGAAAAAAACGGAAAAGATATACTTAGTCATAAATTTAAATTTAAAAAGGCGTGATAACAGGTGCCAAAAATAATTAAGTGAAATTAAGATCAATTCAAAAAAAGGCGGTACTTGTTTTCTCTCGTTATAATTTTAGGGAAATATTTGTGTTAAAGGAAAATGCTGCCCCAGGGTCAGGATCCTTAATGAGCTAATCAACATATTTTACATCGCATTCCAAAATTAACATTTAACTAACCATTGAATTTAACGACCGGATCCCTAATTCCCGACAACAATTTAATAATTTTTATCACGTAATATTATTTTTTTGTGTAACTTATTTAAAGATAACTAATAGGGGTTTGTGGTTTTTAGAAAATAAAATTAGTTCATGATCTATCTAAAAAAAGATTCCGATGCAAAAAAAGATACTATTTCGTCTGCTGGTATTTGTGGTATTTGTGATTCTTATAATGGTGGTTGTTACCTGTAATCCAAAGCCTTACTTTTTTCGGGATAATTATAAAAACGCAAATAACCTGATTCATGAAACTGAAAACCTTCAGGAGCAATTATTTTTAAAAGCACATCTTAAAAATGGAGATGTCTATATATTGAAGGACACCTGGGAAGTAGACACTATCCTGGATCTGGTTTCGGGTACTGGAAGCAGTTTTGACTTCAATCGAAAAAAAACTTCAGAGGGTATTTTATCTATTGCTATAGATAGTGTTGCAATCTTTGAAACCAACAAGAAGCTTGGGAAAACAGAGTCCAAAAGAATTACGGCTCTTGCCATTTTAACAGGAGTAGATGTGGCTGTGGGAGTTTTTTGTGTAACTAATCCCAAAGCTTGTTATGGTTCCTGTCCTACCTTTTATATAAATGAAGAAGATAATTTCCATTTTGCGGATGCCGAGGGTTTTTCCAATGCCATTGCACCTTCAATGGAGTACTTCGATATTGATGCTTTGAACAATCAAAAAGTTACCGGTAGTACTTTCTCACTCACTATGAAAAATGAAGCCCTGGAATCACATATGGTTAAAAATCTTAAACTCCTGGCCTTTCCAAGAGAAACTGGTCAACGGGTTTATCAGTCCCCGGCAAACGATTTCTACGTATGTGAGAATATTCACCAACTCACACAAGCGCAGGGAACAGAAGGTGACGAAACTTTTTTATTGAAATTTCCGGACAGGCAGGAAAGATTTAGCCTTTCAGACCCAGTTAATCTTAGCAGTAAAGAAGAGATTTACCTGACATTTGAGAATGTTAGAGATCCAAATGATCTTGGTCTACTTATAAATTTTCGACAAACACTTATGACTACCTATTTTATATATAGTGCTATGGGTTATATGGGTGATGAAGTGGGCGATATATTTGCAAAACTGGAGACCTCTAAAGAAACTCAGGAGAAATTAGAAAATGGTATTAAAAAAGAATTAGGAAAGATTGACATCCAAGTGTGGGATGAAATTAAGGGAAGTTGGGTATTCCAGGACGGGTTTTATGAAACCGGGCCGGTTGCTATTAATCGTCAACTTTTGCCTTTGAATATTTCTGCCAAAGATTCCGTGCTTAAAATTAAAGTTATTCTCAATAAAGGCCTTTGGCGTATAGACAACTTTGCATTGACAAACATTCGGGAAAAGGTTCAACCAATAGAAATCGCGCCACACACAATCCTAAACAAAGGGCAGCAGGATCCTACTGCCAGAGACGAGATCAATGCAGTTGATGATTATTTGATCTCAATGCCGGGCAGTGAATACAGAATTGATTTTGAACTGCCGGCAAACAACCAGGATTATGAATTATTTCTGTATTCAAAAGGTTATTATCTGGAATGGATGCGGGAGAATTGGATAAAAGATAAAAATTTGCTCAAATTGAGACAGATGATTGAGGATCCTGGAAGATATTTGTTTTTGGAAGCCAAATCCTATAAAGAATATGAGAGCACCATGGAACAACAATTCTGGGATTCCAAGATTGACACAAAAAACTTCTCTTATTATGGAACATAAACTCATCATTTTAGGAATTCTTTTAGCTTTATTGAGCAGTAGCTGTAAAGCCCCGGCCGCTTATTTGCCTGAGGTCGAAGAAATTGGCGTCAATGAATTTGGTTCCTATATAACCGTGGATTTATCTGAAGGATCGGATATTGAGGGTGAATTAATAGTTATCGATAGTAAGAATCTGATAGTTTTAACAAAGGAAAAAGAAATACAAAAACTGCGAACTATTTCAATTGCTGATATTAGTAGCTTTAAGCTCACGTACGCACAGCCAAAAAATTATGGCCTGACAATTCCCGGTTCTGCTTTAGTTTCTTTATCACATGGAGCCCTGGCTGTATTTACTGCACCTTTAAATATAGCCGTGACATCTATTATTACTGCCCACGGTGCAAATGCTTTTACCTATAATAATAAGAGTATTACCTTGGATGACCTGAAAATGTTTGCCAGATTTCCCCAGGGTCTTCCCCCTCATATAGAAATGGCAAATATAGAATGAATTCCTTTAATCAAAAAGGCACTTGGATCTACAGTGAGAAGCTGATAAAGCTTTTTTAGATGAAAAGGTAACAATGAAACACTTGTATAAACCTTGAATAATTTGAAATTCATATTGCCGTTTTTTCTCCTGTGTTACTTCACTGCTAATTCTCAGACGGATAACGCATAGACCAGCATTTACCTGGAATTACTTGGCAATGGAGGAGCTTACTCCCTTAAGGTAGAACGTAATCTCACATCAAATTTCTATGGCCGTATTGGCCTAGGGGCGTGGTCAACAGATGATGGTTGGGGTGCGGGAGAACGTACAATTGTCACTTTTCCGATTATGGGCAATATGCTCTTTGGAGGAAGTAGTAATAAGCTGGAGGTTGGTGCAGGCATATTGTCTGGGTGGTCCCGTTTCAAATCGACTTTCGGACAGGAAAACAACAGGAACAATGGGATCTTTAATCTCACCGGGGTAGTGGGATATCGATATCAGAAACCTGAAGGAGGATTCATGGGAAGGATTGGGCTCACACCATTTTTGGACCTGACCGATTGGGTGGAATGAAAATTGCAAAAAGCACAAAAGAACATCAATCTGTATTTTAACATTTTCCAGAAACTTTTTGAAGATTTACTTTTTATATCCGGAACCTTTTCCATTTTTGATTTTCAGGATGAAAAACGAGATATAGATTGAACTGAAAAATGCTCTGCTGGGTTTTGATTTACTTCCTGTAGTACCCTCCCTGTTACCATTTTTTGATTTGCTTTTTCAAAAATTGGTAAACGGTAAAATGGCTCGGAAGTTGAATCAGTAAACAGGAGAAGTTCTAATTGGTTTGGGTTAATAAAAAGCATGAAAGGAGTTCATATCTGGCGGACTCAGGCACAAAAGAGCTTTATGTAGTGAAGCGGTTCCGCTCCCGGTTTTTTCGGGTATGCGGATTAGCGCAACGAAGGGATTCACTTTTTTGTCTGTGTCCAAGACCTTTTTTTTTACGAAGCGCTTTTTCCGGAATGGAGAGCAATGGAATGGAGGGGAATGTGCTGAGGGGTTGGATCTAAAAAATAACTTGGAAATTTTTTATTGCCTGAATTCCAGGAGATATGTTTTGCCGGAAATTCTTTTGTGGTCAAAAAACCATCTGGAATCTCTTTTAATATCTCCTTACAGAGATGCTATTTTTTTACCATTTTTATTGATATTAAAGACATGAAATTAAATGCTTACCGCAAAAAGATTATTTTAGCCTTAGATAATTAAAATAATTCATCCTATTAACAAAATGATCGCAAGAATCTGGCACGGCTACACTTCAAAGGAAAATGCAGATGTATACGAAAATCTTATCAGAGAGGAAATTTTTCCTGAAATTGAGGGCAAAATCATCAAAGGTTACAAGGGAGCACAGTTATTAAAGCGGGATTTAAAGGCTGAGGTTGAATTCACAACCCTAATCTGGTTTGAAAATATAGACTCTGTAAAATCTTTTGTCGGCGAAAATTACGAGGAGGTCTATGTACCGGAAAAAGCCCGGAAGGTTTTGTCAAGATTTGACCAAAAAGCTGTTCATCATGAACTGAGACACGACCTTACTTAAAAAAAATAAAAGCTTCTTAACTTCATATATTTTAATTAAAAAATACCACACATGATGATAAAAAGAATACTCTTCAGCCTTTGCCTGGGTACATTACTGATTTCCTGTAAATATGAAGAAAAAGAAAAATTTGACCTCCTGATCCTCAATGCTTCCATTGTAGATGTAGCCTCAGGAGAGATCCTTCCTGATCGAATGGTGGGAATCTCTGGAGATACCATTCGGTTTGTTGGCGAAATGACAGAATCTGACGATTATAAAGCTGATAAAATTTTGGATGCCGAAAACAAGTTCCTGATGCCTGGGCTTTGGGATATGCACGTCCATTTTCGGGGCGGAGATACACTTGTAGATGAGAATAAAGATTTTCTTCCGTTATTCCTGGCGCATGGAATTACTACTGTAAGGGATGCAGGGGGGGATATTACACCAAGTGTACTGGAATGGCGTAAACAAATAGCAAACGGTTCATTGGATGGACCTCGTATTTTTAGTTCCGGACCAAAATTAGACGGTGATGATCCTGCCTGGCCGGGTTCAATTCAAATCAGCGATTCTGAAGATATTGAAAGAGCCCTGGATTCCCTTGAAGCCATGGGAGTTGATTATGTTAAGATGTACGATGGAAATCTTACAAAAGAAATGTTCTACGAAATAATTAAGGCCGCTGATAAAAGAGGTTTAAAAACTACAGGGCATATGCCTCTTTCTGCAAATTATCTTGAAGCCATTGACTATGGTCTTGATGGTACCGAGCATATGTATTATGCTTTAAAAGCTGGTTCTCCTGTTGCAGATAGTTTAACAAAATTGAACCTTGGTTACGGAATGATGGATCAGATTATTGAAACCTATGATCCTGAACTGGCACAACAGGTTTTTGATAAAATGGTTGCCAAAGATGTTTATGTTACACCAACAGTTCATATTGGGAAAACACTTGCGGAAATGCTGGATGTGGATCATTCTCAGGATTCTTTACTGGCTTATATGGGGCCCGGGGTGCGTCAAAGTTACCAGGGAAGAATTGAATCGGCAAAGCGTGCACGAGCCGCAGGAAGTACTTCCCGGGCAAAAATGGAACAGCAAACATCATCTATGCTGGTCCCTATGTATGAAACCGGAGTGAAATTATTGGCAGGATCAGATTCGGGTGCGTTTAATTCTTACGTATATCCCGGTGGTTCACTTCATGATGAACTTCAAAGCTTTGTCCAAGCAGGATTGAGTCCGCAACAAGCCTTGACCACTTCAGTTATCTTCGGACCTTCTTTCTTCGGACTGGAAGAGTTCTATGGGGGAGTTTCAGAGGGAAAAGTGGGTGACCTTGTACTTCTGGAAAACAATCCACTTGAGAATATTGAAAATATCAGGAAGATTAAAGCTGTAATAATTGGTGATAAAGTCTTCAGAAAAGAAGATCTTAATGGGATGCTTTCAGAAATAAAAAAGTAATTTTAAAATGAAGCGGTTTCGCTCCCGAATTTTTTCAGGTTTGTGGAATGAAGGGAATCGCTTTTTTGCCGTTAACCGTCTCCGGGTTTTGTTAATTTTAATTTGAAGTATCAATGCCATCGCAGTAAAGGTTATTGCCGTGATAATCAACAATAATTTTATTTCCGGAAGAATGTCGGCAATATTACCTCCATAATAGGCCACCTTTCTGAAGGCTGAAAGGAAAGAAGTAACCGGTATTGATTGTGCTATCCCATTGATAAAAACCGGGATGGCAAGACTGGGCCAGGTAAATCCGCTTAGCACAAATGCTGGGGTAGAGATCACCATTAACAGTTCTGTTGCTTTTAACTGATTGGGAATTGCAACCGAGAATAACATACCTACCCCTATTGAAGCGAGGCTTAAAAGGAGCACCAAAACCAGCATTGGCAAATTAAAAATATCGGCCTGTACATTGAAAAATACAAATAACCGGCTTACAATAAACCACATAACCGGTAAGAACAAAACAAAAGGAGTAGCTTTTAAAGCGATTAGGTATACCGAAGATTTTCCTGTTTTTACCAGCTCCCTAAAATAACCGTCTTCGAAATCCCGTGCAAAGACAAGCGCCATAGCCAGAAAAATTACCTGTTGCATAATGGCTCCCAGTAAACCGGGTAACATAAAATTAAGGTAGTTTCCGGTAGAATTGTAAAGCTTATTGAAATTAACCTTAAAACTCTCAAACGAGGCTTTGGCTGCGGCTGGCGGTAAGCCCTGCTTCTTAAGACCTTCGATTTCTATCCCTGCATTGAGGGTCATCAACACCTGTTGTATGTTTTTACTGGCGGTATTGGCATTAAGAATATTGGCCATGTTTAAATCTACTCTCACTTCAGGATACCTTTTTTGAAGTACATCAGCCTCAAAACCAGAAGGGAAAGTCACCACAGCTGCATACTGTGCTACCGGCATTTCTTCCAGAATATTTCCGGGATTATACCGGCGGTCTATCACGAGGAGCCCTTCATTGTCCTCAAAAGCATCAATAATTCTATCTGTTAACGGGCTGTTGTCCTGATCTACGATCACAATTGGTAAATTGAGTACCGTAGCCTGCTGGTAAACATAGCCAAACAAGATCCCATACAGCACCGGAGCACCAAAAAAGATGGCGCAGAGTACACTGTTGGAAAAGATCCGTTTAAATTCTGTTCTTAATAAATTCAAAAATTCTTTCATCCGGTTACTCTTTTAATAATATTGAGGCATTGTTATAAAAGGTACTCCCGGAGATGTCGGAAGTAGGAATTACTTTAAGCTCATATACGGATTCTGATAAATCGTAAAGCGGTGCTGTACTGGTTATGTCTGCATATTGCGGCAATTGCTTTATATAAGTGAGTTTTCCGGTAATTTCCTCTTTGGTATATGGGTTTATAATCACCAGTTCACCACCTTGCTTGAAGTCATAGATTCTTGATTCATTTACGGTGAACCTGAAATAAAGACTGTTCTTCTTGTAGCCATTGAACAGTGCATAGCCGGGACCAAGCAATTCCCCTTCTCTAAGGCTTATGGTTTCAATGGTCATATTTGCAGGGGCGATAAGGTACATTTCATCCGAGGCAATAAGCATCTCTTCTTTTGCACCACGCGCGCGGTCCAACTGTCCTTGCGCCTGGTCCAACTGTTCTGATCTCGCACTTTTTCCTGCTTCCCTGCGTCTTGCTTCCAGGGCTGCAACCTGTGCCCGGGCCATTTGAAGTTTCATATTTACCTCATCCAGTTTCTGGCGGGTCACCAGGGAATCCCTGAACATATTATCCAGCCGTGAATAAGATTCGCTGGCAAATTGCAACTCTGCTTTTGCCGCATTCAGCTGTCCTTCTATTTGAAGGAGCTGTTCTGCAGTTGCACCTGCATTTGCCATGTCGAGTTGCCCCCGGGCGGCTTTCATCGCCCCATCTGCCTGTATCATTTTTGCGTTGATCTCGGGAATATCAAGAAAAGCCAGCGTATCCCCTTTTTGTACATCCTCACCCTCAGCTACATATAACTTATTGATGCGTCCGGCCAGTTTACTGCTAACAGAAATGGTTTCAAATTTTACTTTTCCCCTATAAGGAGTGATCGCTTCTTCATTGTTACAGGAAGCCAACACCAACAGGTTAATAAGGCTGATTCCAATCTTTATTGTTTTCATACGTGTTTTATTTTGTTTTTTATCTGTCTCCCGGATAGCTATCGGGAGTAACATCCATAATAAACATCCACCTGTGTATCGAATTGCCATTATGGATGTTTCATTTCTTTTAAATTGTGTATTAGTAATTGAGTAATCCTTTTGAGTGGAGCAGGGTTGTGACAGCTCTTCGCTGGCTGAAGTAAGATTCCTGCAGCTGGAAATTTGCCATTTCCAGGTCTTTAAGAGCATCCAGTACTTCGGTGATGGAGGCCAGGTCATTTTTATGCTGCTTGTTCACCAATTCAAAGGTGGCTTCGGCCAGTTCGATCTCTTTTTGTGCAATACGCGAATTCTGAAGGGAAGCTTCATAAGAGAGTTCTGCTTTTACGATGCTTAGCGCTATCAGTTCTTCGGCTTCCCCGATCTGTTCCCTGTATTTTTCGGCTTCCAGTTTAGATTTGAGGCTTTTTAACCGGGACTGACCTCCGTCAAAAAGATTCCATTTTATACCTACAGCTGCATACCATTGCGGGTCAAAAAGTGAAAGGTCATCTTCCAGGAATTCATAATGACCCTTGAGGGCTAGTTTTGGAATACGATGGTTTCTCTCCATTTTTGCTTTATAGGTAGTGGCTTTCTCTGCTTCTTCCAAAGCCTTGACCTCACTTCGCTTTTCAGGAGTCATTTCATTGGAGGACAAAGCAGTAAGACCAGGATCAAGAGACTGTAAAATTTCTTTATCTTCCCCGGTAAGCTGGTGCAGAACCTCGAGAAGCAGGGTTTTGTTATGGCTGAATTCCAGTTGCCTGGCTGCCAGTTGCTGCTGGGCAAGTTCTATTCTTTTCCGGCTAATTGAGGTTGCCAGTCCGTTTTCTATGGCCTTTTTGACGAAGTATTCCTGGTCTTGCAGGTGATCTTCAGAGGCGGATAAAACCTGTTCTGAAGCATTTACCAGAGCCAGTTTATCATAAGTTTCAATGATATTGACAACTATGCGGTCTTTTTCAGCCATACCCGCATAATTTAAAGATGCTTCCTTATGTTTAGCGGCTTTAAGTGCATTGGAAGCTTCAAATCCGCTGAAGAGAACCCAATCTATATCTACAGAAGATTTCAGGATGTTCTTATCCTGAAGGTTATCAACCTCCTGCAAAGATATATTCCCTGGAAAGGCTGCATTAAAGGGAATACCTGCCGCCTCTTTTATAAGAAGCTTTTGCGTGGCCATTAAAAGGTTTTGGGTATTATCGTCAAAAGTAATATCATCATTCAGGCGGGTATAGCTTCCGTTTAAAGTTATTTTTGGCAGAAAGACAGCTTTTGCCAGTTTCTGGTCTACCTGTGCCTGTTCTGCATTCAACTGGTTTATATTTATACTGCGACTTTTCTCCAGCCCCTTTTGAATAAGGATTTCCAGCGCAGGGTCTATTTGCTGCGCCATCGAAGAGAGAGGTGCCAGGCCTGCAAACAAAATACACAGCAAACTTATTTTAAGCGGGTTTAATATCATTGCAACTAATTTTTAAATCAGTGCAAATTTCCTTACTAAACTGGCGATTTCTTTTGACCTATGTCAAATAATTGGAATCAGGACTTTTTAGAGGGGGACGCTTTTCGAATGCGGCTAAGGGTTTCCTGGGTCATCCCCAGGTAGGAAGCAATGTGTCCAAGTGCAACCCTGTTTGCTATATCGGGGAATTCAGATAGCATATAATCATGGCGTTCCCGGGCTGTTTGGAACTGTATGGCACTTAATTTATTCACCACCCGGGTGAGCATTTCGGTAGAGAGAAGCCGCCCCAGTTTTTCCATATTGTGATAGCGGGCAAACAATAGATCGAGGTTATCCCGGGTTATACTGTACAGTATAGCATCTTCCAACATCTCCAAATAATACAAACTTGGGTTTTGCTGAAAAAAACTTTCAATGCTGGACATAAATTGCCCTTCCATGAAAAACCACTGTGTGACATCTTTTCCGGATTCCGTGAGATAATAACTTCTTCCAACACCTTTTTCTATGAAGTAGAGTTTATTACAAACCTGTCCCTCCTTTACAAGCGACTCATTTTTTTGAACAGATTCTCTTTTAAAATATGAAATGATATCCGCCAATTCTTCAGAAGGAAAGGGAACAGTATTTTTTAGGTAATTGGTAAGGTTCATATGAAGGTTTCACAAGGGGAAATTGGCTATAAAGTTAATTAAATCATACAGAGGATGACAAGAAATTGTTGACATAATACTTTTTATTTCTCCTTTTTGCCTTTGTTCGAGACCTTTTTTACAAAGCGCTTTCCCCGCAATACGGACCGTCTCTTTTGGGAGTGTCGGGATAAATGGGAATGTGCTGAGGGTTGGTATCTAATAAATAGCCTGGAGGCTTGAAGCAATCTTTCTATTGCCTGATATCTATGAGATTTGCTAAACATGAAATGTGTTTTTGTGGCCACAAAATCATTATTAAATTTCAAATCCTTCTGCATTGCACCTTAAGAAATGATAAAAGACCTTTTCGATGAAGCGCTTTTCCCGCAATAATTAACACCTTTTTTGGGAGCGAAAAGTTAAAGGAGAATGGACTGAAGGTTTTATAAGCAGAATATCTCTGTTGATCCGGAGAGACCAAACATTAATATATTAGAAAAAAAATCTTGCGGTTTGGTAGATATTAAAGCTTCCAATTTCCATTAACCAAACTCTAATCCAAAATAAGGTCGAAGATAAAAACACTTCCTTTCCATTCTACAGCTTTGATTCTAAAATACAATATGGCTTCAAAGGACCTTTCTTAATTGCCAATTTTTACTTTAAATATTTACCCCTAATATTAAAAAGTGGCAATAATTAGATTTCAAATATTTGCTGCATAACAGGCATTCCGGCAAAGAACCGGTTCAGTCAACCCCGAAGGATCAAGGAGTTCTTGTTTGGCCGCACGAACGCTTAGCAATTAGCGGCTGCCCTGCTGTCCAACGAAATTTCTTATTTCATTTTTTTGAACCCCTGAAGAGCTAAATAAAATCCCACTCCAAACAAAAGAGTAATTAATCCTGCGAAATATGGTATTATTTCAGTCATTTTTTTGATTGTTTAAAATTTTTAAATAAATGCCAAAAGCCAATATTGATGGCACCCATAAACCAATAAATATGGCTGCATTTGCTTCTCCATTGAAATATAATATTTCGGAGAAAATAAGCGAAAGAAAAGCTGAGATAAACAAGAGTTTATCAGTTGTTGTGAACTTTTTAAACATGACTTTATTTTGTTTTAAATTTTGTAAAATTCTGACTGAACAAGGTAAATCTAATGAAAATGTATGGTCTTTATACTAATTTTTTTTCTAAACTATTTGACGGTATAGTTGAACAAAGTCGAACTTTAATACATTTGTCACGAAATACAAAAAATATTCGTTGCGAAGAAGAGGTATGGCAGAAATCACATTTGAATAAATACGGATCCAAATTCTATTAAGATGAATTAAATAGGATAGAATTGTCTTAAATCTGATAATTGTCATATTCGAATCGGTTTTGTTGAAATATTTTTACGCCAATTCTAGTATCACAGAATGATTACTAATTCAAAGCCCTACATTTTAACCATTGTATTTTTGATTACCATTTTTGGTGTTTACAATTACATTGTTTATAACGCTGATGGCTTCGTCCCAGTTGAAAAATTATCTTCAGAAGCAGTTAAAGGTCAGCAACTATGCCAAAGTAATCGATGCTGGTCTTGTCATCAATTGCATGGATTAGGTGGTTATTTAGGTCCAGATCTAACAAATGTTTATTCTGACCCGGACAAAGTTCCAAATTATATAAAAGCGTTTTTGAACAGTGTGGTAAAGAGTATGCCGCAGTTTAATTTTTCGGAAATAGAAAAAAATGCTTTGGTAGAATATCTGAAACAAGTAGATGAAACATATAATGAGCATAACGGAATTTCGATGCAACCACCGATGAAGATATGTGAATTACATATGACCATTAAAAAACACATATGAAAACATTGATAGAAAAATCGGTTAACAAAGCGATGGATTACGCACAGTATAACTTGCTCTTTAAACAATTAATGGATGAACAAAGAACTACTGGCGAACAAAATCATGAGAAAATTGATTATACTAAATTAAATTTCAGTCGCACGAAAAGGCTAGATAAAACTGCTAAAGTCTCTGAGGAAGCTATGGAAATTTTCAAAAATATTTTGGAGAAACAAACCTGGCTCGTTATAAGTGAGCCTTGGTGTGGTGATGCTGCGCAAACGCTTCCATTTCTAAATAAGATAGCCCAAATGTCTGAAAATATTGATTTAAAAATTGTGCTACGCGATGAAAATCCCGAATTGATGAATCAATTTTTAACCAATGGATCACAGTCGATTCCAATAGTTATTATGCTTGATGAAAATATGAATGTTTCTCAAACATTTGGCCCACGGTCAAAAGCTGCGACAAAGTTGGTTATAGAATATAAAGCTGAACACGGGATAATTGATGATGCTTTTAAAGAAATATTGCAGGTATGGTATAATAATGATAAAGGCGCTTCTGTTGTCAATGATATTTTGGAATCTTTAGAGGTTAAGGCGTAATAAGAATGGAGTCGATTTACCTCACGACCGTTAAGCTGCACGATCCATGACGGTGTCAGGATTCAATTAAAATAAGATAATGAAACAAATTTCGATACGGTAATTGTGAGGTATTGTTTTGATATATAGAAAAGTAAAACATTTGGTAAAGGTCTCAAATTCGGATACACCAGAATTTGGGACCCTCTGAAGATCGGGGAATAGTAAGGTCTTGCCAGATTTGGATAGTTCCTCTTTCTCCGTTGGTTCATAAATGTGGTATTTCTATTTGTGAAATCGGAATAATAAGCCGCTGCGTGAGGTCTACCTTTTTTGCTGCGCAAACTATCCTGACTTCGCGCTGTGGATTGGATAGACATCTTCAGCAGGAAGAATTAAGGGAAGGGGATTGCATTGTAGAAAGTATTTCCTACTTAATGAAAAATAAAGGAAGTTTTTACTTCCCCGTTGCAGGATTGATTGATACGGTCGTTTTAACACGGCAATTAATCCAACCCTGGTAGGTTCTCTATTTAAGTACAAACCTCGCGTAAAGAGGGAAATGATCTGAGCCGAATTTTGGGAGTCTCTCAAGTTCTACAAGAGCAAATTCCCGGGTAACAAAATAATGATCCAAAGGCCACCGTAATATTGAGGATGTGGCATCAAAGGTATTATAGAGGCCACGGCCAATTCTCACATTTTCCAAATCGCCCTTTTTACCAAACATCCTGGAAGTGTAGGACCAGGAAACATCATTAAAATCACCTGCAACTATAGAAGCTAGTGAATCCCGGGCCACTAATTCTCCAATTTTCAACAAGGCAACTTCTCCCTCACCAACATTGTCGGGATATATGCTGCTGGGAACTGGAGCAACAGGGTGAACCGCACGCAAAATGAAGGACTTTGCATCAGGAAATACAATTTTTGCATGAAAGGAAGGGACGTCTTTATGCTTTAAGAATTTTATTTCTTTATTTTCCAGTGGAAATTTGGAATACAGTGACATTCCATAGGCATTGTTCAAGGGATATTCCATTTGGAAAGGATAGCTTTCCTTTAAAACCTGTAGTTCCTTGATCCACCAATCGTCCACCTCCATTGCGAGAAGGATGTCAGGATCCCGCTGTTTTACTATCCTGATAAACTCTGCAGATTTCCGGTTGGTGATTAAAACATTAGCAATTAAAATGTCAAAAGACGTTTCAGTTCTTATTTCCTCTCCATTATAATCTGGAACAGATTTTTCACCAAACAGATAAGGATAAATTAAACTTCCTTGTATAACAATGACTGCCAATAAACCTAAAAGCAGGAAAAAGGAAGCTCGGTTCCACTTTTTATTTAACAGAAAGAAGAATAACAAAAATAATATCCCCAGCAAAAAGTACTGCAGTCGTGGGAAATCCAGAATCTTGGAATACCAGTACGAGAGATTATATAGGAGGGATAATAAAGTTATTAATATTAGTGCCGAGCTAAAAAAAATAACTAAATAAAAAAGGAATTTCCGCAGAGCCCGCATAGGTATTATTTTTATCAGAATTTAAGCATTCCTGAATAAATTTTAAATATAAAATAGTTAATCTTCTTGATCCTGATTTTTTTCGTTACTGCGTAATAAATACTCTTCCGGATGCAGTAAGCTTTTACATCAAGAAAAATATAGCGACGCAAAACTTCATCAATTAAAGAAAAAAGTTTTAGGTGAATAAATTTGCTGTGTCTCAGTGCAATTAGGCGCAACAAACCTGAGAAAAGCACAATAATTTTAATAGAGAAAAATCCTGATTCCTATATGGATGTAAAACTGAAGATTACTGTGGATATAACGGTAATTTATTCCTGTGTTGCTCAGAAAAATTAAAATAGTGAGAATTTTTCTTCTCACGGGATCATCAACAACCAGCCCGGCTTCCGGAGTGGTAAATCCCAGGATATTTCGATCTTGGACAGATTCAGAATTATGATGATCTCAACCATTTGTTCTTTCAGGTGCTGGCGCGCAGGTATAGCGAATATCTTAAGTTTGTGGCAGGCTGGAAGTGTGGAAATGCAAACAGATTAGGTGGAAACCGGGAATAGGGCTCATAGAATTTGAATGATACACCAGCCCAGAAAACCGGCAATGAGCCCTGCCAGAATAGCCGGGGCTATGTTGCGGGCAAGTACTTCTTTATAGTTCTTAAGGTTGGCAACAGAAGCTGCTGCTATGATATTAAACAGACAAATGGCATTTCCAATTCCTGCACCATTCAATTGCAAAGACAGGATCATGTTCGCATCCAGGTTAAGAAGTTTTGCTGTTTCCAGCTGCGATGGCCCGAAAACCACATTAGATATTGTGGTACTCCCTGTAATAAAAGCGCCTATTATTCCTAATAAAGGGCTTAACAGGGTATACCCGCTACCCAGATTACTTAGGAGGTCAGCAATATTATTAACCATAGACGGCTGTTGCACGCCGGAATTGATCATCAATTGTGCTACTGCAACTGAAGGAAAGAGAACAACAAACACCTGCCATAGCTTAACAGAAGATTTAACTAAATAAAAAGACTTGCTCTTATTGTATAAAGCCACTCCAATCCCTACAATAATAAAAGGGAGGAGAGGCGACTGCAATGGTTTGATGGTTGCATTTAGGCCAGATCCGAACATATCCATAAATGCTACATCCCAGCCAATCCATCGGTTTAAAGGATAGAATAATTTTGGCAGAAGGAGTAAAATGGCCAGAATGCCATAAGGCAGCCAGGGGCGTAAATTGATTTTTCCCTCCTCTCCTTTTAAATAAAATATGGAAAGAATAAGCATAACAAGTGAGGCCAGCACAGTGGCTAAATCTGGCACCAACCATGCAAACAGGCAAAAGGGAAGCGCAAAAAAAGTAAAAAGGATCAGAATTTTTCCTTTATGTTGTACTGGGTTTTGCATTTGAGCAAACATCCTGAATATGGCAAATAAGATAAAAAACTGTACAATTACACCAATAACAGCAGCGGAAAAACCAATTTGTTGTACCTGGGCGTGTGATAGGTCCAGGGGCAGTTGCAAGCCTGTGAGGATGGGTGTTCCAACAGCGCCAAAAATCGCAAACAATCCATCAAATAACAATACTACAGATACGGACAAAACGGCATTAAAACCCATAGCGATTAGCAACAGAGGAACAATCGCTCCAGGGGTGCCAAAACCGGCTACGCCTTCAAAAAATGCCGTAAGACAAATGGCCAGCAGAAAAAATCTTATTTCTTTTGAAGGGTGTAAGTTATCTAAGGAGTGGCTTATTTGTGAAATTAGGCCTGCACCCTGCATGATATTGTATAAAAAAAGGGCACCAAACACAATCATCAAAATATTCACCGTAGTGAGAAAGGCTACACCCATGCTTCCCAGGAAATGACTAAAGGAAGCTTCCCAGTAAAAGAACAGGATACTGGTAACGGCAAACCCTACTATAACGGCCTGCTTAACTCCTTTGGTTAAAGAAAGGATTATAAGGATAAAAATGGGTAAAAGCGAGAGGAAATAAACCATAGAGAGAAAATTCAGCTAATGTTCACCTCATTCTGTAAAGGAATGCCTTTCCCAAATTCGCGGATATTCTCCAGGGTTATACCGGCAATTTTTTCCAGCGCATTGCTGGTAAAAAAGGCCTGATGTCCCGTAATGAGGACATTGTTAAAAGAAAGAAGGCGCATAAAAACATCATCCTGGATTACCTTGCTGGAAAGGTCTTCAAAGAAAAGATCTGCTTCTTCCTCATATACATCCAGCCCCAGATAACTTATCTGCTCCTGTTTCAGACCTTTTATGACGGCTTTACTATCGATGAGAGCCCCCCGACTGGTGTTGATGAGCATTACACCATTTTTCATTTTCCGAATGGATTCCTTTCTTATGAGGTGGTAGGTATCAGGGGTCAAGGGGCAATGCAGTGAAATAATATCGGAATGCTTATACAAGAAATCAAGATCAGTAAACTCGATTCCAATACTTTCTGCTTCGGCTGGCCTGGCTATATCGTAGCCTAACACCCTGCAGCCAAAACCTTTCAGTATCCTGGCTGTTGCCAGACCAATCTTCCCCAGCCCAACAAGCCCGGCTGTTTTTCCATGCAGGTCAAACCCCATTAAACCCTGTAAGGCAAAGTTTCCCTCCTTCACCCTGTTGTAGGCGCGGTGGGTTTTGCGGTTAAGCGTAAGTATGAGGGCAATGGTATGTTCGGCTACAGAGTTAGGCGAATAAGCGGGCACTCTCACTACTTTTATGCCTAAAGCTTCAGCGGCTTTTAAATCTACATTGTTGTAGCCTGCACACCGCAGGGCAATCAGGCGTACGCCTTGTGCGGAGAGCTCCTGCAGTACTTCTGCATTCACAATATCATTCACAAATACGCATACTACCTCATGCTCTTTCGCTAATACCGCTGTGCTTTTATTCAGCGGTACTTCCATGAACTTAAGCTCAAACCCAAATGCCTCATTGGCGGAGGTAAAAAACTGCTGATCATAGGTCTTCGCACTAAAAAAAAGAATTTTCATCATGGCAAAATATGGTTAAAAATGGAAAACAGGTTAGTAAATATCGGTTTTCTTATGCAGGATATCAATATCTTCTTAAGAAAATAAAAAATGGTATAAATACCAGGTGCTCCCCCAAGGTAGCCTCACGGCATTGAACCACCTGTATCGCAGCATAGGGAAAATTCAATGCTTCTTTTTAGTTGGTTTAAGGTTCACCAATGCTTTCCTTTGGATTAATCACTACCTATTATTTGATAATCAGATTTTATTGGTGCAGGTATTTTAGATTCTTTTTGTGGTCTTAGGCGATGATTCCAAAAGGTAAATTTCAGCTGCTTTTTCAGGCAGATTTGGATTTCTGAAAACTCGCATCCTTAATTTAAATATAGGATTGTGAATTTTCCACCTTAGAGTTGGAGTAATCTTTCTTACTAGTTAGAATGGGGAATTGATGGAATCAAGATGCTTTTAACCTAGAAACCCCGGGAAATTCATTAAAAACGGTAGAGCATTCTTTAAACTGAATTCATTTATTGGAAGCTTAGTTGAACCCATAAGTGCTGAACATTTTTATTGTAGGACTTCATGGGAGGTATTGTAATAAAATAGAACCGGCTGTTAGATACCGGATTTATCACGATTCGTTTCAATTTATGAGATGTTGGGGAGTTTAGGTATTCAAAACCTGCGCGGTATCTCAAAGGCAAGAAATCGAAGATTAGACGAAGTCAAACCTGGAACAGCAGTAGTATTATTTGTCGCTGACACCCTACAGGTTCTCCAAATTAAAAAGCACCAAATTAATTGGCACCTCCATTTACTTCAATAAGATTAATCTCAAAAATCAAAACAGAGCCTCCTGGTATGCCCCTGTAATCCTGAGAACCATAACCAAGGTGAGAGGGTACGAGAAGCATACCACTTCCACCTTCTTTAAAATAAGTAATTCCCTCTGTCCAACCCCTTATTACATCCTGTAAATTAAAAGAAATGCCTTCAGAAGGACTTTGATCGAAGACGTTGCCATTGGTGAAATATCCTTTATACGCTACACGAACCTGATCTGCTGATGTTGGTTGCGCTCCTGCACCTTCACTATCAATGATATAATACAATCCTGAAGCACTTTTCTCTGCCTGAAGATTATTCTCTGCCAAATAATCCTGAATTTCTTCATCGTTAAGACTTACATAGTCTACCGGTTGATCATCATCACTACAGGAAATAAAGAAAAGGAAGAGTAATGCAAGGAGATTGGATTTCATACTTTTTTTCGCAAATATACTTAACTTTTCATTTCCGTAAAGGCTGCTATTTGTTTTTTCTCTTCCTTGTTTCTATATCTAATGAACATCTTAAAGTCTCCTGACTTCACCTCCCAAAATTCATATTAATTTTTTGGAAAACAGCATTCAAAACAGTTTCTTTGACCATCATTTTATCCCTTATTAAGGGTTTACTCCCCCGAGGCCTGCCCGAAGTATTCAGGCGGGCTTGCCTCGAATTTTAAAAGTATTTTCCTCCGGATAATTATTGGGACATACCTCGTGGACTTGCGCCGAGGTTTTTGATTTACTATGCTGTTCCCCTTCGATCGGAAACTGCAGAATCATAAAGCTTCGGAAATCGCGGCCAACCTCAGTGAGGTAATGTTCCCTAATAATTATAAGGGGAAATTTTAAATATTTGGTTATTACTCGAGGTTCAAATTAAATATTGCATCAGAATCCTTATGATACGGATAAGTTCTCCAGTAAAAACCATCTCCTTCAAATTTCCATAAAACTTCTCCTTCTCTGTTTACTTCCCAAATACCTGAAGTTCCAATTGTAATTAAAATGTTGCCATTAGAAAGGAGTTCCGCTCCTGAAACCTTTGAAGAAAAAAGTTTTGAATCTGTAAATTCCCATAAAAGTGGGGGTTCATTATCCACATTTTCTTTTAATTCCGGAATAAGATTCAGATCAAATTCGTAAACAGAGGATTGTTCAATATTATTACCATTCATGAAAACAAGCATTTTATTCTTTCCATTTTCTGAAATCAGGTTGGGGTAATGATTATTGTGAAATAATCTTTCCCCTTTCTCATTTTGGTAGGCTTCCGGATTTCCGAACCTATAAATCAGATCTCCACCCTTATTAAACCTGCCTCCTGAATCTGTTTTTGCCGTCTCAGTGGTAGTACTGTGGTCTATAACCCAAATTTCACTGAAAAAGTTTACGCTCAAATAAATAAGATCATTCTCCGGGTCATAATCAAGACCGTTTGCATGCATGATATCTCCATTGGATACCAGGCTGTAATTAATATTAATTTTGGACGGATTGGAAGATACATCTCCAAAATTTCTCTTGCTGCTGTCATAATCCTGAATGAGATGATCCCATGAATTCCATTCCCAAACTACCTGGTTTGTCCCGGGATTTATTTCGAGAATTGTTTCAGGATATACAGCATAATTCTCTTTAAAGCCTACTTCTTTTGCCTCTTCAGCAGATTTTCTGTCCCAAACTATGGCAAGAATATTTCCGTTGGGCAACATTTCAATATCGTGGTGGGCCATTTTGTTTTCATCTGATATAATGTATTCCCATTCAATTGAAAAATCACTATTTATAATTTGAAGTTTCCCTCCATATCCACCAAATTCTATAGACGGATCATCTGCCTGAAGTATAGCCAGTAGTTGTCCATTATCCATTAGGACACAATCATTTCCAATACCTGCTTCCAACTGCCATTCAAAAATATTTTCTTCTTTCTTATTCATTAAATAGACTCTGTTACTCCCGGCGTCGTTGATTAGAAAAAAATGGTCTTTTATTTCACCACTGCCCATATCAGGATTCTCTGAACCATTCGTAGGGTTTTCAATTAAATTATCTTTGGAACATCCGGAAAATATAAGTAGTAATAATGAGGTGGTGATGAGTAGTTTTTTTGTCATTATATCAAATTATGTATTTTCGGTAATTTACAAATTAAAGTTAATTTTGAGATATTTAATCGAGTATCTAATAGACCGAAAGGAGTTTGGGAGAAAGAAAATAGATAAACAAACACTTCCAGAATTTATAGTCCTAAATTGAAAATGACAGGATTTTTATTTCCAGCCAAGCTTTTTTTTATAAACTGAATATAGAATCCCCTGGGTTTAAAAGAAATCTTCTAAATTGAGGCTTGATTTTCCATGATTTTATTTCTGATGAAACTATTAAAATTTCTTTTTCAAATTATCTTAGGTGGACTTGCCTTCGCAGCTATTATTCCGCACTTGTTTCCTAATTACTGGTTAGCGGACATATTCTCACATTTTAAACTTCAATATGTAATTCTGTTGCTCATCATTCTCCTGCCAGCTTCCTTATTTTTGATTAAAAAGAGGATGTTTCCCATCGTCCTTGTTTTTCTCCTTCTGGTTTGGAACAGCAGTTTTATATTTCCGCTGTACCTTCAGGATTCCAATTTAACTGAAACCTCCGGGAAATCACTTTCTGTTTTATCGATAAACCTTCTGGCTTCCAACACAAATTATACGGAAGCACTGGAACTAATCCGGGAAAAGGATCCCGATGTTTTAGTGGTTCTGGAGTTGAGTCCGCAGTGGGAAAAACAACTACAGGAATTAGGCTCAATGTTTGCTTTTTGCCAGATGTATCCACAAAAAGATAATTTTGGAATTGGAATCCTTAGTAAAATACCAATGAATTCTTCGGTTACGGACTTCGGAAAAAATTTTCCTCCTTCCATTCTTAGTGAACTTGAATTTAACGGCCAGCCGGTTTTTATTTTTTCAACACATCCTGTTCCGCCGGTGAGTCAGGATATGTTTGATTTCAGAAACGATCAGCTGGAAGAAATTGTTAAGTTAAGCAAATGGCAAAATGAAAATTTTATATTGGTTGGAGACCTCAATACTTCCTCCTATTCAAAACATTTTCAGAAATTGCTGGAGAATGGAAATTTTAAAGATTCCCGGAAGGGTTTTGGAATAGCCTCCACCTGGCCAGCAGATTATCATATTTTTAGAACTACGCTCGATCATTTTTTGCTGAAGGGAGAAATGCAAGTTATTAAAAGAACTACAGAAAAAAGTATAGGATCTGATCATTTGCCTGTATTTTTAGAAGTTGGGTTATAGAAGCCTTTTTCGGGAAAAGTTACTCTGGCTTTTCATTAGGTGATAGGAATGATTATTCAGGGGATGTATTAATTTCAATTTAATGAAAAATTTCGTGGCAAGAACACAAAGTATGTCCCGAATTATAGGGAGGAAAATACCTTCAAAAATAAGAGGCATCCCGATAAGGATATCGGGACGGAGAATTAAACCCTCAATGAGGGATTAAATATACTTATCTTGCTGCCCAAAATATAAGATCATCTATGGCCTCAGGAATTTTTGTGCTTCTCGACGATATTGCAGCTTTAATGGATGATGTGGCGGTGCTGACAAAAGTCGCCGGAAAGAAAACAGCAGGGATTTTGGGAGACGATCTGGCCGTAAATGCAGAGAAGGCATCCGGATTTATGTCTTCCCGGGAATTGCCGGTGCTTTGGGCAATTACTAAAGGCTCCTTTTTAAATAAACTGATTATTCTTCCCCTGGCTTTTTTGCTGAGCGCTTTCTTCCCATCAGCCGTTACCGTTATATTAATACTTGGTGGTCTTTACCTGGCCTACGAGGGCGCCGAAAAAATTTATGAATTTTTATTTCCTCATTCCCACAAAGGAGAAACTCCTAAACTTGAAAAACTCTCCGAAGAAGAGGTCTTAGCAAGGGAAAAGGGAAAAATAAAATCGGCAATTCTCACAGACTTTATACTTTCCGTAGAAATTGTTATTATAGCGCTGGGTACAGTAGAAAGCGAAACATTGCTCAACAAAATTCTTGTGGTAACCATTATTGCCCTGATAGCAACGGTTGGAGTGTATGGAATAGTTGCGCTAATTGTGAGGATGGATGAATTTGGTGCAAAGCTGATAGATTATAATCAGGAAGAAAACAGTATTTCCGATAAAATTGGCAGGTTCCTGGTCAATGCGCTGCCTAAAGTCATTAAAAGCCTGTCGGTTATTGGGACCATAGCCTTGCTTTTGGTTTCGGGAGGAATTTTTGTACATAACATCGACTTCATGCACGGTTTATTTGAAAATATTCCCGGCATTCTGGTAGAATTTATAACAGGCCTTGTAGTTGGGATTATTGTTGTAATGATTATTAAACTGATTATGTGGATTTGGAAAAAGTTGAGAAGCTAATTTTGATTGCCATCAAAAATGGGATCCTACTGAAGTGATAATATTCCGAAAATGAAAATAACATTCAACGAAAAGGAAAAATCGATTGAAATAAAAGACGGATTAAAATGGCAGTACCAGCTATTAAAAATCTCGTTGATTTTCACAATCATGAACGCTGTACTTTTTCCTGTTTTTGTGCTGGAAAAAATACAATTGGAATGGATGGGTTTTATTTGGATTATTGTTGGATTGGCTTCTTTGGTAATACTGATTTACACATTTCTGAAAAAATCAACTTCTGAAAAGATGAAGTTATCCGAAATTACCTCCCTGACTGAAAAAAATGTTTTTGGGCGAAAAAGGTTTAGCCTCCAACTGAAAAATGGAAAGTATAGAGACCTTATGGAATTGAAAAAGGAAACTGATATTTCAGAAATGAAAGAATTATTTAGAAATATCGGAATTAAAACAACCTGAAAAACCTTCTGCTATTTAAAAGCCATCTATACTTCATATTATGCACTCATTTTTTATTATCCAGCTTAAATGGAGCCTGGGGTAATTGATTAAACCAATAAAAACAAATATTGTTTTCCAGTCCTTGAAAATATTTTGTTCAACAATTAATAGAATAAGTTAAACATTTTGTATCTTTGGAAAAATAGAAAGGTTATGTTTGGATTATTTAAAAAGAAAACAGAAAAAGAAAAGTTACAGGAGAAATATCAAAACCTGCAGAAAAAATCCTTCGATCTATCTATAACCAATCGAAAAATGAGCGATCAAAAAGCTTTTGAAGCCGAAGAAGTTATGAGGCAACTCGAAAAGTTGAAATGAACCAATTAGGCAATAATGACTGAAGAAAAAAAACCTGATAACGTGGTTTTCAATACTGAGGATAAGCGTTATGATGCGGCATTAAAGCCGTATGCAACCTCCGTTGGAGCACCTGTAATTACCACAATAGATACAACTACCTGGAAAAACAGGAGCATCAATAAAGTTAATCATAAAATAAATACCAGGTATGTAGAGCTGAAAGCCGAATATGATAAGATGATGGAGGAATTTGAGTACAATACACTTATTTTTAATTCAGAATTTAGTTTTGAACCTGTTATTGGCGAAATCTATCATCTTTATCAAAGAGAAAAGGGTAACAGTTTTCTTTCACTTATTGCGCCCAACCAATGTGATTTTAAACACCTAGGTAGCTTTTACCTGAATGTTGATCAAACCTGGGGAAAAGTAAGTGAAGTATAATTGAAAGAGATTTAACAGAAAGACAATAGAACCGAAAACAGAAAGGGCTTGGGAAAACACCGCACCCCATTTGAAATCAAAATAAAATTTTTTATATATTGATTATTTTTTAAATTCGATACTCCAAATTCCCCTCAAATCTCCTTCGCTATATCCAATAGCCTTGTCATTGGGATAAAGGGATTTGATAATGGAATCCGTTTTCAATGATACAAATTCTTCAACTTTTCCGTGGCAGGCCAAACAGTTTACTTTTAACATAATTGGTGCATAATAATGTTTGTTATTATTCTTGTCTACCTCTACAATTGGCGTCATTTCCCGCTCCTCTGAAATTAATTTATGGTACATATTTATAATTTCAAGTTCCCTTTCAGAAGGTTTATTTTCCGGATTTCTTAATTTATCTGAAGTGCGTTTTATGATTACATCGAACTCTTCGGATAATTGCTGGGTAATAGGTATGGCCGCAACATTACAAAAAGGTATTGCCTGGTCGGGGCCACCCAATTTCATTTGCTCCGTTAATTTTTCGCCTAATGCTTTAAAAGTGGCTTGTGAAATTTCATTTCCTTTATTGGTATATTCCTGCTTTTCTTTTTCCGTAAGCTTATTGTCACAAGAAAGCATCCCCAAAAAGACCAGTACAAGCAATAAATTTTTCATGTAATTTCAGTTTTTTTTACTGATTAAATTTACATTTAAATTTTCACAGAGGTTGCTGTAGTTCATCTTTTTTGTCTTCTCTGCGTATTTTTATTTGCGTTATCCGGGGTTAAATTATTTATTCATTTTAATCAACTTGATTTTTACAAAAAATCAAGTTGTCCTTATGTTTCCCCGGTTCAAAATAAAATTCTGAGTTTCCTGGCTATTTTGAATCATATTGTTTTGTGATTTTGACGGTGGAATTCCCGCGTAACGAAATGAATTTGTATAATCTTGAAAATCCAGCTATTTTCTGCTCTATTGGTAAATAGGAACCTGGCGAAACCTCTATTAATTTTCCTCAAAAAAGAAAATGGCTTCTATGGGCAACTTAAAGGCTTTTGAAATTCTGAAGGCAGTTGGCAAGCCGGGATCAAATTTTTCCTTTTCAATGGCATTGATCGTTTGACGGGAAACTCCAATAATTTCAGCCAGATCTTCCTGGGTATAGCTATATTCAGCCCTTAGCACTTTTAACTTGTTTTTCATGAATATCTCCTTGTATTTACAGCAACACAAAATAAATAGGTTACCCCAATGAATAAAACCAAGTTGCTTATTTCTGCATCATAACCAATTAGGTTGGTAGCATCAAGCAAAGAATAAGACAACCCAACAACAACAGCCAATCCTAAAGTTAAAGCCAAAGACTCTAAATGAATTTTGCGTTCCAGCTCGTCCAAATTATTGAAGAAGTTCCTGTTTGCTATAATCATTAAAATACCATTGGCAAAATTTACCGAAACTGCCAAAACCGTTAAAACAGTGTGATCATCCCAAATATACTTGGGCCCGAAGGAAGCTATTGCCAATGTAGCCAACCAACTCCAGGTCCATGCGGCAAGTTGATAAAGATTTTTTTTTCGTTCTTTTTTCATCTTAATGTAATTAATAGTTGACTTTATGTAATGTTTACTTTACAAAAATAATAAAATAAATGAAATGTCAAGTCTTATTTACAAAAAATAATTGAAAATAAAAAAGGCGTATACTGGAATTGGCTCGCCTCTAAAATATTCAATAATAACTATTTTGGAAAAGGCCTTAGGGTAAAAAAACCGTTCAATCAATTCCTAATATTCGGAGCATTCAAGGTTGGCTATAACGGCAATAAAACTTGGTTAAAAGTTCTTGGTAAATATGATCATCATCATTTAAAAAACTGATAAGATTTAGGAAATTTGCAATCTGAATATTTTATCTTTAATACAGTTCTATGAGTAGCGAAAAAAGTCTTATCCAAAAATATAATATCCCCGGTCCCAGGTATACCAGTTACCCCACGGTTCCGTTTTGGGATGAAGATGGAATAACTACAAATAACTGGATTGCCACCCTTAAAAGGTCTTTTGAGGAAAGCAATCAGGAAGAGGGGATTAGTCTTTATATACATTTACCTTTTTGTGAAAACCTTTGTACTTTTTGTGGCTGCCATAAACGCATCACCAAAAGGCACAGCGTTGAAGAACCATATATAGATACCGTTCTCAAGGAATGGAACCTTTACTGTGAGATCTTAAGCGAAAAACCAAAAATAAAGGAAATCCATTTAGGAGGTGGAACACCCACGTTTTTTAGTCCTGAAAATCTTAAAAAGCTTATCGATGGGATCTTTGAAAAAGCTGAGCGGCATTTGGATGCCGAATTTAGTTTTGAGGGCCACCCAAATAATACTTCAGATTTACATCAGCAAACTCTATTTGATCTTGGTTTTAAAAGAAGCAGTTTTGGGGTGCAGGATTACAATCTTAAGGTTCAGCAAACCATCAACAGAATTCAGCCTTTCAGCAATGTGAAGGCAGTAACTGAAGCTTCCAGAAAAATAGGATATACTTCCGTAAGTCACGATCTTATTTTTGGTTTACCACATCAAACCAAGGAATGCATTATTGATACTATTGAAAAAACCAATCAGTTAAAACCAGACAGGATCGCTTTTTATAGTTATGCCCATGTACCGTGGATTAAAGGAGTAGGGCAGCGGGGATATGACGAAAAAGATCTTCCGACTGCTGAAGAAAAACGACTTTTATATGAAACAGGAAAAAGTCTTTTAACCGAATCTGGGTACGTTGAAATAGGGATGGATCATTTTGCCCTAAAAACAGACTCTATGTATAAGGCGATGAAGGATGAAAAACTTCATCGAAATTTTATGGGATATTCTGCCAGTAAAACACAGCTCATGATTGGACTTGGAATGAGTGCAATTGGCGATTCCTGGTACAGTTTTGCGCAAAATGTAAAAAGTGTGGAGGAATATTCAGCATTGGTAAACCAAGGAGAATTACCGCTTTTAAGGGGACACTTTTTAACCGGGGAAGATCTGGTAATAAGAAAGCATATCCTGAATATCATGTGTAATTTTGAAACCTCCTGGGAGAGTGATGAAATGAAATTTCCAGAGCTGGAAGCTTGTTTAGAGCAATTAGCCGAGATGGAGCAGGATAACCTGGTGGAAATTACTGCCAACTCATTGAAATTGAAGGAAGACGCCCGGCCGTTCGTGAGAAATGTTTGTATGGCATTTGATCTTCGTTTGATAAGGAATCAGCCAAAAACCCGTATATTTTCTATGACAATCTAGAATTTATGCAACCAATGGTTCCCCCGTGCGTGGTGATTTAATGAAGTGAATTTCTAAACCTAAAAGAAGGGGTCAAACTCAATTAATCCTATTTCCAGAATTCATCTTCGGTATTGTCAAGAAATTTCTCGTTGGTGTGTTTTTGTTCAACCAGTTCCAATTCTTCAGCAGTCGCCAGTTTCTGGATTTCCCTGAATAATATACGTTCTTCAAACCGGATGTGTTGTTCCAGTTCTTCTTCTATGAGGCTCAAATTTTTAATAAGGTCAAATTCGGCTTCAAAAAGTCGTTTTAATCTGCGATGCTCTGCCAGGGCTTTTTTTATCAAGTCGTGATCATTGCCTAAAATGGGAAACATGACAGATTCTTCCAGTTCAAAATGAGGGATTAAATGGGTTTTGAAAAACCAATCGGTATAATTTTTCATACGCTCCGGAGGTATATTTTTGCTTATCCCTGTTCTTATTTTCCAGCAAAGCAATAGTCCGTGATGATGGTCATGGCTTACAGGCTGAAGGGCTTTATCTCTTTTTAATGGTTTTGGTTCTTTCATTTTTATTATCTTAGGGAACATTTTTCTGGGTGTTAAATCATATTTTTAATCAGTAATTTCCGGTATAGAATCAAGATCGTTCCGCCTTTGACGTAACTGTAAGAATCAAGAAATAAGACTTAAGTTTAATTAATGGATAAACATTTAGTTATAATCCCTATTTTTTAGAACACTTTAATTATCAGTATGATTTAAAAAATTTATAAAGACAGATTCTGTTTTTAAAAACCTCATTGGAAAGCCCAATGGAACCTTGGTTTCGGCTTTAACAAAAATGTTTACCGGACAACTATGATTTTTAATTTTAAAAATTCCCAGGCAGGCCCGCCTGAATGATTCTTAAGCCTCGCGGAATTAAACCATCAATGAGGGAAAAATATGCGTTTCCGGGAAGTTGGAGCTTAAAGTTTGTAAAAAGTAATATGTGAGGATGTTTTAAACCCTCACATATTGCAGGTACTAACTTCTTAATTCCTTTTCAAGTGCTATGGCCTTGGGAAATAGAATGTTATTTTCCAGGTGTATATGCAATTGCAGGTCTTCTTCAAATTCTTTTAACAGTGAGAAGGTGACCCGGTAAGTGTTACAGGCATCGGCAGGAACCTGGTAATTATTGGTCAAACCGGCAATTTTACGGAAACGTTCTCCTTCAACATCGTGTTCCTCTTTCATCATTTCAACCGGATTTTCTACTGTTCCAAAGTTTGGAAGCGGAATTTCTTTCCCCTCCTCTTTTGCTTCCACCATTTTCTTTATGAAAGGAAAAAGGATCAATTCCTCTTTTTTCATATGCGCCGCAAGCTCACCAACAGATGCCTTAAATTCTTCATTTATGGTAAATAATTCATTATGCCTTTCGCCATGAACCTTGCATAATTTTTCCAGGTAAGGAACTATTTCTGAAGATCGTGTTGCTACATACCTGTGATGTTTCTTAATGATATAATCGGCGAGTAAATCCAAAGGCCAGGTTTTATAATCGTTTGCACTGTCGGTGTTCGCCTTCTGCAAAGTTGCAATTTCGTCCAGGAGTGTATCCAGAGGAATACTTCCTGTTTCGCAAACTGTTTCAATACTTCGATTTCCATTGCAGCAAAAATCAATCTTATGATTTTTAAAAATTTGAGCTGTTCTGTAATCTTCAGCTACCAGTTCTCCAACGATTTTTTCTTTTGTAATTGTCATAATTATAAATTTTAAACGTTTAATTTGATATTTACCTCCCTAAAATCAGAACCCCGGGAGATTTTAAAAGGGTTTTTATAAAATTTGATTGTACATCAAGTTCCTTGTATTAATAAGATATTAATACCTTTTTATCTTTTATTTGGTTAAATTTTTTTATCTTTTTAAAAAAGTAAGTCCAACTTCCAGTCCCGTGGCTAATTCATAAATACTTGTTTCACTGGACATCTTTTTCAGGTTATCCCGTATTTCCTTAAACTGAAAATGCACAGGACAGGGCAAATCTTCATTGCATTCTTTTAAACCTAATCCACATCCGTTGAATATTTTATCACCATCAATTGCGGTCACAATATGAATCAATTTAATGGAGTCTATATCTTTTTTATCGATTTGAAATCCTCCTGTAGGTCCTTTTACAGATTTGATAATATCATTTTTTGCAAGTTGTTGAAGGATTTTTGCTGTAAAAGCTACGGGAGAATCAATCTCCGTAGAGATATCCTTCAGGTTAACCCTGTTTCCCTGCAAGGATTGCATCGCTATATAAATAGTAGCTCTAATTCCGTATTCGCATGCTTTTGAAAACATTTCTTCTTTATTTCAGCAAATATAAGAAGATAATTCCTTAATAGGACAATTATATCTGAATTAAAAGCAGTTCAGGTGACAGTTGTCATATTCTGAATTACAAAGCATTTGAAGAAGGTTAATTCTTTTTTAAAAGGCAAGTCCCTGAAAATTATAAAAGTTATCTTTAGGATTCACTGAAAACTTTTGCCAATACTTCAAAAAAACTTCCATTATGAAACAGAAAATAGCATCCCTAAAAAATCTTGAAAGCGAAGACGTTAATGTAAAACGACTTCCATTTTCAATTCGAATATTACTTGAAAACGCATTGAGGAACCATGATGGTTTTGCGATTACTGATGAACATCTGGAAACTTTGAAGAACTGGAAAGCGGAAGGGGTAGACAAGGAGATTCCATTTAAACCTGCCCGTATTTTAATGCAGGATTTTACAGGAGTTCCTGCGGTGGTAGATATTACTTCGCTGCGTGGGGAGGTTATCCGTAAAGGTGGTGATGGTAGCAAGATAAACCCGGTAATTCCCGTAGATCTTATTATCGACCATTCTGTTCAGGTGGATTTCTTCGGAACAAATTATTCCAAAGAAAAAAATGTAGAGAGAGAATATGAACGAAATTCAGAACGTTATAAATTGCTGAAATGGGGGCAATCTGGCCTAAGCAATTTTACGGTGGTTCCGCCGGGGATGGGGATTTGCCATCAGGTAAATCTTGAATATCTAGCTAAAGGAGTTATAGAAAGAGATGGCTGGGCTTTCCCCGATTCCCTTGTTGGCCTGGATTCCCACACGCCCATGGTTAACGGAATTGGTGTTTTAGGTTGGGGTGTTGGAGGAATAGAAGCAGAAGCAGCGATGCTGGGACAACCTGTTTATTTTACTTGTCCTAAGGTTGTAGGCTTAAAATTATCCGGAAAAATCCCGGAAGGTTGTACCGCTACAGATATGGTGCTTACTATTACAGAACTACTACGAAAAGTGGGCGTAGTGGGGAAATTCGTCGAGGTTTTTGGCGATGCCCTGGATTTCTTAACGGTTACAGATCGTGCTACTATCTCCAATATGTCACCTGAATTTGGCTGTACCGTAACCTATTTTCCTATAGATGATCAAACGCTGGATTATATGAAACGCACCAACAGGCCTTCAGAACAAATTGAGCTTGTAAAGGAATATTGTAAAGAAAACCTAATGTGGCGTACCGGAAAGGAAGATATAGAATACAGCGAGATTGTAGAACTGGATCTAAGCTCGCTTGAGCCAACCGTTTCAGGGCCTAAACGCCCGCAGGATAAGATCCTGGTAAAGGATTTAAACAAAAAATTCTCAGGAATTTTACATGAAGAATTCTCAAGAAGGTATATTCCAATGGAGGAACGGCAGGAGCATAGATGGTTGGAAGAAGGAGGAAGCGGTACCGAATTCACCCCTTCTGAAAAGCATTCCGGAGAAAAGGCGGAGATCGATAAAGATGGCTTAAGATCGGTTAAAGTTAAATTTAAAAACGCCGACTTTAAACTGAGTGACGGAAGTATTGTTATTGCAGCTATCACCAGTTGCACCAACACCTCAAATCCTACTGTGATGGTAGGAGCTGGCCTGGTTGCCAGGAAAGCACTTCAGCGTGGGCTAAGAACTAAATCATGGGTAAAAACCAGCCTGGCTCCCGGTTCAAAAGTTGTAACAAATTATTTAAACAGATCGGGTCTTTCTGAAGATCTTGACGCCCTTCGCTTTCACACTGTTGGCTATGGATGTACTTCCTGTATTGGCAATAGCGGCCCTTTGCCGCCCTACATTGCGGAAGCAGTAGACGAAAATGAACTTGTGGTTGCATCGGTGCTTTCCGGAAACCGGAACTTTGAAGCCCGGGTCCATTCTCAGGTGAAAATGAACTTTTTAATGTCGCCTATGCTCGTGGTGGCGTATGCATTGGTGGGAAGGGTAGATATAGATTTGTTAAACGATCCTCTTGGCTATGATCCAAACGGAAAACCGGTTTATTTAAAGGATATCTGGCCATCTCAGGAAGAGATCAATAAAACCATTCATGAGTGTATGAGGGTGGAAGATTTTAAAAATGTGTACGATGTCATTTTTGAAGGGGAAGAGGACTGGCAAGAACTGGAAGCCCCCACAGGAACCGAATATCGCTGGGAAGATACTTCCACCTATATAAAAGAAGCTCCATTTTTTATAGACTTGAGTGAAGATCCTGATGATTTTAGCGATATCAGGGATGCACGCGTTCTTTTATTTCTGGGAAATTCCATTACTACAGATCATATTTCACCTGCAGGAGCTTTCAGTGAAACTTCAGCCGCCGGGAAATATCTTATCAGCAAAGGAGTTGATCCCAAAGATTTTAATTCCTATGGTTCAAGGCGTGGAAACCACGAAGTTATGATGCGGGGTACCTTCGCCAATGTTCGTATAAAGAATCAATTAACCGATAAGGTAGGAGGATATTCTATTCATTTGCCATCCGGGGAAACGGCCAGTGTTTTTGAAACCGCGATGAAATATGCTGAAACCAAAACTCCTTTAATTGTAATAGCCGGAAAAGAATACGGGAGTGGATCCTCAAGGGACTGGGCTGCAAAAGGAACAAGCCTATTGGGAATAAAAGCAGTGATAGCCGATAGTTTTGAGCGTATTCACCGTAGTAATCTGGTGCAGATGGGAGTTTTGCCCCTGGAATTTATTCCTGGCCAAAATGCGGATCAACTTGGTCTTACCGGAAAGGAAAGCTTCACCCTAACAGGTATTGCCCAAAAGTGGATCCCAGGGAAAATGATAAAAGTGAGTGCTATAAAGGAAAGCGGAGAGAAAATTGAATTTGAATTAAAAGCCAGGCTGGATTCAGATATAGAAATTGCGTATTATCAACATGGGGGGATCCTGCAATATGTATTGAGGGGTTTTTTAAAAAATAAACAGTAATGTTCGGATAAGAGTCAGGATGGTTCCGCATTTGGCGTAACTGCAAGAATCAAGAAAAATAAGATTTGAGATGTGAGTATTGAGTATTGAGAAAAAAAAGACAAAATTGTTATTGTATTCGTGGCTAAAAAACAATGAAGATTAATTTCTGCGAATCCAGAGTTATCGGGAGCAGTTTATATCAGCGGGAGATAAAATACAAGTACCATTTAAAAATAATGGTTAAAACGGTCAACACTAATCCGGGAGGTTTATTGATTTTAACTGGCTGATAAACATTTAGTTATAATTTATTTTTTTTCAGAACACTTTATTGTCGATATCATTTAAAAATTTAAAAACAGTAAGGTTTTTTAATTAAAAATCTCATTGGAATGCCCAATGAATGTGGTTTCAGCTTTCACAAAAATGTTACCGGACAACAATGATAAAATAAGTAAGAATTAGGCCGGTTTGGTATTCAATAAGATGGAGTTGGAACCATTCTTACTTTTGTTTGAAAGATCCCTCATAGGTTTGGATCCAATCCTGAGGGGTGATTTTTGAAACCAGCTCCGCTATAAGATCATAGGGGATGTCTTCAGGTTTTTGAAAACGGATACAACTTTTTCCTATATCCAATTTTCTTGCGGAAAATTTTTTATAAGCCGAAGTGAACCAATTTAAAAGATCTTTATCTGCATAAATACCCATATGATATAGCGCTACGAAATTTTTTTTTGAGGCGATACTTAGAAAAGGCAAAGGCACTTTAGGTGTGCAATGATATCCCTTTGGGTATAGCGAATGAGGAATAACATATCCTATCATTCCGTAACTCATGGTTTCCTGGAAACCATCAGGTATATGGTCGAGGATTGATTTTCTTAATTTTTGGATTATCGCCTTCCTATCTTCAGGTAATTCCTGAAGATATTCTTCAGGGCTATTCGTTTTTGAGTTCATTTTTTCAGTGTTATTTCGCGAATGGGGTTTAAAATTCTATGGCCGAAACCACCTCCAGAGTTATAGGTTTTCCAATCCGGTCCTCTATTTTGGCTTTAACCCGCTTCATTTCTATGGAGCTGATAGGTTCCCCGCTCACCACCTTCACGGAGACCAACAGTGTTTTTCCGAAACGAACTTTCACCTCTTTTAAAACAACATTCTCAATCACGGAACCTTCCAGTTGACTTGTAATTCTTGCTTCCTCCTTTATTCGGTTAAACGAAAGGGATAATGGAACCATCACAATGGCAATTATTATAAAGGTATAAATAAGACCCATTTTTGCTCTTTTAAAAGGAGCAAAACCTAATAGTAAAAAGGTGATGCCGGCAAACATAATTATTCCGGCAAGATTGGTTGAATATAATAAGAAAGCTCCGGAAAAAACCGCCCAATCCCACCAGCCAATTCCAATTCCGGCAACAGCAAGGGGAGGCACCAGGGCAACTGCAATTGCTACACCTGCAAGGCTTTTGGCTATTCCGGATTTGGCATGTGCATAGGCAGCGGCAACTCCGGATGCAACTGCTATCCCCATATCAAGCAGGGTAGGAGAAAGCCTTGCATTGATCTCCGGAGTCAATACCTTTAAAGGAATTATTAAACTCACCCCGGCAGCAAAAACCAGTGAAACTACTGTTCCTATTATTATGGTGACCACTCCGGTTTTTAGCATATTTATATCATATCGTACCATACCCATAGAGAAAGAAACTATGGGCGAAATAATTGGGGCAAGGATCATAGCTCCAATTATTACAGGCGAGGAATTTCCAAACAATCCAAAGCTTGCAATTAGAGTGGATAGTATCATCATTACCACATAAATAGAAGTTACCTCCGCATTGTCGCGTAAAACCTTAAAGAGATCTGCGAACTCTTCGGCGGTGGCCCGCGGGAATAATGGAAGTTTACGTTTTGTAAGTTCTATCTTCTTTTCACCGGTAGGTAGGTTATCAATTTGTAAACTGTTTTTTTCATTTGCACCCTCACCTTCCGAGATGTAGGAGCTTTTTTGTTTGATAAAAAGCGCATCTTTTACCACTTCAAAATTGATATTTTTGGCCGATCGGATTTTACCGTCTATAGTAAATTCAACTCCTGACTGGTTTTCTATGGTTAAATTTGAGGCTTTAATTTGACCTATAAACGAAGGTGGATTGCTGAAGGTATTTCTTGGTAACAAACTTCGGAATAAAAACCAAAAAAACTCAAGGATATTCGGGGGAGAAAGGATTACGGTATCAAACTGCCCATCATTAATAGAACTTTCTGAAATAAGCCTTTTTGAAATTATGGAACTCATCGCATGCTCAATAACCACTATCCCCAAAGCAGAAGTGCTGATGATTTTTTCACCATCGATGCTTAAAACAAAGGGCTTGTGAGAAAGAGAGGGCAATTGCCGGATATTCCTTATAAAATGTAAAACCTCTGAAAAAAAATTATTCTTTTTAGTATCCTTTGTAATTGCAAAAACATCCCCAATATTAACCGAAAGGAAAACGGGTTGGTCGTTGCATAAAAGAAGATCAAGTTTATAGGGTTCTTCAGTTTCAAGGATCTCTTTTACCGATTCTTCCAGGTCTCTGGAGATTCCCAAACCTTGGATGGTATATTTAATATCAGGACGCGGTAAAATCCCTACCACCCATTGGTTATTTGCCGCTCTGGGTAAAAATTCTGATAGAAACTCATCCCCTAAATAGGTGAGAAGAATAGCATTTTCCTGCGGACTAAAATCTGCAATTAAGGGATAGGGAACCAAGGTATAATCCCTGTTTTCAAGCAAGGGGATAATTTTTTCTTTTATCTCCTCAATATCTGCAGAAGTGTGAATAATATATAGCATTTGTCAAATTTCCTGTTTATACCAGTAAGGTATGATTTTACAAAGATGGGCTTTAACTTTTAACCTTCCATTGGGATCTACGCTAAATCAAGATGCCTTCAAATTTTGCAGAGGCAAAGCTGAATAGGTATCAATTCAGTCCTTTTTAATCCCTCATTAAAGGTTTATTTTCCCCAAGGCCAGCCAGAATAATTCAGCCGGGTTTGCCTCAAATTTTTAAAAGTATTTCCCTCCCCATAATTCGGGACATTCCTTATGTACCTGCCCCGAAGTTTTTGATTTCAGAATATAAATTCTCATTTTAAGGATTTGTCTGCCACTTCTTTAACTCTTTCGGCAGTATCGGCTATTGATAATGAGAGTCTTACAATACTATCTTCCAAAGCCAGCAAATCATGCGGTACATGGCCTTCCAATGCTACCAGATCACCTTTTTCCAAATTATGAATTTCACCATTAACACCAAAAGCAACCTTGCCTTCAAAAACCTCAACAACTATGGGGAATGGGGTTTTATGCTCTTTCATCTCCTGATTTTTTTTCATCGCAATTCGTATTTCCTTAGTGGTTTTGGTATTTAGTAATACCTGTACAGCAGGTTTATGCTCGTTATATTCAAGATCTTTAATTAAAGACACGGTTTTCATAAGTAATGTTTTTTTTATCCCATCAATGGGTTTATTTCTAAGATATCCGCCCGTTTCGTTTAGGAGGCATTCCATTTTAGGATGAATTTACAAAATAAAAGATGAATGATGTTCCCTAAATTCACCCAAAAAGCGACGTATAATTAAACGTTGGGTAAAAAGGTAGTTTTAAAACAAGGCTAAAATAAATTCATCATCTGCAAATTATAGCGTTTTAAATCTACTTTTTTCCATCTATTGTGTTTATTTTTATAAGAGACAAGATCAGGACCATGGAACTCAGCAAAAACCCGGAATTTTACCCTCCATTGGAAGAAAAACTAAATATTTTTACTCACGGCTTTGGTTTTATATTGAGCATATTAGGGCTTATAATGCTTATTTTACGGGCAAATGAGTTAGGTGAAATTAAACATCTTATAAGTTTTAGTGTTTTTGGGGCGAGTATGGTAGTACTTTATGCCGCTTCAACTTTTTATCATAGCGCGAAATCCCGTGTGTTACGCTACCGGCTCAATATACTGGACCACGCTGCTATCTATGTCCTGATAGCAGGTACTTATACTCCATTTGCTATGGTAACGCTCGATGGAACTTTAGGCTGGATAATCTTTGGAGTGATTTGGGCAATGGCTCTTTGCGGAGTAATTTTAAAACTTTTTTATACGGGAAGGTATCAAACCCTTTCTACCATCATGTATGTCATTATGGGTTGGGTGGTGGTATTTGCAATAAAACCGCTGTTGGAAAACCTACCGGATACAGGACTTTTGTGGCTTCTTTCAGGCGGAATTTCCTATACCCTGGGTGCCGTGATCTTTAGTTTGAACAGGATAAAATTTAATCACGCAATTTTTCACTTATTTGTATTGTTTGGGAGTTTCTCACATTTCATCGCTATTTATTACTATGTGCTTCCCGGGGAATGATTCAATAATTAAAGCACGGTAGTTTTTCAAAAATACTGAGATTACCAAAAACGTAAGCTATCAAAATACTCCCCTCCTATAAATTACATTTTCAGAAAAATTAAACATCTTCAAAATGGAAAAAATGAAATTTCAAATCAGTATTAATGCAGCCAGGGAAAAGGTTTGGTAAACCTTATGGAATGATACTACCTATCGAATTTGGACTGCTATTTTTTCTCTGGGATCCCGTGTTGAAACAAATTGGAAGGAAGGGAGCAAAATATTGTTCCTGAATGGGGAGAACGAGGGTATGGTATCTAAGATCCTGGCGAAAAAGGACAACGAATTCATGTCCTTCCAACATTTGGGAATGGTAGATAAAAATGGAAATGAGGATACAAAAAGTGACCAGGTAAAAGCCTGGGCAGGTACTTTGGAAAATTATTATCTGAGATCTGTGAAGGGAGAAACAGAAGTAAGGATTGAAATGGATGTAGCGGATAATTATAAAGATTATTTCAAAAAAACCTGGCCATCGGCTTTGCAAAAGCTGAAAGAATTGGCAGAGGAAGACAAAATTCTTTCATAAATCAATCAGAAATTTTTAACAGAATGTTTATGAAAATGAAAACAGAGGAATTGATTTCTGATCTTATCGAGAGAACAAAACTTAATTTCAATAAAGCCGAAAGACTTATATCTGTTTCAATTGAAAAACTCAACTCGAGACCTTCAGCTGAAAGTTGGAGCGCATTGGAATGTTTAGAACATCTCAATCTATACTGGGACTTTTATTTGCCTGAAATTCGTAACCGGATAAAAAAGAGCAAATATCAGCCGGAGGAATCTTTTTATAGTGGGCTGCTTGGTAATTATTTCTCCAAAAGCATGCTCCCAAAGGAAAATTTGAAAAAAATGAAAACGTTTAAGGATAAAGATCCAATTGGCAGTCAGCTTGAACTAAGCACGTTAAAGCGATTCTTAGATCAACAAAAAGCATTGTTGGAACTGTTGGAACTTTCAAAAAATGTAAGCCTGAATAAAACAAAAACAGCGATAAGCATTTCCAGATTTATAAAATTAAAATTGGGAGATACTTTTCGGGTTCTTGTTTACCACAATCAACGGCATTTAATCCAGGCGCAAATGACGTTAGAACCTAAAATATAGATTTTCATGCACTAACTATTTCCTTTTTGGATAAGAAAGATCCGGCCGAATATACCCTCTTATAATTTCTATATCGGAAATAGTCTCTTCAAGTTCGCTAAAAAGTTGAGCACCCTCATCCCCAAGAAGCAGCCTGTTATCTACAATCATGCGTTCATAATGTTCGGGACTTTCAGCCGCTGCGGCTACCATAAAATAGGTTCCCATAACACCAAAACCACTGCGATATACTCTATAATGAAGATTTGAATCTTTTTTGATATTGAGTGCTTTGAATTTTTCTGCGAGTTCTTCGGCTTTCTTGGCGTTATCTGGCGTGAAATGATAAATTGTATTGTTTCTAAAATTTTTCCCTACCGGCGTTACGTTTATACCATCCGGTTGGTAGGATAGATTCTTATCCAGGGTGATTACATAATCACCGTGAGTTTCATAGCAGTCATTGTACTTATTAAAGATTCGGGTGGTTTCCCGTTGTCCCATCTTTTCAGAAAGGCTTCCAAAAGGATTTTTATCAAAATCAGCCATATTTTCAATAGGTGAGATATAAAAATATCGATAATCATGTGAAACCAGAGTAAACCAGCTAATATCAGTGATATCGTGTTGCTTGAGAGCCGCTATAAGTTCCTTGTCCACGCTTTCTTGTTTAATAGACATAACGGGTTTGGTTCTGTCTTCATGGATCCAGTACATTTGAGAGTCCTGGTTATCCTGAGCAGGAAGAATAAATGAATGTATAAGGAATAGAAATAAAATTCCAAGGGTTTTAAATGTATTCATGATAGATTGTTTTAAATTATTACTTAACATACTCCCTAGTTGATCAGGATCTATTTTAGCTATTTTTGCCTCAAACATAATCTTAGGAATGAGGAAAATATTAAAGCAAATTCATTCGGAGTTTTATATAACTGGCGATCAATAATCCATAAGGTTTATATTGATATCCTTGATCTAGCAACAGGGGGAAGTTGCTTTTCTTTTGATGATTCCAGGCGGGTAAAGAACTGGAAATTATCAGCTTACTTATATTCTTATAGATATAAAGATACAGAAATTATTTTTTCTATAAAAACCAATTTTAACTTTAAAAGTGTTTCAGTATAACCTGAATTAAATTGCTGAGGAACCATAAAAGCATATTGTGAAGATGGTTTTTACCAATATAGGCTGTCTCCTAAATCAATTCTTTTAAATCTATTTTAATATTTCGAGTGAAGTAAATAGATGTTTTGAGAGTTGATGGGTGAAATGAGATTAGTAAACAAAAGGTTAAAAATGGGGAAAAACCCCTATTAAAGAAAGGAATGGTTTAAAACAAATTTTGACAGCAATTTAATGTTCCATAATTTTAATACTCCTGTCCCGTTCTGCCGGGATTTCTTGGAAATTTTGGATATATCTTGCTTTCACCTTGCTGTGGGCTTGCCGGGAGGTGCTTGATTTATGTTGTATCTGCAAAAAAAGCTACCCTAAATTTATAAAAACTCAATTTTTGCCTGAAATAAGGTCATTAATTTATGAAACCACTACCGCCAATAAGTTTAGCGATTCGTGTACTGTTTTGTATTGCAAAAAACTTAATTTTGAGTCCTCTATATTAAATAAAAAGTATGCAACCCAACAAAAGTTATGTGATAGATTTTGACAGTACATTCACCCAGGTTGAAGCCCTGGATGTATTAGGAGAGATCTCACTGGCAAATGAAGCAGACAAGGAATTAAAACTGGCAAAACTGGAAGCTTTAACCAACCAGGGGATGGCCGGCGAATTATCATTCAGGGAATCCCTTATCCAGCGCCTGGAATTATTAAATGCTGAAGAAAAACACCTTCCTCTCCTGGTAGAAATTCTGAAAAGAAAAATATCTACATCCTTTGTTAGAAATAAAGCCTTTTTTTACGAATACCGGGAGGATATATATATCATCTCAAATGGTTTTAAGGAGTTTATTATTCCAATTGTAATGGAACTGGGAATTAAGGAGGAAAATGTATTTGCTAATTCCTTTGAATTTGATGAAGAAGGGAAAATCGTAGGTTTTGACAGGGAAAATGTGCTTTCCTCCAATAATGGAAAAGTTGCCACCCTAAAAACCCTGGATTTAAAAGGGGATGTGTATATGATTGGTGATGGCTATACAGATTATGAAGTACGTGCCGCTGGCCTCGCCAACAAATTTTATGCCTTTACCGAAAATGTGGAGCGCGGTAATGTTTTGGAAAAAGCAGATCATGTCACCCCCAGTATGGATGAATTTTTATACCTATTTAATATGAACAAAGCTATTTCTTACCCTAAGAACCGTATTAAAGTACTTCTTCTGGAAAATGTTCATCCGGATGCATTTGGCACTCTCAAACAGGAAGGCTATAATGTTTCCACCTATTCCGGGGCGATGGATGAAGATGAGCTGGCGGAAAAAATAAAGGATGTTTCAGTTCTTGGGATCCGGTCAAAAACACAGCTCACCAAAAAAGTACTGGACAATGCACCAAGGCTTATCGCTGTAGGAGCTTTTTGTATAGGGACCAATCAAATCGATCTTGAAGAATGCCTTAAAAAGGGAGTGGCGGTATTTAACGCCCCTTATAGCAATACGCGGTCTGTAGTGGAATTGGTGATTGGGGAGATCATTCTGCTTACCAGAAATTTACCCGATAAAATGATGAAAATGCATCAGGGAAATTGGGATAAATCATCTAATAACAGCCATGAGGTCCGCGCAAGAAAAATTGGGATTATAGGTTATGGTAATATTGGTTCTCAATTATCTGTAGTAGCCGAGGCAATAGGATTTGATGTATATTATTATGATGTAACAGAAAAGCTTGCGTTAGGAAATGCCACTAAATGCAACAGTTTGAAAGAGCTTTTGGAAAATGTGGATATCGTAAGCCTACACGTTGATGGAAGAAAGGATAATAAGAATTTTATAGGCGAAAAGGAATTTGAGCAAATGAAAGAAGGGGTGATTTTTCTTAATTTGAGCAGGGGTCACGTTGTTGATATCGATGCGCTGGTAAAGAATATTTCTTCCGGGAAAGTGATAGGTGCAGGAATAGATGTTTTTCCTGAAGAACCAAAAACCAATAAGGAGACTTTTGAATCTCCGCTCCGTAATTTACCAAATGTGATCTTAACTCCGCATATAGGAGGTAGCACAGAAGAAGCCCAGGAAAATATCGGTAATTTTGTCCCCGGCAAGATCATGGAATATATAAATACTGGAAGTACTACCAACAGTGTGAATTTTCCAAACCTGCAACTTCCTATACTCGAAAATGCCCACAGGCTTATTCATATTCACCTTAATAAACCGGGTATCATTGCAAAGATCAATAAAATACTGGCTTCCCACGATATCAATATCGTTGGTCAACACTTAAAAACCAATGAAACAATTGGTTATGTAATAACAGATATCGATAAAGTGTATGATGCTGAGGTGATACGGGAATTAAAGGATATTGAACATACAATTCGTTTCAGGGTGCTTTTTTAAAAATCAAAAACCTCGGGGTAAGTCCACGAGGGATGAATTGGAAACTAATTTTAAAAAAATTTGAGGCATTCCCGATAAATATCGGGATGGGGAACTAAACCCTCAAAGAGGGATTAAGTTTTAAAGCCAGGCTTCAGAATAAAAAAAGGAACAAGGGATCCCGTAAAACAAAATTAATGAAATGGTCTCCTATTTTCTGAAATCCAGAAAACAGGAGACCATTTTGGTTTAACTAACTTAGCTATATGGGTTGTCCTTTTAGAAATGGGATCTCCATTATTTGTTTTCAGGAGTAATCATAATATGAGCACGGTGGGTTCCGGGATCCATTAGCCAAGGCATTCCCGGAACTTCGGGCTTTGATGGCAGACCCGTAGATTCGGTAGTAGCATACGGCATATATATCACATATCTAAATTTTCCATCGATTAGCGCACCGGTGGTTTTGTCATAATTCTCGGTGGTTCCGCTTAAAATGTAAAGCATACTTGGGGTATCTGTTAATTGCAGTATTCCGGATTCCACCTCTTGTTTGCGAATCTCTCTTTTTTCCATTTCCGATTTTCCTTCAGCGGTTAGTTCTCTTCCACGTGCCATAAAAGGCTCCAGTTTTTTATTGTAACAGGAAACACTAATTCCTTCCCTATTCGGATCGTCTGCAATACATACCAGGTTGTTGGTGCCTTCCTGAAGTACCTGCAATTCCCCTTTGGAATTATATGCATAAACCATGGCTTCACTGCGCTGATCGGCAGGAGCAGCAAGAAGTGCTGTTTTTAGCTGAATTTCAGGAGCAGGGATTTCAACGGTTACATCCTGTGCCATTCCGGCAGCTGTAACTATCATTAAGCCAAATAAAAAGTAAGATTTCATAATCCTCGAATTTAAGTCAGATCCGTTTCCTGTTGGATCTGTAGTATTTCCATAAATATAGGAATTGTGTTTGGTTTTTAAGTTGATCGATTCAAAAAATGGAATAAATCCGAATGTTTTTATCAAATTATTATTCCGCTTGCGGGAATTTCAGTGCGAGATACCAATTTTGACCCTCTTTTTCCTTGGGTTTTTATAAAGAAAGATATGGATATTGCTTTTAAATCGATTATCTTCGGGCCATCTCCGGTCTATCAGGCTTTGAAAAAGCAGGAATAACGGAATTTTGAAAAGGAATAAGTGAAAATAAATAAACGAAAAGGATTTAATAAATATCATTGTTGACCGGTGAAAATTTACTTAATCGCTGAAACTATATATTAATTGGACATTCCAGGGAGATTTATAAAGTATACACCATGCTTCAATCAATTTTCAAAATATTTTAATAATTGGGGTATTCCTAACATATAGATTTCATAACTAAATGTTTATCAGTTAATTAAAGTCAAGTCTTTTTTCTTTGTTCTTGCAGTTACGCCGAAGGCGGAACGATCTTGGCTCTTTACCGGACATTAATTAATATCTATAAAAATATAAAAATGGCTAAAACAAAAATTACAGTTAACAATAATGGATCGCTTATAATATCAGGTGATTTTGAAATGCAGGACAAAAACGGGGATATTTATAACCTTGGAGGTCGGGAGGCAGTATCACTTTGCCGATGTGGTCTTTCCAAAAACAAACCTTTTTGCGATGGATCTCATAAAGGCCATTTTGAACACGAAGCTATAGCTTTCGACCTTCCTCCTAAAAAATAACCGATTCTGATTCCCTGTTGGGATGTTTTTCCCTTATTGAGGGCTTAACCCGCCTGACGGACGGGCAGATTCGTTGGGGCGTGCTCACAGGTTTTTGATTTCAACCATTAGTTTTAATTCTCCGATGCATTGCTAATACAGCGGGCATTTACAAATAAAAAAGACGACAGGATTTATTGAAATCCTGTCGTCTTTTTTATTACCTCCTTTTTGAAAAAAAAGTTTAGCGCAGCCTTCCAAAAACTTGTTTAAAATAGGACCTTCTGCTGCGTCGGCTTTTAAAATCGATACTTTTTCTATATCTTGTTGCATATCAGATTTCAAAAAGATTATATAGATATTATCTATGATAAAACATTCAGCATAACAAACACTTATTTTAAATTCGTGTTATCAAATCAAAAATCAATTTTTTTATGGAAAATAAAACACATTCGGGTAGTTCAGATAGCCACAAAGTCTGGGAAGTAAATGAGTCAAGCAAATGCCCATTTATGGGTGGGGCGGTAAAAGCAACCGCTGGATCTGGTACATCAAACCGAGACTGGTGGCCAAATCAGTTAAATTTAAGGATTCTACGTCAGCATTCTAATTTGTCTAACCCTATGGGTGAAGATTTTAACTATGCCGAAGAATTTAAAAGTCTTGATCTGAATTCTGTGAAGCAGGACCTTTACGCTCTTATGACGGATTCTCAGGAATGGTGGCCGGCAGATTATGGTCATTACGGACCACTTTTCATTCGGATGGCCTGGCACAGTGCAGGAACTTACCGCATTGGCGATGGTCGTGGGGGAGCAAGTTCGGGCTCACAACGTTTCGCGCCCTTAAACAGCTGGCCGGATAATGCCAACCTTGACAAAGCACGTTTATTACTTTGGCCGATCAAGCAGAAATATGGAAGGAAAATTTCCTGGGCAGATTTAATGATCCTCGCAGGGAATTGCGCGCTTGAGTCCATGGATTTACAAACCTTTGGATTTGCAGGTGGTCGTGAAGATATTTGGGAATCAGAAGAAGATATTTACTGGGGATCGGAAGGCGAATGGTTGGGAAATAAAGAACGTTATTCCCGTGAACATGAGTTAGAAAACCCTCTTGGGGCCTCGCATATGGGACTTATATATGTAAATCCGGAAGGGCCTGACGGAAATCCCGATCCTATTGGGGCTGCGCGTGATATTCGTGAAACATTTGGCCGAATGGCTATGAATGATTACGAAACCGTCGCACTAATCGCGGGTGGACATACTTTTGGAAAAACCCATGGTGCTGCAGATCCAGAGGAAAATGTAGGTGTTGAACCTGCGGGAGCTGGTATAGAAGAGATGGGCCTTGGCTGGAAAAACAAGTTTGGTACCGGAAATGCAGGAAGCACAATCACCAGCGGTATCGAAGGTGCGTGGACTCAAACACCTACTAAATGGAGCAACAGCTTTTTTGACAATTTGTTCGGCTTTGAATGGGAATGTCATAAAGGGCCAGGAGGTGCTTATCAATGGAAACCGAAAAATAATGCAGGTGCCGGTACAGTTCCCGATGCATTTGATCCATCTGTAAGCCATGCGCCATTTATGTTGACTACAGATTTGGCGTTGCGCGAAGACAAAGCCTATGGGAAAATTTCAAAACACTTTCACGAGAATCCGGAGGAGTTTGCAGATGCGTTCTCCAGAGCCTGGTTTAAATTAACCCACCGTGATATGGGACCACTTTCCCGGTATTTGGGACCTGAAGTGCCTTCGGAAGAATTGATATGGCAGGATCCAATTCCGGCTGTTAAACATGAATTGATCAAAGATCAGGATATCGCTGAATTGAAGAATACAGTAATTGCCTCAGGACTTTCGGTTTCCGAACTGGTGATTACCGCCTGGGCATCGGCTTCAACATTCCGTGGATCTGATAAACGCGGAGGTGCAAATGGCGCACGTATTCGTTTTGCCCCTCAAAGACATTGGGAAGTCAACAATCCTGCACAATTGCAAAAAGTGATAGAAAAGCTTGAGGGTATCCGCAATGAATTCAATAATACACAATCAGGCGACAAAAAAGTGTCCCTGGCAGATCTCATCGTATTGGGTGGATGTGCAGGAATTGAGAAAGCTGCCAAGGATGCAGGGTTTGAAATTAACGTTCCTTTTACTCCTGGACGTGCAGATGCACTGGAAGAGCAAACCGATGTTGAAGCATTTGACGCACTCGAACCAAATGCAGATGGATTCAGAAATTTTGTAAAGAAAAACAACGAATTTTCGACATCTGTTGAGGAGATGTTGGTAGACAGGGCTCAACTGCTAACACTAACTCCCCCGGAAATGACAGTGCTTATTGGCGGTATGCGCGTGCTTAATACGAATTTCAATGAGTCACAACATGGAGTATTTACAAAACGTCCAGGGCAACTTACCAACGACTTTTTTGTGAATCTCCTCGATATGGGTACGACCTGGAAGGCAACTTCCGATTCTCAAAATGTATTTGTGGGCAGTGACCGCAGCAACGGTGAAATAAAATGGACCGGAACCCGTGTCGATCTTATCTTCGGCTCAAATTCAGAACTTAGGGCACTCTCTGAAGTTTATGGATGTAAGGATGCACAAAAGAAGTTCGTGAAGGACTTCGTTGCAGCATGGAACAAGGTGATGAATCTTGACCGATTCGATCTGGCTTAATTTTCAGGTCTTCAAAAATTTTAATATTTTATGTAAAAGGTGATCCGGATTCGGGTCACCTTTTTTTATCCCTCATTGAAGGTTTAATTCCCCGAGGCTTGCCTCGAATTTTCAAAAGTATTTTTTAATTCATACCCCGTGGGCTTGCCAGGAGGTTTTTATTCCCACCAGTGGGTTAAATTCCTTTGCGTCCGCCAGGCTTATTCAGGCATGATTTTAACGCAGTTTTTTTCCTATGTTATACCTCCTTACCAAAAAGATATGATCTTGACAGCCCGATTTTTAATCGGCCTTTCTGAAAAGTCCATATTGACGGATTACATAGCAAATTAATGATTATTTTTGAGTAGAAATATGGTCTCTTTCCAAAGTGAAAAAATGCAGCGAATTCTCAGGTCTTCTGATGAAATTTGGCTTTTCTAGCGTGAACCAAAAGTATTTCCTAAACTTATATCTCCTGATTTATAGCCTTGCATGAACCAATCCATGCGCTGTTGCGAAGTTCCGTGTGTAAAAGAATCGGGAATTACCCTACCGGAAGTTTGCTTTTGTATAGCATCATCGCCCACAGCACTTGCAGCGCTTAAAGCTTCCTGAATATCGCCTTCCTCTAAATATTCCCGGTTGTGATACGCCCATACCCCGGCATAAAAATCGGCTTGTAGCTCCAGTGCAACCGACAATTCGTTGGCTTCTTTCTGATTCATTCCCTGCTGAAGGTTTCTCACTTCCCCGGCGGTTCCCGTCAAATGTTGTACGTGATGTCCTACCTCATGGGCAATAACATATGCAATGGCAAAATCGCCGCCCTGAGCTCCAAATCGGGAGCGCAGTTCTTCGAAAAATCGCAGGTCCATATAAACTTTTTCATCGCCCGGGCAATAAAATGGGCCGGAAGCAGATGAAGCACTACCACAGGCAGTATTTACAGCATCCCAAAATACAACCATTCCAGGTTCCCGGTAATCTGCAGAATTTTGGGCGAAGATCTCATTCCAGGTATCCTCTGTGTCTTTTAGAATGGTCGCAGCAAAATCCCCCAGTTCTAATTCTGCCGCGGTTAATTCCCTATCTTCCGTAGTTGCTGGCATTTGATTCTGTAGCTGGTTTAGGATTTCAGAAGTATCTCCCCCGCTAAAAATTTGTATCGCCAAAAAGATGAGCCCAATTATTCCTCCTCCTACAGCAATTTTTCCGCCGGTGGATTTTCCTCGCCTGTCCTCAAAGTTGGTGCTCTTTTGTCTGCCTTTCCATTTCATAGATTCCCTTATTAAAAAATGTAGGCCAATTTAGATAAAATAGCGGTTACCGGGTGTTGGTAATTTCATAAAGTTGAAGGGAAGTTTAAATTCAAAAATTCAGGTACGTGGTACCGCTTATAATTCCATTTTATAGAACCGAAAATTTAATTTTAAAATTTAAGGTAGGATTATTTCCTTTTACTTGGAAATAATCCAAATTTTGAATAGTATTGCTGTGTGGCCGAATTAGAAAAAATTATTATGGAAGATCAATTATTTGCAGTTGTTGATGTGGAAACTACCGGGGGAGGGATCAACGGAAACCGCCTTACCGAAATATGCATTGTGCGCCTTAAGGGTTCGGTGATCCTGGATAAATATACCACGCTAATCAATCCCGAAAAAAATATTCCATTGCAAATCACCGCGCTCACCGGGATAGATAATGATTTGGTGGCCAATGCTCCTAAATTTCACGAGGTAGCCAGAGAGATCGAAGAAATGACCAGGGACGCGATTTTCGTCGCTCATAACGTTAGCTTCGATTATAATGTGCTACGGAATGAATTTAAAGATCTGGGATTTGAATTCACCCGAAAAAAACTTTGTACCGTACGACTCTCCCGAAAACTCATCCCTAATTTGTTTTCCTACAGTCTTGGTCGTTTATGTGATTCCATAAATATTCCTATTATCGACCGCCATCGTGCCGAAGGTGATACCGATGCCACAGTGATCCTTTTAAAGCGCCTTCTAAGCCTGGATGAGGATTATAAAGTGTTTCGGACCTTTCTGCACGCGCATTCCAAAGAAGCCACCCTGCCGCCGCATCTGTCTGCAGATCAAATCAATGATTTACCAGATTCTCCCGGAATTTATCTGTTCAAGGATAAACATCATAAAGTACTTTATGCAGGGAAAGCCATCAATATAAAAAAACGTGTACTATCACATTTTTACGATAAAATGACCAAGGAATACCGACTTGGACAGGAAACCTATTATATAGATCATGAAACTACCGGGAATGAACTTACCGCCTTGTTGCTGGAAGCAGATCATATCCGCAGACACTACCCCAAATACAACCATGCGCAGAAGCGTCCCGGGTTGGTTTATCAAATTATTAGTTACATCAATCAGCGTGGGATCATTCAGCTTGCTTTGGGAAAAACCAATTTGACGATGGACTCTGTAAGCACTTTTTATAACAGGGCAGCAGCTGCTGAAAAACTGGAACAGCTTTGTGAGTTTTTTAAACTTTGCCCCAGGTATTGTACCCTCCAAAGTAAAGTGAATGTATGTTCCCATTACCGGATTCAGAATTGTGAAGGGATTTGTGAAGGTTCAGAATCTATAGAGCATTATAATGCTAAGGTCGAAGAAGCCATTGCATCTCTTGGAGAGGAGACCCCAACTTATGTGATCCGTGAAAAAGGCAGGCATTTTAAGGAAGAAGCTTTTGTGCTGGTTAAGGATGGAAGGTATCAGGGATTTGGATTTGTAGACACCGATGTCCCCATAACTTCTGTAGATGATTATGAGCCTTTTTTAACCTTGCAGGAAGCCACGTACCATACCCATAAAATTCTGAGCAATTATCTGCGGAAAAAGGGAACACCAAAAATATTGTTTTTTGACGATAGGGTGGTTGCTTAAAAACAGCAGTTTTAAAGTTGATCTTTTTGTTTAACTCCTCCCTCCCGAAGCGTCGGGATGAAGGGAAGCCCTCCCGTATCAGGTACGGGCGGGGTGGATAATTGGTATTAGGATGTTTTTAAATTACCAGATTCTTCTGCCGCTTAAGACGGAAGGGTTGATAAGACGGAAAGGTTTAGGAATTAAATATAACCGGAACCACCCCGCCCGAGGTTTTTGATAATTCCCGAAAAAATATAAAGTACCTTTGCATTTTAAAATTTAGCTATGCTTACACTTGGTGAATACCATACGATGAAAATTGACCGTGATACGGAACCCGGATTATTTTTGAGAAATGAGGAAGGGGATGAGGTCTTATTGCCCAATAAATATAAACCGGAAATCTTTGATTTGGAAGATGAGATAAATGTCTTTATTTATCTGGATCATCAGGAAAGGCCTGTTGCCACTACATTAACGCCTTACGTTAAGCTGGATGAATTCGCTTACTTAAAGTGTGTAGAAGTTTCTGATATTGGTGCTTTTCTGGACTGGGGGCTGGAAAAACATCTTTTTGTTCCTTATCGCGAGATGGCTTCAAAGATGCGGAAAGAAAGCTGGTACCTGGTTTTTTGTTATTTGGATCAAGCAACCAATCGATTGGTTGCTTCAAGTAAAACCAATGCTTTTTTAGATAATACAGAATTAACGGTAGAGCCTTTTGAGGAAGTGGATATTATTGTAGCCAATCCTACAGATCTTGGTATGAATGTAATTGTGAATGAACTGCACCAGGGATTGATATTCAAGGATGATATTTTTCAGGATATGCAACCCGGAGACCGTTTAAAGGCGTGGGTTAAGAAAACAAGACCAGCAGAAGGGAAAATAGACATCACATTGCAGCGTCCGGGATACAGAAGTATTGAGCCGAACGCCCAGGATATATTGAATGAAATAGAACTTAAAGGAGGTCATTTAAAACTCACCGATAAATCTTCGCCGCAGGAAATCCAGAGAACACTTCAAATGAGTAAAAAAAGCTTTAAAAAGGCGATAGGCACTTTATACAAGCAACGCCTTATAGATATTAAGGAAGACGGGATCTATCTTAAAAAGGATCAATAATAATAACCTCTTCTCGCAAAAGGATTTTGCCGGGTAAGGTAATAATGCCCGGTTCCTTCAGCAGCATTTCTGTAAACAGAATTTCTGGTTCCGCTTCGTTGAAGTTCAGGGCTGAATGATTGATTGAAAAATCGCGGACTTGCATTCCAATCGGTATTGCGACCTACCGAAACGGTGTTATCCTTTTGTGGTAGCTGAACCGGAGGAGCGAGTTCTACCATTCTTGATTTCATCCTTCTTTCCCGTGCCATAAATTCGGCCATATTCACTTCCCGGGGTTCATTTTCAAGATCAAAATTTACAGTTCGAATTTTGAAATTTCCGGTATTGGGAATTTCAGGTGATAAAATGCTTAAAGAGGGAATAATTTCAATTCTTTTAATTATAAATTCTGAAGTAGATTCCCGCAGAGCAGGGATCTCTATTTCCTGAGCAGTTCCGAAAAAGGATATGAGTATAAAGAAGAAAAGTAATCCTGTTTTTTTCATCGCTGAAGTTTTTTCAAATATATCAAGAATTGTGCTAAAGATTATAATGTAAATAAATCTGGATTATTTACCCGGATCTCCCGTTCGTATTTATGATGAAAGTGAAAAGGAAACTTTTCATTTGACTTTAAAATCCTATTTTTACGGTAAAACAAGGTATATGACTAGCATTGATTGGAAAACAGCAAAAGAATTTGAAGATATCACCTATAAAAAGGCTAACGGAGTTGCCAGGATAGCCTTTAACCGTCCTGATGTAAGAAATGCGTTCAGGCCAAAAACCACCAGTGAATTGTACCAGGCTTTTTACGATGCCCAGGAAGATACTTCTATTGGCGTGGTTTTATTATCGGCAGAAGGACCTTCTTCCAAGGATGGCGTGTATTCATTTTGCAGCGGAGGAGACCAGAAGGCGAGAGGCCATCAGGGATATGTTGGTGAGGACGGGATGCACAGGCTAAACATCCTTGAAGTGCAACGATTAATACGATTTATGCCAAAAGCTGTGATCGCGGTTGTTCCGGGTTGGGCAGTTGGTGGCGGACATAGTTTGCATGTGGTGTGTGATCTAACTCTCGCAAGTAAGGAGCACGCGATTTTCAAACAAACCGATGCCGATGTGACCAGTTTTGACGGAGGATATGGATCTGCATATCTGGCCAAAATGGTAGGGCAGAAACGCGCTCGTGAAATTTTCTTTTTAGGCAGGAATTATTCGGCCCAGGAAGCTTTTGAAATGGGAATGGTGAATGCTGTTATTCCTCATGAGGAACTGGAAAATACCGCTTATGAATGGGCTCAGGAAATCCTGGCAAAATCGCCAATGTCTATCAAAATGCTGAAATTCGCGATGAACCTTACCGACGACGGCATGGTGGGACAACAGGTTTTTGCGGGGGAAGCAACCCGTTTGGCTTATATGACCGAGGAAGCCAAAGAAGGAAGGGATGCCTTCCTGGAAAAAAGAAAACCTAATTTTGTTAAAAAATGGCTTCCTTAATGGAAAATTTTTCGAATAAAGAAATAGACCTTAGTGCTCTTCCCAATTATGAGGCGGTAGATTTTCACCCTATTTCATCTCAATACCTTAAAAAGGTTTTGGTGGAATTAGGGATTCTATTATTGATTGCTTTAGCCGGTATTGCAGGCTTGTTCTATTATCAACTAGAAACCTATTATATTTATTCAGGCATCGTGATTTTTGTATTGTTTTTTGGATTTAAACTTTGGAATAACATCAAAATGCAGGAGGAATACGGGTATGTTATTCGCGAAAGGGATGTTTTATATAAAAGGGGATATCTTATAAACAGAACTACCGTAGTTCCTTTTAACAGGATCCAGCATGCTACCATATCAAGGGGAATTCTGGATAAATTTTTTGGAATTGCTACCCTCAATATATTTACGGCCGGCGGCAGCGGCAGCGATATTCAAATTCCCGGACTGGAACCGGAACTTGCCCTGCGGCTGAAGGAATCTCTGGCAAAAAAGATATCTGAAGATGAAAGCTGATTCTTTTTCTGAACCCCAACGTCAATCGGGAATAGGGGTGCTGCTTATTTTTCTCACTACGGTTTATAAATTCATTAAGGGATTTTGGGTGCTTGGGGTTTATTTTTTGCTTAATAGCCCGGGCGGAAGGATCTTGTTTTTTGTAGGGCTTGGGGTAAGCATTTTAGCCATTCTTGCCCTTATATATAGTTACTGGTATTACAGGAAATTTTTATTTCATATAGATTATTCCAAAGAAGAATTCAAGCTACAAAAAGGGGTTTTTTCTACGGAAGATATCGCGATTCCCTTCGACAAAATTCAGCAGGTTTATTTAAAACGTTCCATTTTACAGCGCATAATCAATGTATATAGCCTGATTATTGAAACTGCCGGTAGCAGCGATAAGGAGATAAGCATAAAAGCCATTTCAAAGGAAAAGGCAGATGTACTCTCAGCCCTGTTGATACGGGCAAAAAAGGATGCTGCAATTGCTGAAACCGGGACTGAAGAATTGGAAGGCCCTGTTAAAAAGGAGGTTCTATGGACGCATAAATTGAATTTTTTAGATCTTTTGAAAATAGGTTTAAGTACCAATTACCTGCGCGGCCTTGCGTTGATATTTGTATTTTTCTCTACTATTTTCAATGAATTAAGGCCTTTTGTGGAAGATTATTCTGAAGGTCTTGATGAACAGTTGGAGCAAATTCCGGGACTTCTGGAATCTGTTGGAGTTTTTGTTATTGTCGCCATTCTAATATTGTTGCTAAGTATGGTTATTACGGTTGTTGAGGTTTTTATCAAATACTTCGGACTTAAACTTCAGCAAAGCAAAAGCAGTCTTGAACTTGAAATGGGTTTAAAAACCAATACAAAGATCTCATTGCAACCCAGAAGAATTCAACTGTTGCAGGTCACGACCAATCCTGTTCAAAAGTGGCTGAATTTATATGAAGCGCGTTTTTCTCTTGCAAGCAGTGAAAATACCCTGGAGAAATCGAAAATTAAAATTCCGGGCCTTGGTGAAACAACGGTTGAAAAGATAAAATCCTTCGTGTATGCAGATGCCAATTCAGAAGATACCCTGGAGAAAACTTTTCGTCCAAACAAGATCTTATTATTCCGGCAGATGTTCCAGTCTGTTTTTTTGCCTATAGCGCTCAGTTTGCTTTTTCCATTTTTCACAAACTATATTGCTTTTGAAACCTGGGCAGTGTTAGTTGGGATCTATCTTATTATTGGAATTATCTGGCAGCTTAAACTTTTCGCCTCTAAAAAATTACAGATCTCTGATGATTTTCTGCGCCTGAAATCCGGCGTATGGAATAAGAAGGAAGAAACGGTAGAAACTTATAAACTACAATCTTTAAGCGTTACACAGCCCATTTGGTATAAGAAAAGAAATGTTTTCAATATTGTGTTTCATACTGCCGGTGGAGATGTTTCCTTTCGAGCGGTCGATAAAAAAATTGTTCCGTATCTAAATTATGTTCTTTTTAAAATTGAATCTGCAAATAAGGGATGGATGTAAAATAGTAAAAAATTAAGTGGCTGTCTAAAAAGTCCAACTTCCGTCAAGCTGAACTTGTTTCAGCTTCTAAAATGTTGTGATTTTTAACAAGTTATATCCTGAAATAAACCCGCCTGAACGAACGGGCAGGTTCAGGATGACGAATTTAATGACTTTTCGGACAGCCTCTTTTTATTCTGATATATCTAAAGAATTATAATTTTAATGCAGGGTATTTTTCCGGGTCCACTTCATTCATAATAGCATAAACCTTTTCATAGATATCTTCAGCAGAAGGTTTGGAGAAATAATCTCCATCTGTCCCGTAGGCTGGTCTATGTGATTTTGCTGTAAGGGTTTGTGGTTTGCTGTCTAAATGAAGATATGCATTTTGTTCCTCTACAATTTGTTGCAGAATATAAGCGGAAGCTCCTCCCGGAACATCTTCGTCTATTACCAGCAATCGATTTGTTTTTGCCACACTCTTAACAAGATCTTTATTAAGATCTAATGGCAGTAACGACTGTATATCGATAATCTCGGCACTAATTCCTGCTTGCTGCAATTCTTTTGCTGCTTCTTCCACGAGTCTTAATGTAGATCCATAGGAAACCAGCGTGATATCTTTTCCTTCTTTTATGGTTTCCACCACCCCAATAGGGGTTCTAAATGCTCCCATATTGGTAGGGAGTTTTTCTTTTAACCGGTATCCGTTAAGACATTCTACAATCAATGCAGGTTCGTCACCTTGAAGTAAGGTATTATAGAATCCCGCGGCTTTGGTCATGTTTCTTGGTACCAGGATGTGCATTCCTCTCAATAAATGAACCAGCGCTCCCATTGGTGAACCACTATGCCAGATGCCTTCCAGTCTGTGTCCACGGGTTCGTACAATAAGCGGTGCCTTTTGCTTCCCTTTGGTGCGGTATTGCAGGGTTGCAAGATCATCACTCATAATTTGTAAGGCATAAAGTATATAATCCAGGTATTGAACTTCGGCAATAGGTCTTAAACCACGCATGGCCATTCCAATTCCCTGTCCAAGTATTGTAGCTTCCCGGATACCAGCATCGGCTACCCGTAATTTTCCGTATTTTTCCTGTAGCCCTTCCAGACCCTGGTTTACATCCCCAATTTCTCCTGCATCTTCTCCAAAGATCAAGGTTTCCGGTCTTGTTTCAAATATTTTATCAAAGTTGTCGCGAAGGATGATCCTGGCATCTACTTCTTTGGAATCTTCAGAATAAACAGGTTTTACTTCATCTATATAAAGCGCATTTTCAGCAGATTCACTGTAAAGATTACTGCTATATTCAGGTTGTGAATCTCTGGTGTAACGGTCTATCCAGTTGATAATCCGGGTTCGTGCATCACTTTTGGTTCCTGTTAAATACCGAAGACTTTTTCTGGCTGCAACTAAAAGATCTTTTTTAAGAGGTTCTTTGATCTCTGTAATTTCTTTTTTTAATGAAAGAATGGCTTCCTTGTTGTCACTGGACTTTGCAGCCTGATCCAGCAAAGGTAAAAGCTCCTTCATTTTCATTTTCATAGGATCTGTATAAGCGGCCCAGGCTGCTTTTTTTCCTTCCCGAACCTGCTTTTTAATATCGGCATCGATTTCATTCAATTCTTCTACCGTGGCGAAATTATTTTCAATCACCCATTCCCGGAATTTCATATTACAATCGTATTCCCGTTCCCAGGCCAATCGCTCCCCATCCTTATAGCGTTCGTGAGAACCGGAAGTGGAATGTCCCTGGGGTTGTGTAAGTTCCTTTACGTGGATTAATACAGGGGAGTGGTGTTTTCTGGCAATTCTGGATGCTTTTTCATAAGCTTCCACAAGTGCTACATAATCCCAGCCATTTACAATGATTATCTCGTAACCTTTATTGTTTTCATCCCGTTGGAATCCTTTCAGGACCTCAGAGATATTTTCTTTTGTAGTTTGGTATTTTGCGTGCACAGAAATTCCATATTCATCATCCCATACGTTCATAACCAATGGCACCTGTAAAACTCCGGCTGCATTGATAGTTTCCCAAAAATGACCTTCACTGGTACTTGCATTTCCTATGGTTCCCCAGGCGATTTCATTTCCATTTTCTGAAAATTTTTCAGAAGCTATTCCTTCAACATTTCTGTATATTTTTGAAGCCTGCGCCAAACCTAATAATCTTGGCATCTGGCCGGCGGTAGGGGAGATGTCGGCACTGGAATTTTTTTGTTGCATTAAATTTTTCCAGCTTCCGTCCTCATTCAGGCTATGGGTTGTAAAGTGACCACCCATTTGTCTTCCGGCAGACATCGGTTCGTTTTCTATAGAAGTATCGGCGTAAAGCCCGGCAAAAAACTGCTGAATATTCAAAGCTCCAATCGCCATCATAAAAGTTTGATCCCTGTAATACCCGGATCTAAAATCCCCGTTTTTAAAGACTTTGGCCATCGCCAGTTGTGGAATTTCTTTTCCATCTCCAAAAATTCCGAATTTGGCTTTTCCGGTAAGTACCTCACGTCTTCCCAATAGACTGCATTCACGGCTGGTGACTGCAAGTTTATAGTCTTTTAAAACCTCTGTTTTAAAATCTTCAAAAGAAATGGACTCCTTGGATTGTGTTTGGCTTTGCATGAAATTATTTTAGAGTGACAAATGTAACGAAATCTATGGATAAATACAATTCAATAAAAAGCAATCATTTTTTTGCTATCTCTTCTAAAAAACCTATTTTATTATTGATTCTATAATTAAATGAGTTTTTAAAGGAGTTTATTAAGAATTCTATAATGAAGTTTCTTAAAAATTAAGTGTCACAATTGGCGTTTAAGATACGATTAATTATCTATTAATACCATTGTCTTGTAAAGAGTCTTAAGAGCGTGTTAATGTCTAAAGTGACAATAAATCTAATTTTTTGATCGTAATTATCATCGGCAATCTCCCATCCTAAATTGGAATAAACAGGAAAGTAAAGTTCGAAATAATCCTGAACTAAACTTACCCTGATTCCTGAATCATAGAGAAATTCAGCATTTTGACCTTTGTTTTTAACCAGTCCCACATCTCCATAGGCAAAGACCCATTTCCAGATATTGGTATTTGCGTTTAAGGTGGTAATCCATTGATTTGCATATTCGGGTTGTAACTGCGATTTAAATCCACCTTCTGCCGGGATAATTTGTTGACTGAACAAGCCACTGGCCTGACTTCTTCCGTAATAATTATAATCAAAAAGATAATCGGTTGGACGGTCTAGTGCAAAACTGAAATAATCATTATCCCTTTCATCGCTATAAATAAAGGTACCGGCAAACAACCTGAGATTTATTTGCCTGTTGCTCTTAAAAAGCTTTCTGTATTCCAGTTCCAGGGCAATTTTGCTGAAATTTTTCGCGATCTGGTAATCGATCCCGGCAGAGATATGATCTACCAGGTTTGTATCGCTGTAATTGTAGCGAATATTAAAAACATTGTACTCGGGTTGTTCAACAGGATTAAACGGGTCAAGGTCCTGTTTAACGTTCACATTCCGCAGGAAAAGACTTTGACGCTCGTTATCCCGTAAATATGAATTCCTGAAATAGAATCCCAAATAAGGCGTGTGCTTTTCATAGAACAAATCATATCCATAGGAAAAACGCGTACCGCTAATTCCGTAGCGCAGTGCAAAAAGATCCTGATCATCATAAAAATGGGTATTGGACAGTGATGCAGATCCTACAATGGTTTTGCTGTGAAAGCCAAATTTCGGGGAAATCTTAAAATCAAAATTTCGGTTAAGGATCGTCTTATTATATAATTTAGGACCTATGGCGATACCATCATACAGGTTGTATGAAACTTCAGGCATGAAGAATAACTGGTTATATCTTGGATCTTCCACATCCTGTAAAAGTCGGAATTGAATGGGCTTATTCAGAAGTTTTGTCACTGCCCTATAATTATCCCGTTGATTTATTTCGGGAATTTCACCTTCATAATTAAGTGCCAGCCGGTCTATACTATTTCTTGGGATTGTTACTTCCTTGAATTCTTCAATGTTTTCTACCCAGGTTTTATAAACTATTTCGCCGTCTTTAAGGCCATAAAGCGAGACGGGCATGTCATTGTTTCTTTTATTTTTTATGGTAACCTTTAATGAGTCCGGAGATTTTTTTAAACCAGAAATTTTGAAATCGATTTTCTGGTTTGTTTTTACAAAATCTTCATAAAACCAGGAAATGTCTTTTTGTGAGTTTTTTTGAAGTATCCCGAGGAAATCATGTTCACTGGAAGGTATCAGGAGGTTTGTCTTATAAAATTCAGAAATGGACTTTTTAACAGCATCTGATTCCAGAAATTCCTCAACATATTTTAAGCCCGTTCCGGCTTTATAGGAATTGGCGATATTCTGATTAAATTTAACCAGGGAATCCTGTGCTGTGGAAAGAGGCTGATTCAGGTTCATTCTGGCCATATGAAGGTATAGAAACGGATACTGATCGTTAAATTCAAGATCGGCCGCATGAAACCATCTCACACCTATAATATCGCTTAAACTTCCAAGTACTTTCATCTTAGGATAATAGGTGTCCACATAATCCCGCATCAATGATATTTGAATGGCATCATATACCCATTGCTCTTTTCTTGGATTAAGAAGGATTGTGTTTTTAAGATATTGATTGGTAATAGCCTTTAACTGCTTGATATCGTACTGAAATCCGTCTGGGAAAGGCCGGATGAACCTTGGCAATTGATTTAACCCATAAACCGGGTTATTAAGGTAATCTTCCCTTGTAACCATTATGCTTTCGTGGGGATAGCTGCCAAGCCGTTGTTCCAGGTATTTAAGGATCCTGTCCAGTATAAATCCCTTCATTTGAGGGTTTAGTTCTTCATCTTCAAGATTGGTCACTACCTGTTTCTCGTTTACAAGGATAGCATCAAATACATAGGATTTAGTGAGAAACAAATCTGAAGTAACTATATTCTCGCCAGATAAATAAGTGGTTTTATATTTGTCCTCCGTCACAAGTCGCTCTTTTTTTAGCGGAGAAGCAACATATAAATAAGGACGTGTGGAAAGTTTAATATTGATATTTGCAGGGGCTGCATATTGATTTCCAAGGTTTTTATCACTGTATAACTGCCACTTCCCATTATACACTGCAGGAGTGATGTACCAGTATTTAAGTTTATAATTTCCCAAATCGTCATACCCAAATCGGGTAAATTTTTCGGAAGGAACTTTTACCTGGTAGAGTAGATTGATAGTTGTTTTTTTACCCGGCAATAGTGATTGGGCTAAATTCACACGGATTAAATCCGGATTTCCTCCCGGCCGTTCCCAGGAGTACGTCTGTACATTTTCATCAGTTATACTGTAAATTTTCGTAGATCCCCGTTCCCCTGCTCTTGCAAAATGGAATCTTCGAATGTAGTCTTCAGCAAATCGTTTGGCCAAAGGAGTGCTTTTGTCTTTATAACTGTTGGCCCAATCATTTAGATATATCGCGGTGAGCGTATCCTCGCCCGAATTCTCGTATAAGATTTCCTGCTGAATATTAAATGTTTGAGTGGAATCATTTAAAACCGCGGTTATATTCATGGTTGTTTGCCCAAGGCAAGTACTCAGGGCAAACAATGGGAATAGAAACGCTAAATTACCTTTAAGATTCAATAGGTACGGATATTAAAAAATTAGTAAATCTGGGGGTATGGTTATTTTTGCTTAAAAATAATTAAAGAAATAAAAATAGCAATTAAGTCCTTATTAAAAATTAGGGCTTAGATTATATTCATCATAGAATTTATCCAGGATCTCTATTACTTCATCTTCGGTATCTACCAGTTGAACCAGATCTATATCGCCATCGCTGATGTTTTCAAAATCATCCTGAAGTGTTTTACGTATCCAGTCCAGCAATCCGCCCCAATATTCTGTTCCTACCAAAATAATGGGGAATTTATCTATTTTATTGGTTTGAATAAGGGTGAGCGCTTCAAAGAGCTCATCAAGTGTACCAAATCCGCCGGGCATCACAACGAATCCCTGGGAGTATTTAACGAACATCACCTTACGAACGAAAAAATAATCAAAATCCACATTTTTATTTGAATCGATGTATGGATTGTCATGTTGTTCAAAAGGCAGGTCAATGTTCAATCCTACGGAAGTTCCGCCCGCAAGATGTGCACCTTTATTTCCCGCTTCCATAATTCCGGGCCCACCTCCGGTAATCACTCCATAGCCGTGATCTACTATTTTTTGGGCTATTTTTTCGGCTAATTTATAATATTTTTGGTCTGGTTTTGTTCTGGCGGAGCCAAAGATGGAAACGCAGGGGCCTATCTGGCTTAGTTTCTCATATCCTTTTACAAACTCTCCCATTATTTTAAAAATGGCCCAGGAATCATTGGTTTTTATTTCATTCCAGGCTTTAGTTCCTCGTTTTGCTCTCATTAATTTTTTATATTTTAATCCCTCCTTGAGGGTTTATTTCTGCGAGGCCGAATCTTTCAGGCGGGCCGGCCTTCCTCAAATTTTTATAAGTATTTTTCTCCCGAATTATCGGGCCATACCTTGTGGGCCTGCACTTAGGTTTTTGATTGTAATTCTTTTCTCAGGTATTGTGCGGTATAACTCTTTTTATGTTTAGCCACTTGCTCCGGAGTTCCGCTTACGATAACTTCCCCACCATTTTTTCCGCCTTCGTATCCAATATCGATTATATAATCGGACATTTTGATCACATCCATATTATGTTCAATAATCACGACGGTATTTCCTTTATCGGCTAATCTATTTAAAACATCCATCAAAACACGTATATCTTCAAAATGAAGTCCTGTAGTAGGTTCATCTAATATATAAAATGTATTTCCGGTATCGCGTTTTGAAAGTTCGGTAGCCAGTTTTATCCTTTGGGCTTCCCCTCCGGAGAGGGTGGTGCTTTGCTGGCCTAATGTAATATATCCCAGCCCAACATCCTGTATGGTTTTTAATTTCCTGTAGATCTTTGGAATTAGTTCAAAAAATGGGGTTGCCTCATTTATGGTCATTTCCAGTATATCTGAAATCGATTTTCCTTTATATCGTATTTCCAGGGTCTCCCGGTTAAACCGTTTTCCCTGGCAGGTTTCGCATTCCACATAAACATCCGGCAGGAAATTCATCTCGATCACCCGTAAACCTCCACCTCTGCATGTTTCACATCTACCTCCTTTTACATTAAAACTGAATCTTCCCGGCTTGTAACCCCGAATCATCGCTTCAGGTGTTTTTGCAAACAAGGTTCTTATTTCAGAAAAAACCCCTGTATAAGTTGCAGGATTAGACCGGGGAGTTCTTCCAATAGGAGATTGGTTAATGTCTATAACTTTATCTAAATGCTCCAGCCCTTTTATGCTTTTGTAAGGCATTGGCTCTTTTACGCCATTAAAATAAAAGGCATTCATAATAGGGTAGAGGGTCTCATTGATAAGCGTGGATTTCCCGCTTCCTGAAACACCTGTAACGGCAATCATTTGCCCTAATGGAATTTTTATGGATACATTTTTAAGGTTGTTTCCGGTAGCCCCTTTTAGAATAAGATATTTTCCATTTCCTTTTCTTCGGTCTTTGGGAACTTCAATCTCCATCGTGCCATTTAAATAGTTGGCGGTAATGGTATTATGTTTTTTTATTTCTGAAGGGGTTCCCTGGCTAATTATTTCACCTCCGTGTCTTCCTGCATGAGGGCCAATATCTATAACGTGATCTGCCCGTTCTATCATATCCTTATCGTGTTCAACCACTATAACAGAATTTCCAAGATCGCGCAATGAAATTAGCGAATTGATGAGTTTTTCATTGTCTCTTTGATGGAGTCCAATGCTCGGTTCGTCCAGAATATACAGGACACCAACCAATTGGGAACCTATTTGAGTGGCGAGTCTTATACGTTGTGCTTCCCCGCCTGAAAGGGATTTTGATCCTCTGTTAAGGGAAAGATAGGTTAAGCCTACATCCACCAAAAACTGAAGTCTTATCTTTATTTCTTTTATTACTTCGGAAGCGATTAAAAGTTGTTTTTCTGAAAGCTTATCGTTTAAATTCTCAAACCATTCGGCCAGATCTGTGATGTCTTTTTGAGCCAGTTGAGCAATGTTATGATCTTTAATCCTGAAATAAAGCGACTCTTTTTTAAGTCTGCTTCCTTCACAATCCGGACATTCAATTTTGTCCATATATTCCTTTGCCCAACGTTTTAAGGACGTTGAATCATTGTTGTTAAAGGTGGCTTCAATAAAAGTAGCTACACCTTCAAAATCTATTTTATAATCCCTGGTGATCCCAAGGGTTTCAGATTGTTTTGAAAACTTTTCCTTTCCTCCAAACAGGATCATATCCAGTGCAGGTTGCGGAACGGATTCTACGGGATCACTTAGCTTAAAGTCAAATCTTTCTGCGATGAGTTCCAGCTGAGAAAAAATCCAGTTTTTCTTTTGTGGGCCGTGTGGGGCAAGTGCACCCTTCTTAATGGAAAGTGTTCTATTCGGAATAAGTTTATCGACATTCACTTTATGCAGGGTGCCTATTCCGTTACAGGTAGGACAGGCTCCTTTTGGGGAGTTGAAGGAAAAGTTGTTTGGCTCTGGATTGGGGTACGAAACCCCGGAAGTGGGACACATTAAATTTCGGCTAAAATAGCGAATATCGCCACTTTCCTGCTCCATTATCATCAACACATCTTCCCCGTGATACATCGCGGTTTTTATGCTCTCCTCCAGTCTTTTCTGGGACTCCGCTTTTTCATCGATCTTCAGGCGGTCCACCACGATCTCAATATCATGCATTTTATAACGGTCCAGCTTCATTCCCTTTACCAGGTCGCGTACCTCCCCATCTGTACGTACTTTTACAAATCCCTGTTTTGAAATTTGCTCAAAGAGTTCCCTGTAATGACCCTTCCGGGAACGCACCACGGGAGACAGAATGCTGATGCGTTTACCTTTGAAGTTTTTAATGATAAGGTCCTTGATTTGCTCATCATTATAACTCACCATTTTTTCGCCGGTGTTATAACTATAGGCATCTGCGGCTCTTGCAAAAAGCAATCTCAGGAAATCATAGATTTCAGTTATGGTACCAACGGTACTCCGCGGATTTTTACTCGTGGTTTTTTGTTCTATTGCAATCACGGGAGAGAGTCCTTCGATCTTGTCTACATCCGGACGCTCCATTCCGCCAAGAAACTGACGGGCATAGGCCGAAAAAGTTTCTATATACCTGCGTTGTCCCTCGGCATAAATGGTATCGAAGGCAAGAGATGATTTTCCCGATCCTGAAAGCCCTGTAATAACAACCAATTTTTCGCGGGGTATGGTAACATCTATATTTTTTAAATTATGAACCCTGGCCCCTAATACTTCTATATTCTCTTCAGCTTTAGCCATATTTTTCCTCAAGTGGGCAAAGGTACTTAAACTGTTGCTAACTAAAAAGAAAGCCTAAACATGGCCTTGTTAATTAATAGGTAAATTCTTTAGCACATATTAAATAATAAAGAAGAAAAAATTTATAAAAAATGGGTTTTATTACAGAATATGACGTTTTTTAAAGGTGTGAAATTGTTAATAAATCCTAGTAGAGGAAGTCAATGTTAAAAAAACAAGGATTTAATCCGAAGTTTAACTTTTTAGAACAAGATTTTAACAACCTGCTTGTCAGGATAATATTACTTAAATTTTAGAGGATTTATAGGTAATTTCCCCTATATTTATAATATCAAACTCTCCCCAATTTTTTTTGCATCGTACCCTACAGATGTTATTTCAACTCCAAAATTAAAATAATACCCCTGTTTTTTTGTTAATCCCCCCGGATTATTTTGTGTCCTCTAAAGGCACGCACCTATTATTTATCCTCCCGAATCTCAGTTTGTATAAATCTGAAAAGGCTTGATATGTATTTAAAATTATTTAGGGATGAAAACAGAAAAAAAACATTTGTTGATCATCAGTAGTCAGAAAAATTTGATTGCTGATTTGAAAGAAGGCTTGAGTCTTCAATTTATAGTTCACACAGTGAATTCCCTGCACTCCGGATACTCTACTGCATTAAAGCTTTTACCGGATATTATCCTGATAGATCAGACCTCGTTAAATTTAAAAAGCCTTAAAAACCTTGGGAATTTTAGGTCTACGCATTTCCTGAAAAAAAGTCATTTAATAATTTATGGAGAGGCTTTGGAAAGATCCTTAATTGAAGAGCGGTTTAATGATTTGGTAGATCAAATTTTTTACACATCCATTTCTACAAATTGTCTATGTGATGAGTTGCTGGAACTGGTAACGAAGGATAGGACCTTGACCAATTACTGGAAAGATGCTTTTTTAGGTCTCTTTAATATCATGGAAAATCCGGTAGTACTGTTACAGCAGGAAAATATCATCGCGATGAACGATGCCTTTAGACACAGTTTTAAAGTACAACAAACCGAAGGACTTAAGCTTACCGATTTTGTTCATTGTGAGAATAAAATCAAAGTTAAAACGAGCTTGCGAAATTTTTCCAGGGGAAAGCATATGCAAGCCAATACAAAAACCTCGTTACGATTAAGTAACGGGAAAATTCGCGAAGCCAAAATCAGTTTTTCCAAACTTGATAGAATGATAGATGGTCAACTTATTATGATGATACATTATTCAGAAAAATTCAAATTAAGCGACCAGGTAGGTAGTACATCAGATTTGGTAGAGAAATGTTTCGAGGAAAACAGCATACATACCACTTTCAATTTCAGTAAAAGAGAAAAAGAAATCATTATGCTTTTGTGTAAGGGATATAAAACGAAAGATATTTCAGAAACCTTGTTTATTTCGCCAAAAACTATAGAAAAGCACAGGGCTAATATCATTAAACGCACCAATTCTGAAACAATTCTTGAAAGCATTATTTACGCGATTAATCACGATTTAATCAATGTAAAAGTCACCTGAAAGGAACTATGATTAAAAGAATGGGTGAATTCACCCATAGCTTTCTCACAATATCAAATCTATATTTACTTGTAATAAGATTAGCCCCCCTCAAAATCTTATGCTTTAAAATTCCCCACATAACAGTTTTATTAAATAGAGTTTTATCCCATGTATTGGGTGTCTTTATAAAATTTTTATTAACCATTCTAATTATTAATCTAAACTATTTAAATCATGAAAAATTTTAAAAATTACGTTGCCTTTCTGGCAATTTTCGCAATGATCTTTACTAGTTGTAGTAAAGATGAAACGGCAGTCGATCCTAATGTCCAGGAAACCTTCCAAATTCAATTTGGTACGTTGCTGAATGATTTTAACAAACAACAACAAGATCCTGTGGAATGCCGTGATGCAGACCCAGCCTATGTTTTAGTTGCATTAACCGATGACAGTGATGCTTGGGTAGCAAATAAGAACCCGGAAGCCCCGGGTGCAGATGCTGATGATTTTATCAAGATCAACATCAAAAATAACAGCGGAAGTTGGGAAACCGAATACTCCGAAGACTTGGGCTTACCGGCAGGTACCTACCAATTAGAATATTTTATAGTGTATAGTGCCGATCACCAGGTATTATGGGTAGCTCCCCGTGAAGGAGGTGCCTATGCCGGAAGTGTGGGCGATCCTTTGCCACAGGAAATTGTCCTGGGCGCAGGAACCAAGCCTTATATTGAAGTGGATGTATTGTGCTTTGTTCCACGAGAGGAAGAGGCCTTTGGTTATATTTTCTTCGATATTAACCTAATAGAGGTAGAGAACAACTATTGCATCTTCGTGAACTATTGTGATGACGAGACCGGTAGAGAATACCCAGCGTTGTTCGAAGTTGATGTTTGGGCAGATGGTTATGATGGCTCTGAGGTTATTGTAGATGGAGAAATGAATTCAGTTTCTGGCGCGGGCAATAGTTTTGCAGCCACTGTATTGTGTTTCCCATTATCTCCATTAGGAGAAGGAGAATTGTATTATGTAAGAGTAACTGTACTAGATGCCGGAGCTTATGATGCAGATGCTTCAGACTTCTTTGAATTCACAATTACTCAGGCGGATATCGATGCACAATTATTGCAAACTCCTCGATATGAACATATAAGGATTAATTGTGGTGATAACCAAGGGGATTGTCCTGTAACTCCCCAAGATCCTGATGGCGATTGTAAACCAGATAACGACTGTGTTGGAGCAGAATGTGATAATTGCCCAGGAGTATTTAATCCAGGTCAGGAAGATGAGGATGAAGACGGGATAGGAGATGCCTGTGATGATTGTGATGACAGAGATTCTGATGGTGATGGTTTCGAAAATTGTATTGATCAATGTCCAGATGTTTATAGCACAACTAATAATGGTTGTCCAATGGATGATCCGAATACTGGGTGTGGTACAGCTTTCATGTTTGGGGATACAGAAATAAAGGACATTTCAAAATCTAATCGTTGGGGTTGGGCAGAAAATTTTAATACTGCCGATGGCACTAGTCAAACGTTTGATTTCTGGAGAGGAGCAGGTCAAAATGATTTAAGTAAAGGAACAAAGGCAGGAGAAGTTACTATAACTGCTACTGGTAATCAAGTAGAATTTGACATAGACCTAGAACCTGGTTTCACAATTTCAGATCTTCATGTTTATTTAAGTGAAGAAAATCCGGGAAATATTGCTAAGAGTCCAGGTCAATACAACCGAAACGATGAGGTTGGGGATAGTGATACAAGTTTCACTTTAACTAGAACCAGTGATGATAGTAGTTTCTGGGTTATTGTTCATGCAGGTGATACTTGTAACAATGATGATTAATTTTTAAAATATCCATCCGTTGTAAAATTTACAACGGATGGTTTTTAATTGTCCAAACAAAACGAATATTCTTTTATTAACCATTCTAATTTAATCTAAACTATTTAATCATGAAAAAATTAAATTATCTTTTAAGTTATATCGCGATCCTGGCATTGCTCTTTACTAGTTGTAGTAAAGAAGAAACGGCAGTCGATCCTAATGTCCAGGAAACCTTCCAGATTCAATTTGGTACGTTGCTGAATGATTTTAACAAACAACAACAAGATCCTGTGGAATGCCGTGATGCAGACCCAGCCTATGTTTTAGTTGCATTAACCGATGACAGTGATGCTTGGGTAGCAAATAAGAACCCGGAAGCCCCGGGTGCAGATGCTGATGATTTTATCAAGATCAACATCAAAAATAACAGCGGAAGTTGGGAAACCGAATACTCCGAAGACTTGGGCTTACCGGCAGGTACCTACCAATTAGAATATTTTATAGTGTATAGTGCCGATCACCAGGTATTATGGGTAGCTCCCCGTGAAGGAGGTGCCTATGCCGGAAGTGTGGGCGATCCTTTGCCACAGGAAATTGTCCTGGGCGCAGGAACCAAGCCTTATATTGAAGTGGATGTATTGTGCTTTGTTCCACGAGAGGAAGAGGCCTTTGGTTATATTTTCTTCGATATTAACCTAATAGAGGTAGAGAACAACTATTGCATCTTCGTGAACTATTGTGATGACGAGACCGGTAGAGAATACCCAGCGTTGTTCGAAGTTGATGTTTGGGCAGATGGTTATGATGGCTCTGAGGTTATTGTAGATGGAGAAATGAATTCAGTTTCTGGCGCGGGCAATAGTTTTGCAGCCACTGTATTGTGTTTCCCATTATCTCCATTAGGAGAAGGAGAATTGTATTATGTAAGAGTAACTGTACTAGATGCCGGAGCTTATGATGCAGATGCTTCAGACTTCTTTGAATTCACAATTACTCAGACGGATATCACTGCACAACTTTCCTTAGTGCCAGCTTATAGACATGTTAGAATTAATTGTGGAGATGATGATAATGGAAACGGTGAATGTGATCCACTGGACCCAAATGATGATTGTAATGGTAATGATATACCCAATAAATGCGATCCGGAGGCTGCAAATTATGATAATTTTGATTGTGATGGTGATGAAGTTAGAAATTTGGATGATGATTGTCCAGATGTAGCAGGTACCCTACCAAATGGATGTGTGGATGAAACAGATCCTTGTGCAAATCTGCAAGCTGTTTGTAGTATTCCTCAAACAGAAGAAGATCTAGAAGTAGGATGTGCTTTTGCTTATTTTGACTCTGATAATCAGGATGCGTTTCTAAAAATTGAAAATGCTGAAACTGGACTTCTCTTAGAGAATATTATAGGAGATCCATATGGAAGTGTTAATACTTCACTAAGTAATGGGGATGTTAGCCTAAGTATAGATGGTAATTTTCCAGATGACTTAATAATAGCCTATGAGATTGAAGTAAGACCAAGCAATCAAGATGGTAGTATGAGTGCAAGCTGTTGGGAATCTTCTTGTGATCCAGATGTGATAGCTTTTGATTCATTAAATAGAGAGCAAGCTGCAATTGATTTATCATTTTCGACTTTTAATTATTCTTATCCTTATTATATAAGAGTTAAAGCTATTTCCTGTGCTGCATCAGCAAGTGGGCCATAATAGCAAGGTTGGATAAAGATTAACTTTCGCGGATTAGTCAACCGGGGGGATGACGTGTTCGCTGAGTTAGTTTTATTAATCACCAATAGTTATTATTAACTAGATGGTGTTAATAGAAGAGGCTGTTCAGAAATTTCTGGACAGCTTTTTCTATTTTAAGAAAAGACAAAATTGCCTTTTCAGATCTGTTTGATAAGAAACAACTAATTCATATCAAATTGTTAATACCGGTGAATGCTAAAAAGCAAGGATGCTAATTAAAGCCAATGATATTAATTGATTATGTGAATTAATGGTTTAATATTTAACATAGCTCTTTTTGGAGATTTCTTAAAATCAAGTTAAAAAAATAGTGCATTTCATCGATTTTTTTTGCATTTGAAATTTTTTATGCTTTATATTGCTCTTGCTTAAGTAATAACACTTTCATTTTCTCCCCCCAATCTTGAAGTGTTACAAGAATTGTTGGAAATTTATTTTTTTTTTGAAACTTAATGGTATTTTCCTAAAATTTAGTTAATATCCTTTTTTAAGTTTAAAAAATTAAGTCATTTTTTATTAAATCCTAATATGTAACCACCTGAACGTAAAACCTTTGTGTTCATTTAGGATTCTTTTATTGGAATGAACTTTGAATGACCCCGATGTGAAAAGATTTTTTAACCCCCGAACAGTTAAAAAACCAAAACTGTTCTAACAAAATTTTGACCCCAATTATGAGAAAATGGAATTTAATGCTATTACTACCGGCCTTAGCTATTCTATCCTGTAGTAAAGACTCAGTAAACGAATTAGAAGAAACGGAACAGCAATTAATCACAGAAGAACTCACAGCAAATGTAGAAGTGGCCTATCCCGATGAGTTGGGAAAGGTTTCAGATGTTTATTTTGCAGGCAAAAAAATCACTGTAGAAGAAATAGATGGTGATTATATTTATGAAGGAGACATCATCCTTTCTAATGATATGATAACTTCTCAAGATGTAAAATTGGTTTACGAAAAAGGAGAAATGCCGTCTCAACAAAAGAGTGTTGGTAGAACTTCCGGAAGATGGACTAATAACATAGTGTATTATTCAATAGATGGCAGTTTACCTGATAAAAACCGGGTTTATGATGCAATTAAGCACTGGGAATCTAATACTAATTTGACTTTTGAAGAACGTTCCGGTCAATCCAATTACATTTATTTCACATCCGGATCAGGTTGTTCCTCTTATGTAGGAATGGTTGGAGGTAGACAAAATATAACTTTAGCCAGTGCATGTTCTACCGGAAACACAATTCATGAGATTGGCCACGCTGTGGGGCTATGGCACGAGCAGAGTCGTGTTGACCGTGATAAACATATTAAGATCAATTATTCAAATATTCAAAGTGGGAGAGAGCATAATTTTAAGACCTATGCAGAAAACGGATCTGATGGAGATGAGTTTACTTCTAATCTGGATTTTGGGTCTATTATGCTATACAGCTCATATTCTTTTTCCAGCAATGGCCAACCTACTATTGTTAAATTAGATGGTAGTACTTATAGCGCACAAAGAAATGCACTTTCTTCTGGAGATAAAACAGGTCTTAATGCTATGTATCCAAGTGGTGGATCCACAGAACCTGTAGCTCCTAAGTATATAAATGGTGAGTATTATGTTATTTATGGTTTAACAGTTTTAAGACATAACGATGCTTGGTGGTATTATTCACGTACGTATAGTATGTGGAGAGAAGTGGAATTGTTGAGCAATAACCGTTGGTACTATGCTAGATAGGTTAAAATATAAATAATAATTAAATCCGAGATTTTTTTAAATCTCGGATTTTTTTTTATCAAATACTGTGTAGAAGCGTGTAAAATCCCAACAGTGGTTTGAATCCCCCGATGACTGCCCATAGCTGGGGCAGGTCTTCATCCGACTTCCAAATAATAGCTTCCTTCGCACCCTGTGAGATTGCTGTCTCCTTCAAAAACATAAATGTGTGGTTTACACATAAGTACTGTGGAAAAATTCCCCAAAAAAATGTTAAATTTAAATTTCCTGACTTCCCAAAAAAATCATAATTAAAAATTATGAAAATTTTTCAAAACCCCAGAAATGGATTTCTGCGAAATATTAGAAACCAATAGCCGTATCATCTCCGCGCTTATCTGCACCACCTTCCAGTTTCCCATTCGGGAGTTTAAGAATAGCATCTACTTTTCCCAATATCCTGGAATTACCTTCCTGAACATTATAGCCTTTCGCTTTTAATTTTTCCAGAAGTATTTTATCAAAAGCATTTGGTTCAAACCAAATCTCATCCGGCAACCACTGATGATGAAAACGGGGAGCATTTACAGCCTCTTGCATTCCCATATCAAATTCTGCCACATTGAGAATGGTTTGCAGTACCGAAGTTATTATAGTGGAACCTCCCGGTGTTCCAACCGTCATCCAGAATTCGCCATTTTTTTCAACAATTGTAGGGGTCATAGAACTTAACATCCTTTTTTCAGGAGCTATAGAATTTGCTTCCGCCCCTATCAAACCAAACATATTAGGAACTCCGGGTTTTGCGCTGAAATCGTCCATTTCATTATTCAGAAAAAAACCTAATTCCTCAACATAAAGTTTGGAGCCATAAGCTCCATTTAAAGTTGAGGTAACAGCGATGGCATTTCCAAATTGATCTACGATAGAATAGTGCGTGGTTTCCTCACTTTCATAACCGGGAATTTGACCATGCTCTAAACTTGAGGAGGCAGTAGCCTCCTGAAAACTAAAACCGCTCATCCGATTTTTTAAATATTCGTCACTGGTGAGCGTTTCCACAGGTACTTCGTAAAAATCGGGGTCGCCTAAATAAAAACTCCTGTCGGCATAAGCTCTTCGCTCAGCTTCCGTGAGTAATTGAATGTATTTTAAATTATTATGCCCAAAATCTTTTACAGGATATGGATCGATCATTTTCATAATTTGCGCTAAAGCAATTCCACCACTGGAAGGAGGTGCCATAGAAATTATTCTCAGGTCTTTATAATTAAACGTTACAGGTTCTCTCCAGACTGTTTCATATTTCAGCAGGTCTTCCAAAGTGATGATCCCGCCATTATCCTGAATGAATTTAACAAGAGTTTCACCCGTGCTGCCTCCGTAATATTCATCCCTACCGTTGAGCATGATCTTTTCTAAAGTCCTTGCCAGGGCCGGATTTTTTATGGTGTCTCCGGCCGAATAATTTTTAGTATAAAGGATCTCCTCACTGTTAACCTTTCTAAATTCTGACTTGTAATTATTCAAACCTTCCGCCTGCCCTTGGGTAACGGCATATCCTTTTTTTGCCAGTTCAATTACCGGAGTAAGGATTTTATCAAGAGGTAAGGAGCCCAGTTTTTCATGAACAGAAAATATTCCGGCAACAGTTCCGGGTACTCCTATAGCGAGAGAACCTAACTGACTTTTTTCAGGAACCGGATCCCCGTTTTCATCCAGATACATATTTTTTGTGGAAGCCAAAGGTGCTTTTTCCCTGAAATCAAGGCTTCCTATTTCTCCATTAGCTTTTCTGAAAACCATAAAACCACCACCGCCAAGGCTTCCCGCAAATGGGTAGCTTACTGCCAGAGCCATTTCTGTAGCAACCATAGCATCAAAAGCATTCCCGCCTTGTTTCATGATATCGGCTGCAATTTTTGAAGCTTCTGCACGTGCCGAAACCACCATTGCTTTGTCTGCAATAAGTCCAATTTCCGGAATTTTTTCTACAACCGTTGGTGGGGTAGTTTTACAGGAGTAAAGCAGACTGATGGCAAGGAATAAAATAATCTTTTTCATAGTTATGGAATGTTTCAGTTGTGATTAAAGTTTAGCGATTTCTTCGGAACAAAAATTTTCCAAATCAGTAAAAAAGGATCTGAATTCTTCTTCAAATTCAGAATAATATAGTTTTAATTCGGTGGTGGCAAGCTGCATCTGGGATCTGTTTTTTGTGCGTTGATCCATTTGAAAAAGGATTTTCCCAATCCCTTCAATAGTAGCATAATTCAGCAACCAGTTATCACGGATCATATATGGAAGGAAATGCTTAACTCTCTTTGGTAAAAGCTCAAAATTTTCATTTAAGAGTTCATAAAATTCAGCTACATATTTTTCCAGCGGTACATTTGAATATTCACTCCAGTTGGCGGCCAGGAAATGATCATATAAAATATCAATAATTACAGCGCTATAATGGCTGTAAACCGGGAATAACCTATGAACACTTTTTTTTACCACCGGATGAGAATCTGTAAAAGTATCGATTGCCCGGTGTAGAATGATTCCGTTTTTAACTTTTTCCGGGAAGCCAATAAATTTGCTGCCCTTTACAGAGTCGGCTATAAAATTGCCGATCTTCAATTGCTCGTCCTCTCCGGAAAGATAAATATGTGCCAGGTAGTTCATCCGGACAAGGTACTAATTTATGTGTTTTCCTGTTTAATTTCTGTTAAGTTTAGGACATAGGTGGTAGAGGCTTGTATATTTGTCTTTTTATGAAACGAGAACAAAGTTAGAAAGTTAGAAAGTTGGAAAGTTGGAAAGTGGAAAAGAGAGTAACCCCAGATTCCAAAATTTTAAACCGCAAATTATAAATTATAAAATAAAAAAATGAGTTTAATAAAATCAATTTCAGGAATAAGAGGAACCATTGGAGGTAAACCGGGAGATAATCTTACTCCGTTGGACACCGTAAAATTTGCAGCAGCTTATGGAACCTGGTTAAAAAATGCTATCCCGGGTAAAAAACTTAAAGTGGTTCTTGGCAGAGATGCACGAATAAGCGGGGCGATGGTGCAGAATCTGGTGATGAACACGTTGGTTGGGATGGGAATTGATATTGTGGATATCGGCCTTTCAACTACCCCAACTGTTGAGATCGCAGTTCCAAAGGAAAAGGCTGATGGAGGGATAATTCTTACTGCCAGCCACAATCCAAAACAATGGAACGCATTGAAATTGCTTAATGATAAAGGAGAATTTTTAAATGGAGCTGAAGGCGAAAAGATCCTTATAAATGCTGAAAATGAAGAGTTTAATTTTGCTGAAGTTGATGATCTTGGCAAAATCAGCGTGATTGAAGATTATATAGACAGGCATATAAAAGAAGTTTTACAGCTTAAGCTTGTTGATGCCGACGCGGTTTCCAAAGCCGGGTTTAAGGTAGTTGTTGATGCCGTGAATTCTACCGGAGGAATTGCTATTCCTGCATTGCTGAAGAAAATGGGCGTTGAGGTTGTGGAATTATATTGTGAGCCAAACGGTCATTTCCCCCACAATCCCGAACCTCTAAAAGAGCATTTGGGAGAGATCTCAAAGCTGGTTGTCAGGGAAAATGCAGATCTGGGGATTGTGGTAGATCCCGATGTGGATCGCCTTGCCCTTATAGATGAAAAAGGCCAGATGTTTGGCGAAGAATATACCCTGGTTGCCTGCGCAGATTATGTGCTTTCCAAAACACAGGGATCTACTGTTAGCAATCTCTCCTCATCGCGAGCCTTAAGGGATCTAACCTTAAGCCATGGGCAGAAATATCAGGCCAGTGCCGTGGGCGAAGTGAACGTCGTTCAGTTGATGAAGGATACCAATGCAATTATTGGGGGAGAAGGAAACGGAGGGATCATTTACCCTGAATCTCATTATGGTCGGGACAGTTTGGTAGGAGTAGCTTTGTTTTTGACCTATCTGGCAGAAAAGAAAATGTTGGTTTCAGCTTTAAAGGAATCCTATCCACAGTATTTTATGAGCAAAAATAAGATAGAATTAACTCCGGACCTGGATGTAGATGAAATTTTAAGAAAGGTTCAGGAAAATCATAATTCAGAAGAGATCACTACAATTGATGGGGTAAAGATAGATTTTGAAGATAATTGGGTGCATTTGAGAAAATCAAATACAGAGCCTATCATCAGAATTTATACAGAAGCAAAGAGTGAAAAGGAAGCTGAAGAGCTTGCTCAAAAAATGATCACGGAAATAAAGAAAATTGCGTTCTAATTTCGTTTATAGATAACAGCTTTTTTAGGGATGGAAGCATTTCGATGCTTCCATCTTTTATGGGTCCACAGGTAATATTCAGGAGCCTCGTGGATCTGTTGTTCCAAGTATTCCAGGTAATTGTTTGTTATTTTAAAATCGGGTTCTTCTTTGGGATTACAGGTTATTGGCTTAAAAGTAGCATGATAATAGCCCCGGCCAACTTTTTCTACGTGGAGGTAAATAACCGCCATATCCAGATCTTTTGCGAGTTTCTCTGCACCCATAAAAACGGGAACCCTGCTACCCATAAATTCCGTCCAGTTTCTTGCCCTGCTCAGCTTTGGAGATTGGTCTGCTACCATCGCATAAATTCCCAGTACTCCTTCTTTTTGGTATTTAGCAATAGTTTTGGTGGCGGAGGTAGTAGGAATTAATTCTCCATCAAATCTTCCCCGGATATCCTGGGCCATTTTGTTGAAAAACCTGTTTTGTATTTTTTTATAAACCCCGAAGCCTTTATAATCAAGTCCGTACAATTGCAGCGCATTCATCCATTCAAAGCTGGCGTAATGACCACACATCATGATTATACTTTTATCCATTTTCCGGATCTTTTCAATCTCTTCGATATTGGAAAATGTAAACCTGCGTTTTAATTCTTCATTTGAAATAGAAATGCTCTTTATCATTTCCAGAAACATATCACACATATGGCTGTAAAACCGAATACTTATCTTCCTGATATCTTCTGAAGATTTCTCCGGAAATACGAGTTCCAGATTTTCTGTAACGGTTTTCTTTCGATAACCTATCACGTGATAAACCAGGAAAAAAACAAGGTCGGAAACCTTGTAGAAAAGGGGGAATGGCAAACGTGAAATAAGCCATAAAACAGGGTAAACCAACCAAAAAACTAATCCTTGCATCCACAAAACATTTCAGCAAATATATAGTATATTTGGCACTAAACAGAAAGCTATCTATGGGGGATTTGGGTTTGATTACTATTATTATCATCGGATTAAATGTGTTGGTTTCATTTAAAGGTTTTAAGGATACATTGTTCTTTGAAAAGTATAAATTCAACTCGGGAGCAATAAAAAGAGGGGCTAAATATCAAATTTTAACATCCGGATTTTTGCACGTTGATACTTCCCATCTTTTTGTGAATATGCTTACCCTTTATTTCTTTGCAAATGTTGTTTTATTTGACCTGGGTTCTCTTGGGTTTTTATTGGTGTATCTCGCGAGTTTAATACTTGGCAATTTACTGAGTTATTTCTTCCATAAGGACGAGGAGAATTACAATGCCGTAGGTGCCAGCGGTGCAGTAATGGGGATTTTATATTCTGCAATTCTGTTAAGACCGGATATGATGCTGGGCTTATTTTTTATTATTCCTGTTCCCGCTTATGTCTTTGGAATTGGTTATCTTTTATATACGATTTACGGAATGAAACGTAGACAGGATAATATAGGCCATGATGCTCATTTTGGAGGAGCTGTTGGTGGTTACGTAATTACAATACTATTGGCGCCCTGGGTTTTTCAGCAGCATTTATTGATGGTAATCCTACTGGCATTGCCTATTTTAATCCTTTTCATTCTTCAAAAAGCAGGAAAAATTTAATCCCTCATTGATGATTTAACCCGCCTGACGGACGGGCAGGTTCCCCGAGGATTTTAATTTTTTTCATTCTTTGGCATTGTTGTCCGGTAAGCATTTTTGTTAAAGCTGAAACAACAAAGTGAAAAGTTGAAAAGTTAAAAAATTGAAAAATTCAAAAGTTAACCGCTAAACGGAAAACCTTTTTTTTGGGTAAAAGAAATAAATACAGAAAGCTCAAGAAAAATCTGCGGAAAGAAAAGAGAACTGGAAAACTCGCTGGGAAAGAGAATTTCTCTTTGACCTTTGTGTAAACCTTTGCGACCTTAGTGGTTTAAGAAGGCACCTTTATACAATTCACTAAAACAGAACCATTATAATTAGGTCTTGTATCTTGATTCTTTGGTTCAAGCTTTGATTAATAAATTGAAATCGGGTTTTTCATATCTGAAAGCCCTGAAAATAACCAATAAAAAGAACAATATGAAAACAGTATTTATTTTATTCGTGGCAATTATTAGTTCACTTGGATTACAGGCGCAACAAGTGAATCAGGTTCCTATGGTGATGGTAACCGGAGAGGGAATAGTTAAAGTGGCGCCGGACCAGGTAACTATAAAATCCAGAATAGAGCATGAAGGGGATGATGCGGTGGAAGTGAAAAGAAAAAATGACGTGGTTGTAGATAAGGTTATAAAATATTTGAAATCGGAGGGAATTCCCGAGAAAAATATTCAGACCGATTATGTCAATTTGAACAAAAACTATAATTATAACGAAAAAACATATAGTTATGCGGCCAATCAGTCTATTTCCATAAAACTGGAAGATCTTAAGAAGTATGAGAAGATAATGAGTGGTTTGCTGGATGCTGGTCTTAACAGAATCGATGGGATACAATTTAAATCTTCAGAAATTGAAAAACATAAAAGCGAAGCCAGGAAAAAAGCAGTATTGGATGCCCAAAGAAAGGCCAAGGAATATACAGCTCCATTAAATCAAAGCATTGGAAAAGCGATTTCCATTAGTGAGAACGAGGTTAATTATTTCCCGCCAATGTATAGGGGAATGGAGATGATGAAAGCCAGTTCCGATGCCGGTGAGCAACAAACACTTGCTCCCGGAGAAATGGAAGTTAGCGCTAAAGTTACGGTTGGATTTGAACTGAAATAACAAATTGAAAAAAGGCTTCCTATGAATTGATTTGTAATTGAATATTTATCAAATAAAAAAGACCCAAAAGGCTTACTTAAGCAGCGATTTGGGTCTTTTTTTTGGAAGTAGTTTTAGGTTTTATTTCTCCAGCAATTCTTTCACTTTTGCATCCAGAGCATCGCCTCTAAGGTTTTTAGCTACAATAATTCCGTTTTCATCCAGGATAAATTGTGCTGGAATAGCCTGTACTCCATAAAGTTGTGCAACAGGATCCTGCCAGAATTTTAAGTTTGAAACCTGCGGCCAGGTTAAATTATCATCCTTTATCGCCTGTATCCATTTGTCTTTTTGACCTTCCCGGTCCAGGGAAACCCCTATAATATTAAAGCCCTTATCGTGATATTTGGTATAGGTTTTAACAATATTTGGATTTTCTACCCTGCACGGCTTACACCAGGCTGCCCAAAAATCTATAAGCGTTACTTTCCCCATGGAATCCTTTAGCGAAATTTGTTCTCCCTCTGGATTTGGTGCAGAAAATTCTGGCGCTTTACTTCCTAAGGCTACTTTACTTCGTTTGCTAAGGTTTTCTGCCAGGGATTTCGCCAGGGAGCTTTTGGTCGCATTTTCAGGTAAGCTTTCATAGAGTTCGTTTACTTCATTTGCAGGAGCTCCCATATTCATCATATCGGTAAGAACAAGGACAGATACAAATCTATCCGGATGTTCCTGCACAAGATTTTTCTTGAAAGTCATATCTTTGGTGCGCAGTTCTACCTCCTGTTGTTGAAGCTGGGCTATTGCCGCAGTATCTCTGGTGGAAGTCATTATTTCACGCATTTCTGTCCGGATTTCCATAACCTGTTTATTCAGGCCTTTTAAATGATCCAGGTACGTATAAAAAACTTCGTTTTCCTTTCCTCCGGCTACTTTGGAAGTAGGAAGGCTGTCTTTGTAAATTTCAAAATGTATTGGTTCATTTTCAGAAATAAAGATCACATTTCCATTAGAGCCTTCAACAGAAAGAAAACTAAGATTTGGATGTTCAACTTCCGCCATATCCAATTTAAATTCTCCTTTCTTAATTTGAACCGAATCAATTTTTGAAGGCTGCATATTTTGATCTAATTCAGATACATAAATCATTTTGCCGTCTTCAACATTTTTCAGTTCTCCTGAAAGGGAGTATCCCTTTTGATCTTCCTGGCATCCAAGAATGCTAAGGATAATAATTGCTGTTAAGAATTGTTTCATTTGGTATTAATTATGTTTCAATGTTATTTTTAATTCCTCATCAAGGGTTTAATTTCCCGAGACTTACCTCGAGTTTTTAAAAGTATTTTTCAATTTAAACTTTGTGGGCTTTCCCTGAGGTTTTTAATTTATTCAGCAAAAATACATAACTCCACATAGATAGCTATAGGAAGTGTATAAAATAATGTTAATTTCAACCGAAAGCAAATACGGCTCTGCAAGAATGAGTAATTTTAATCTTTATTAAAATTGTATGAAGAATCAACTGGAGGATTTTCCGCTGGATATTAAAATAAGTTTTCATAAAGTTGTTGAACAATATCAGCTTCAGCTTGAAAGTGAACAAAGCAGTATAGCAAAAAATTATATCGAAAATGTGCTGGATTATATTTCCTCATTTCCAAAGCTGGTGGAGGGCATCAATAATCCTGAGGATTTAAGTAAAAATAAAGACGCAATCCGCATATTGCTTGATGATTTGTTTCCAAATATTTTAAGCAATAATGAAATTAAAGCCGCCTCCCTGCCTTTTCACAATGTTGTTTTTAATTCTACCAGGCGCTTTAGAAATATCCTGGAAAATGCGGGCGATAATTATCAGTTTGAAATGCGTAACCTGAATGAGGATATGTATTATATCTACGGATGTATTCTTGTTCTTAATCACCATTATGGGTATAATATTGATTTTTCCCGGCCACTTTATTACGATATCCCGGACGAAAACGGGATTTTAAAACACTATAGAGTAGCTCTTAATGCCGATTTTATCGACATTGAACCAGGGGAAGGAGCAAAGGAGATTTCTGAAAAAGATGTAGATATTCTCATTCAGAATATTGAAGATGTGAGTTTATGGAAGGAGAAATTTCCTCCAAAAAGCTGGATATTTAAGGGGTTTACCATCCTCAATCTTACCGATGTTACAGTAGATGACGCTATTTCCGATCTAAAAACAACCCTCCTGCATCAGGAGACCTCCAATCAGGCTGAACTTTTTAGGTTTCAGGAAATATTTCAGTCTATTTTTAAAATTCCTGATCTTAGGGTAGGTTTCACGGTTTTTAATAAAGTGGAAAAGGCCTTTGAGAGAATGAACAATGAAGATGCTCAAAGTTTTATGCTTTATAAAGAAGCTTCCGCCGATTGTGACGCGCTTATTTGTGAAAAGACCTATAATCAGCTTGTAAAAGAGAAAGGTTATTTCACCATTGCTAATGCCGATGAATATGCTGAAAAGACCAATAACAGTTTGCTGTCTAAAAACTTAAAGGAAAACCATATTAAAAGTTGTATTCTGGCACCTATTGCAGAAGGTGAAGAATTATTGGGTGTTCTGGAGCTTGTATCTCCAAGGAAAAATGATTTAAACAGCATAAATGCAATCAAGTTGGAAGATATACTTCCGTATATAGTAACTGCTGTAAAGCGAAACCGAACCGAATTTGAAAACAGGGTAAAGGCGGTAATTCAAAGTGAATGTACCTCCATTCATCCCAGCGTTTTATGGATCTTTGAAAATGAGGCCAAGCAGTTTATAAAGGATCAGGACCAGGATGGGTTGGCCTCTTTTAAGGACATCACCTTTAAAAATGTCTATCCTTTATATGGACAAATCGATATTATTGCTTCTTCAGATGCCCGAAATTCTGCAATCGAAAAAGATCTTCAATACCAGTTGGAGTTTTTGGAAAATATTATAAATGAGGCTTATAAAATTGAAAAATTGCCAATTTATGATCAGGTAAGGTTTAGGATTGCTGAATTTAGGGAGGAATTAAAAGAAGGTTTAAATGCTTCCAGTGAACAGAAGGTTTTTGATCTTTTACAACGGGAAGTAAATCCTATAATGGATCATTTAATCTTGCAGTCTAAAGGATTGGAGGAACTTGTGAAGCAATATCAGGAAAAACTGAATCCTGAAACCGGCCTCGTTTACGATCAGAGGAAACATTACGATGAAACCGTGCAGCGTATTAACAGGACGATGGCCCGTTATATTGATAAAAAGCAAATAGACGCCCAAAAGATTTATCCCCATTATTTTGAACGATATAAAACCGATGGGGTAGATCATAACATCTATATTGGTGAATCCTTTACCTTTAAAAAACCCTTTAATAAAGTGTATTTGTACAATTTGCGGTTATGGCAACTAGCTACTATGTGTGAAATGGAAAACCGTTTTTACCAGTTACAAAAAAACACACCGATAAAAATGGATGCGGCTTCTTTGATACTGGTGTTTAATAGCACCTTATCGATTAGATACCGGATGGATGAGAAAAAATTTGATGTTGACGGAACCTATAATGCCCGGTACGAAATTATCAAAAAAAGAATTGATAAGGCCTTTATTAAAGACACCGAAGAACGGATTACCCAGAAGGGTAAAATATCCATTGTATATTCCCAAAGCAGTGATCAAAAAGAATATTTGAGATATATAAAATACCTTCAAACCAGGAAATACCTTGGGGAGGAAGTGGAGATCCTTGAGCTGGAAGATGTTCAGGGCGTTGTTGGCCTTCGTGCCATACGAGCCAATATTTTATACCGCCCAGAAGCGGATGATGCCCTGGAAGCTATTTCCTATGATGGACTTGTTGATTATTTAAGGTAATAAAAGGCAAATACAAATGCCAATACAGAAACGATGATCCCTATCATAAAAACGGTATAGGTAAGTCTTAGCAGTAAATATTTACGGTGTAAAACTTTCCCCAGGGAATGAAGATCCAGCATTAAGGATTCATATACATAATCTTTATCCTGACTTATCTCTTTTATACCCCATTTAAACTGCTCGAAGGGCATTTTATGGAAATTTCCGAAAAATAATAAATTTACCTCCCTGTTTTCAACCTGTTCCTTTGTGAACTCACCGCTGGTAACATTTGGCCGGGTAGACATTATAGAAAGGATAATAGATGCTACGCTGAATAATATTAATACAAGCGTTGGGATCAATAAATGCTGATTTGAGGTTGCATCCAGTTTGGGTATCATATTGGCCAGGGCCAGCGATATAATAATCGCGTTTACAGAAAGGAGAATATTTGCCTTGGTATCTGCAATATCGCTTAGTTTCAAATGGTTTCGAAGGGTAATCCTATATAAACTCTGCAGACTTCGTTCCGGGTTATTATTTTTGAATTCGGCTTTTAACTTTGCTTTATCCTCTTCCTTTTTTAATTTTTGAACTGCCTTATTTTTCTTTTCCAAAAGATCAGAAAGATTTTTATCTTTTAGAGGTTTCCAGGTTTTTGCGGCATAATCTGTATAATACCGATGTTTTTCAGTAAATAATTTGATGTTTTCATCCAACCATTCTTCAGTCGAAAAATTATGAATATTAAGCAATTGGAGTTCCTGCCTTAAAAATTCGGTTGTTTCGTCGAAGTAATCTTTAGCAAGATGCGAACAATCGGCATCTTTTATTGTTTTTTCTAATTCTGTTGTTGGCTTCTTGTCCATTTTAGTTGCCAAAATGCATTGAGATACCATCTCAGTTATTTCCTGATCTACATTGTTTTCTTTAAGAAATTGTGTTGCAATTTTTTCACTATCTTCTTCATGACCTTCAAATTTCACAGTATATCCGGTGTCATGAAGCCAGGCTGCAAGCAATATAGCCTGTTCTTCTTTAACATTAAATTGAGAATTCCCGATTAATTCTTTACTACTTTTGACCACTCTTTGAGTGTGATTGTAGTTATGATAGATATACGTATTAGGTAGTTTTGCTTTAAATAATTCCAAAACGAAATTATCTGCCTTGTCTATTAAATCAATCATATATTCCTGGAATTTTGATCCGGCCAAATTACAAAAAAAAACAGCTTTGAGTATTCTATGAGAAAATACAACATTTATTTAACCATTTTCGTCCTAATCATTCTTGCAGGTTGTTCTACTTCCAAAACACTTTACAGTGAAGGTGAACCAAAAGAAAACTTTGGTTACCCTAAGGACAAAAAAATCGAAAAATCCTTTTATCTTCTTGGCGACGGGGGCTATGCCCTTCCGGGAGGCACTTCTGAAGGTCTTTTAGCTTTAAAAGATTATATGGATTCTGTTAAGGTAAAAGAGAATTATACCATTTTCCTTGGTGATAATATCTACCCTGACGGAATGCCTGAAAAAGGAACCAAAGAAAGGGAGGAAGCAGAATACCGGTTGGATGCACAGCTGGATGCCATCGAAAAATATGATGGAAATGTGATTGTTATTCCCGGAAATCATGATTGGTATAATAAAGGAATTCCAGGTTTGGAAAGACAGGAAGATTACCTTCAGGAGAAACTGGGAGATCAATTGATCTGGTCTCCAAAAACTGGTTGTGGACTTGAGGTCATCGAGATTAGTGACGATATACAGCTTATTGTGATCGATTCCCAATGGTATCTCACAAATTGGGATAATCATCCTCTGGTGAATAAAGGTTGTTCAGAGATTAAAACCAGGGAAGCGATGTTTCTTGAAGTGGAATCGGAATTAAAAAAGAGTCAGGATAAAACAATTATCATCGCCTTACATCACCCATTGTACACCAATGGAGTTCATGGCGGCCAATATAATTTCAATCAGCATTTATATCCTTCGCAAAAGAAAATTCCGGTGCCCGTATTGGGATCTTTGGTTTCGTTGATTAGAACTTCCGGAGGAGTTTCCATTCAGGATGCCCAAAATGAACGCTATAAGTCATTGGTAAAACGACTGGAAACTATCGGAAAGGATTCAGAAAGACTGCTATTTATTTCCGGACATGAACATGCCTTACAGTACATAACCAATAACAATATTAAACAGATCGTTTCCGGATCGGGTTCAAAGGCTACCTATGTGAGTTTAAGCGATGATGGTCTTTTTGCGCATCCCGGACAGGGATTTGCGGTTTATGATGTTTTTAAAGACGGTTCTTCCTGGGTTAGTTTCTACGGAAATGAAAAAAACCGGGCTAAACTTTTATATCAGAAAGAAGTCCATCCGGCACCAGAAGATTTTGATGCTTCAAATTTGCCTGATAGTTTCCCTGAAACAATAACCGCTTCGATTTATCCTGAAGAAGAAACCGATAAAAATGAAGTGTTCAAAACTTTATGGGGAGAGCGGTACAGGGAACTTTATGGTACTCCTGTAGAATTTAAGGTAGCCGATCTAAATACCCTATATGGTGGTTTGGAGCCAATGAGAATGGGCGGTGGTCATCAAACGATTTCCTTAAGGGTGAAGGATAGTCTGGAGCGGGAATATAACTTCCGAAGGATAAAAAAGAGCGCCCTGCAGTATATTCAGGCGGTTGCATTTAAGGATAAGGCCGTAGAGGAACAATTTGAAAATACTATAGCCGAGGATTTTCTGAAGGATCTCTATACGGCATCGCATCCTTATGCTTTTTTAGCAATTCCAACGCTGGCTTCGGCAATTGATGTGTATCATACCAATCCGGAAGTTTATTATTTGCCAAAACAAAAAGGTCTTGGGAAATATAATGTGGAACACGGCGGAGACGTATATATGATCGAGGAGCGGCCGGAAGAAAATTGGCAGGGCAGTGAGAGCTTTGGGAAACCAAATCACGATATTGTGAGTACTTCTGGAATGTTTGAGCGCTTGCGACGCGATGAAAAATACAGTTTAAACGAACCGGCTTATGTAAGGGCAAGGATCTTTGATATGCTGATAGGCGACTGGGACAGGCATCAGGACCAGTGGAGATGGGCAGAAATTGAAGATAAGGAAGGAAACCGGACATTTGAACCAATTCCCAGGGACAGGGATCAGGTTTTTTCAAATTATGATGGAGCTTTTTTTGGAACCCTTAGGGCACTGGCAGGATTTTCAAAACAATTCGGGGTTTATGGCGAGGATATCAAAGACGTAAAATGGTTTAACATTGCAGCTATTGGTCTGGATAGAGAATTAACCCAAAATGTGGGCAAGGAAACCTGGCTGGAGCAGGCAAAGTTTATTCAGGAACATATTACAGATGGAATTATAGAAGAAGCTTTTTCAAAGTTGCCAAAAGAAACGCAAGGGGAAGCGACTACATCTATTATAAAAAACCTGAAGGCCAGACGGGAAAATATACTGGATATCACAAAGCGTTATTACGATCATATGGCGACCCTGGCAATTGTAACCGGAACAGATAAAGATGATCTTATAGAAATAGAGCGATTGGAGAATGGAGAAACGCGAATTGTGGTTTCCAGAATAAAGGATGGCGAAAAGGCAGATGAGGTAAGTGATAAAACTTATAAAAAAGAAGAAACCAAAGAGATTTGGGTATACGGCCTTGATGATGATGATAAATTTGAGATCACGGGAAACCCTTCCGGGGAATTGATCTTTTTAAGAGTAATAGGAGGGCATAATAATGATATTTACAGAGTAGCTGATAATAGCGGCCGAAAGGTAAAAATATACGATCATAGAACAAGACCCAATACGGTAGAATCAAAAGGAAATGCAAAGTTAAGGTTCAGGGATAATTATGAGCAAAATACGTTTGATAAAGATAAAAAGACTTTTAATTCGGGATCACTTACTCCCGGATTTGGATATAATCCCGATGACGGACTGAAATTAGGAATTCAAAGTTCGTTTATAACAAATGGGTTTAAGCGCAATCCGTTTACATCCAAGCACGCATTTTCAGCTGGATATTACTTTGCAACCAAGGGATATGATTTAAACTACCAGGGGGAATTCGCCTTAATTCTTGGTAATTTTAACCTTGCGGTTGGAGCGCATTTTACCAGTCCGAATTTTGCCAATAACTTCTTTGGATATGGAAATGAAAGCCAGAATTTTGACGATATACTCGATTTTGACTACAACCGGACTAAAATAAGCAGAATAGGTGGAGAGCTTGGATTTGTAAGAAAATCACCTTTCGGAAGTTATTTTGGATATATGGCTTCTTTTGAATCGGTGGAAGTTGACAGAACTGAAGAGCGATTCCTTGTAGAAGAATTCAATTCCGAAGATCCCGATTTTTTCGAACGGAAATATTTCGCAGGAATGAAAGGTACCTATCGCTATGAAAGTTATGACAATAACCTGAATCCCAGCCGGGGAATGAAGTTTGAAATGATCCTGGGCGGAAAAATGAATGTGGAGGAAACCAACCGCAATTACGGATACTTTAAACCTTATCTGGAATTTTATAATGCGGTAAGTCAAAACAAAAAGCTGGTTTTAAATTCAAGAGTCCAGGCACAGTTCAATATTGGCGATGGGTATGAGTTTTATCAGGCTGCAATTCTGGGCGGAAACACCGGTTTAAGAGGTTACAGGTTACAAAGATTCTCGGGAAAAAGTGCATTTGCTGCAGGAGGGGATCTTAGATATAGTTTTGATCGGTTTAAAACCTCATTTCTCCCTTTCCAAATCGGTGTTTTTGGAGGATATGATATAGGTAGGGTTTGGACTCAGGGAGAAGAAAGCAGCCTATGGCATGATAGTTACGGTGGAGGGATCTGGATTAATAGTGCCGAGGCTATTACCGGTAAATTCAGTCTGTTCGGGAGTGAAGAAGGACTTCGGTTCTCCTTTACCTTTGGATTCAGTTTCTAATCCCTTATTTTTTCTCCATTCCCAGCTCATTCAAAAAAAACCTTATTTTAAGGTAATTGTCATTAATATATTCTGTTTTCGGAAATTGTGGAACGGTGCTTACTTTAACCACAAAGGGCACAAAGTATCCACAAAGGTCACAAAGCCTTGCAAGTCTATTCAGATTTTCTGTCAGGTAGTCCTTTTCTAATTTCCAATTCAATAGTTATCCAGTTGGTTCAATTTAAATCATCATTTGATCTTTGTGTCATCTGCGTTTTTTTTTCTTGGTGTGCTTTGTGTTTAAAAAAACAAGAAGCAAAAACGGCAATTCTAAACTGCGATTTATAAAAAAACCACATTGTTCTAAAATATAAGCATTTAAATTATGTCTTGGTTCTTGATTCTTGCAGTTACGCCAAAGGCGGAACGATCTTGATTCTTTACCGGACCTTAATTCTAAATGTATTGTTCAGCAACAATCACAAAAATAAAAAACACAGATTCAGAAATAACAAAATCCTGAATCTGTGTTCTGTATCTAACCCGGAATTTGCCGGATGATAATTCTATAATTTAGCTACGAATCTCCTTTAGGTTTATTGATGGATAAGTTATTAGTGAAATCGATAGTTCTTATCGGGAATGGGATAGTGACTTTGTTTTGATCGAATGCTTTCTTAATAGCAATTATAGCAGTATTCTTAGCTACAAGAACATCCTTGTTTCTCGTAACATCTGTCCAGAAACGAACAACAAAATCAATTGAGCTATCTCCAAAGGCTAAATACATAAATTCAACTTCTTCATTTCCACGTTGTTGAAAAATACCGGCGATAGTTTCTTTGGTCAAATCTTGAACCATTTCAAGATCACTGCCGTAGGCTACTCCACAATTCAGCATAACCCTGGAGCGCGGGGTTCTGGTAAAATTTTTAAAAGGCGAATCGATTATTTTAGAGTTCGGTATCATGACATAGTTATTGTCTGATTCCTTGATCATAATATTCCTAAGACTTATGGTCATTACTTCCCCGGCGAAGCCATTGGTTTCTATCCAATCTCCAATTTGCAGTTCATCTAAAAAACTTAGGATTACTCCGGAAAAGGTATTGGTGAGCGTTCCTTGGAGGGCAAGACCAATAGCCAAACCCAGTACTCCGGCACCGGCCAGAACAGAAGTCAGTACTTTATCTAAATTAAGAAGCCCTAAAGCAACAAAGAAACCAATGGCTATTACCACGATTCTTGTCACCTTGGCAGTGGTTTGCCGTATAGAAGCCTGAGAACCTTTTTTCAGTAAAATCCGGTTAATAATTTTGGCAACATATTTAGCAATTATCACAAAAATGATAAATACAACAATCGCCAAAAGAAAATTGGGGAGATTTAGAATAATGGAATCGAGCCAGCCGTCCATTTTATCATAAATTCCCCCAATAGATTTTTGAATATTAAATTTTTCCTCCATTTAAAATGCTGTCCTAGACTGGTTTAAGACTTTCACTTGTTTTCATTTTCCATGCATCCAGCATCCAGCTTGTTTTTTCAAGTTCCCTTATGTAAGCTCCAATAAGGTCAATAGTACCTTCATCTCCGCCTTTCTCTGCCACTTCAGTCACTTTCCGCATTTGTTTTAGAAGGGTTCCATGATCGTCCAGTAAGATCTCGATCATTTTAGAATCGGAAATATCCGACTTTGACTCTTTAATATTAGAAGCTTTTAAGTATTCGCTTAAGTTGCTGGTGGGTTGAAATCGTAAGGTGAGAATGCGCTCAGCGATGTCGTCTACTTTTAATTTGGCGTCATCATATAATTCTTCAAATTTTTCATGAAGATCGAAAAAGTTCTTTCCTATCACATTCCAGTGAAAATTCCTTAGTTTTTGATAATATAAGTGATAATCTGCCAACAATGTATTCAATTCTTTTACGGTATTGCTGGTCTTTTTTTCGTCTAATCCTAAGTAACTCATAGTTTTTGTTTATTGATTTTTTTATTTCTATTCAAAATTAACATAGTTCATTGATTAAACCAATGTTTTCAATGGGTTTAATACAAATTTAACTCCTAATGATCCAGAGGACGTTTGGCTTTAAGATCCAGTTTGTCCATCATAGCCTTGGATACCTGTCCCCCTGAAATCCCATATCCATCTACCAAAACACCTTTTTTTCCATTATGTGTGGTAATGGCATATAGAATGGCATTATCATCTGGATTGCTCATTCCTTCAAATCTTAGCACTTTATCAACATCAAATTCCTCGGTGTTAAAATGTTCTTTTTGAGATTTGAGTTCAATTTTTTCATCCAGGAGGTTAAAGTCGTATTCATAACCTTCCTCTAATTTAAGTTTATTTATCGCTTGCGAAAGCGTTCCGTAATCTTTCATATGTCGAATTTTATTTCCAACAATTTACATTCATTGCCTGTTATGAGCAAGATAAATTTCCGGTTTAGTATAAGTTTAACGAGGGATATTTTTGGTTCTTGATCTTAGTTTGCCCGATTTAGTGTTTCTTTCCTCTTCACTATCTTTTAGCCACGAATACACGAATGTTTTTTTGTCACCTGGCTCTTGAATCTTTACTTCCACTTTTTTTTTGTCTCTTTTCTATTCTCTTTTTTCTTGATTTGAGCTTGCCTGATTTAGTGATGCTTTCCACTTCACTATCTTTTAGCCACGAATGCACGAATATTTTATCTTCTAAAGTCTTTCTCCATACTCCATACTCCATACTCACATCTCACATCTCATTGATCTCAGGAAATTCATAATAAAAAGAGGAAAGCTAAAAGTATTAAAATATAATAGAACCAGTATATTTTGGGTTGATGTGGATCTTTTCCGAAAAGGAATTTTGTGAGTTTAAAATAGAAACTTCTGTTTTTAGCGATATGATTATAAGCAAGATCGCAAAGCGATTCAAACCAGGAGTATTTTTCATACCACTGATGCCACTTTTTATTACCGGCATGAAAGAAGTTTCTGAAGGCAGAATCCGGACCGGAATAGATGGTACCGTCGGGTTCAATGAGGCGACTGGCTTTTTTGAATTCCTTTAAAGGAATGTCAGGAAAATCCTGTGCCACATTCTGATAGGGAACAAAACGGATCTTGTCCCCGGTTTTGGTTTCCCATCGCATTTTCCACCATTTGCAAAACCCGCAGGTTCCATCCCAGACCATTGTAGGTTGAGAGGGAGGAAAATTTGTTTTATGTATTTTCTTAAACATTTAAAGTACCTCGTCCAATTGTAAAAATATGAAATTTGAAATTGGTATTTTTGTTGGAGTAGGGATGGAAATTAGAAAAAAACTTTTTGCCCTATCTCATTCAAAGCGCAGGCAAAAAAAAGGATGGCTAAATCAAAAAATAAATACAGACTTAAAATGGGAAATAAGCCAACTAAAAATATTTTGATTACCGGCGGAGCAGGTTTTATAGGTTCTCATGTTGTTCGGTTATTCGTAAATAAATATCCAAATTATCAAATTTTCAATCTTGATGTATTGACCTACGCCGGAAACCTGGAAAATCTTACCGATATTCAGGAAAAACCAAATTATCATTTTATAAAGGCAGATATCAATAATGCGAAAGAAATCAATACGATTTTCAATGAGCATAAATTTGACAGTGTAATTCATTTAGCTGCCGAATCTCACGTAGATCGTTCCATTTACGACCCCTTGGCTTTTGTGAAAACCAATGTAATTGGGACCATGAATTTGCTGAACGCAGCACTGGAAATTTGGAAGGGGGATTTAGAAGGCAAGCTTTTTTACCATATCAGCACCGATGAAGTTTATGGAACTTTGGATGAAACCGGATTATTTACGGAAACCACCGCGTATGCGCCCAACTCACCTTATTCTGCTTCAAAGGCCAGTTCCGATCATTTTGTGCGGGCTTATGGAGAAACTTACGACTTGCCTTATATCATTTCAAACTGTTCCAACAATTACGGTCCAAATCAATTCCCGGAAAAACTGATTCCGCTTTTTATTCATAATATAATCGAAGAAAAACCTTTACCTGTTTATGGCGATGGGAAATACACCAGGGATTGGTTATACGTGATTGATCACGCATCCGCAATCGATCTGGCTTTTCATAAAGGAAAAAACAAAGAGACCTATAATATTGGTGGTTTTAATGAGTGGCAAAATATAGATTTAATAAAGATCCTTTGCGAATTCATGGATGAAAAACTCGGCAGGGAAAAAGGCAGTTCAGCAAAACTGATCACCTATATCAAAGACCGTCCGGGCCATGACAAGCGTTACGCTATAGATGCTACCAAAATCAGCAAAGAACTCGGCTGGAAACCTTCGGTAACTTTTGAAGAAGGACTGGGAAAAACCATTGACTGGTATCTGGGTAATGAGGAATGGTTGATAAATGTGACTTCAGGAAAATATCAGAAGTACTACGATAAACAATATAGTTAAAAGATTTCACGGATTAAAACGGATTACACAGAGATGGTATAATTAAAAGATTTCACGGATTAAAACGGATTTCACCGATGGGCAAACTATTATTCGAGGAAGAAACTTATAAAGTAATTGGTGCATGTATGACCGTGCATAAAGGCTTAGGTTCCGGTTTTTTGGAATCCGTTTATCACGAAGCTTTAGAAAAGGAATTTGAAATTCAGAAGGTTAATTTTGACAGTAGAAAGAAATTGCAGGTCTATTATAATGAAGCACCTTTACAAAAATATTTTATTGCCGACTTTATCTGTTTTGATAAAATAGTGGTTGAAATAAAAGCTGCTTCATTTTTGCATAAAGACACAGAAGCTCAAACCATAAATTATCTTAAATCTACAAATTACCCCTTAGGTTTATTGATTAATTTTGGACAATCCAGTTTAACCTGGAAACGCTTTATCAACACTAAACAATGACTGAATGAATCCGCGTAATCCGATTAAAATCAGTAAACCCGTATTTAATAATCCGTGTAATCCAATTTAAATCCGCGTAATCCGTATTTTAAAATGAAAGGAATAATACTCGCCGGAGGCTCCGGCACCAGACTTTATCCAATTACTAAAGGAGTTTCCAAGCAACTTCTGGCGATTTATGACAAGCCGATGATCTACTATCCTTTATCGGTGCTCATGCTGGCCGGGATTAGGGAGGTATTGATAATATCTACCCCTGAAGACTTGCCGAATTTTGAAAAGTTGCTGGGAGATGGAAATAGATTAGGAATGAGCTTTTCCTATAAAGAGCAAGCATCGCCCGACGGATTGGCTCAGGCTTTTATAATAGGTGAAGATTTTATTGGGAAAGAGGAGGTCTGCCTTATTTTAGGGGATAACATTTTTTATGGACAGGGTTTTGGCAATTTGCTGAAGAGCGCCGTGGAAAAAACCGAAAAGGAAAAACTGGCAACGGTTTTTGGATACTACGTGCAGGATCCCGGTAGGTATGGGGTGGTGGATTTTGATGAAGATGGAAAAGTTCTCAGTATTGAGGAAAAACCGAAAAAGCCTAAGAGTAATTTCGCGGTCACGGGAATATATTTTTATCCTAATTCAGTTATTGAAATAGCGAAGCAAATCAAACCAAGTGACAGAGGAGAGCTCGAGATAACTGCAGTGAATCAATGCTATTTAAAGGAAGGTTTGTTAAATGTAGAATTATTGGGTAGGGGCTATGCCTGGCTGGATACCGGGACCCATGATTCTATGTTGGAAGCTTCAAATTTTATTCAAACTATAGAAAAAAGACAAGGCCTTAAAATTGCCTGTCTGGAAGAAATAGCCTTCGACAAAAAATATATTTCCACGGAGCAACTGCAAGCACTGGCAACTTCATTGAGCAAAAATGAATACGGGGATTATTTGATGAGAATTCTAAAAAAGAAACATTGATGCAGGTTGAAAGTGTTTAATTATAATTATTCAACTAATCAGAATCTGATGAAGAAAAGATTATGTTCCTACAGAAAGTGATCGCTAAATAATTTAGGAATACAGAGCTTTGGAGAGTATTTAATCATATCAGTGTAATCAGATTCTTCGAGAAATGATGAATTTCATTTACCAGGTTTTTTCAAAAAACTGTTTATTGAATTCTCTATTTGAATTTCTGAAAGTGGATGGAGTTTTATTTTCGGTTAGATAATCTGTTTCACTTTTAAATAATTTAGCTAATAAAGCCAAAGGAGAAAGAATACAATAAAAAACAAGAATTAATAATATGTTGGGAACAATATAACTCAAGATTATGGCAAGCCGGTTCCAAATATTTTCAATGAAATTGGAGAATTTTTCTGAAAATAAACTACCCGCTATTAAAATTAGCAAACTGTAAGTGATTATTTCTGATTTCACAAAAAAATTAATAATCAGAAAACCAAAGACTATGGAAAGGATGGCTGTATGGGATTGTAATTTCATCTAAAACAAGGTGTAAATAAATGGTGAAAGTGCACTACTTCCTGCCACTAGTACCAGAAATCCAATTAACACAAGTATCACAATAACCGGGATCATCCAGAATTTTTTTCTCTCCCATAAAAAAGTTGCAAGTTCTTTCATAATTAAAAATCGAAGTAAATAAACTGCTGTGGATTTCGTCCAAAGTTAAGAATTATTAGTGTTATAATTAACATGAGGACAATTATTCTTAAAGGTTTTTGTTTGAAGATCAGTGGGTTTCTTTCGTCATGCCTCATATTCCATTCGAGTATTAATAACAAAATCATATAGAAGAAAAGCTTAATATTTGGAAGAATAGTAAACTTTAAAGGATTGGACATCTGCCCTAAATAAGTTAAAGCATCTGTTAGGGTTTCACTTCTGAAGAATACCCATCCAATTGTAACTAAAATGAAAGTCCGTAGAATAAAGAATACTTCTTTTAGCGTTGGTAATTTTTTATTGAATGCTACGGTACCTATAAATTTTCTATTTGAATTACTTAAAAATGATGGGAGAAACAAAATCGCATGAAACGTTCCCCAGGCAATAAATGTCCAGTTAGCACCGTGCCAAAAGCCGCTCACTATAAAAATTATTAAGATATTTCTAATTGCTTTTGATTTCCCGTTTTTAGACCCACCAATAGGAATATATAAATAATCCCTGAACCAGGTGGAAAGAGAAATATGCCATCTTCTCCAAAATTCTCCAATATTACGGGAGAAAAAAGGAAATTTAAAATTGGACATCAATTCAAAACCAAAAAGTTTTGCGGTTCCAATTGCTATGTCTGAGTAACCACTGAAATCACAATATATTTGGAATGCAAAGTAAATGGCTCCAAGCCAAAGTGTCCCGCCCCCTTGAGTCTCGGAAGTCTCAAATATTTCATCAACGATGGGTCCAAGAGAATCGGCAATCACCACTTTTTTAAATAATCCCCAGATAATTAATCGTACACCTTGTAATACCTGATCTTTATTATAGGTTCTCTTAGTAAGTATTTGAGGAAGAAAATTGGTGGCTCTTTCAATAGGTCCGGCCACCAACTGAGGGAAAAATGAGACAAAAGATGCGAATGATATAAAATCTCTGGTAGGTTTTAGTTTATTTCTGTAAATGTCAATAGTATAAGACATCGTTTGAAAAGTGTAAAAGGAGATTCCAACCGGTAAAATAATATTTAAGGTCCAGCTATTCTCAGTTCTATAACCAATTCCATTTAGTAGATCTACCCAGGAATCTATAAAGAAATTAAAATATTTAAAAGACATTAGTAGGCCTAAATTGCACACTATGCTTGTTAAAAGCAGAATTTTTTTGTGATTTTTACTTTTGGTTTCTTGAATTCCAAGTCCTATAGTGTAATCTATAATAGTTGAAATTAGAATCAATGCAAGGAACCTATAGTCCCACCAGCCATAAAAGATATAAGAACTTATTAAAATTATGATGTTTTGTATTCTTAGATTATCCTTAAATAACCAATAGATAAGAAAGACAATTGGTAAAAAAATGAGGAATTCAAATGAATTGAAAAGCATTACTTCAAATCTCTAATTAAAACTTCTGAAAGTTTATTTCCTATAAGTTTATGTCCATATTCATTAGGATGTGAGTCTCCTGGAATTATCTGTAATTGATCAAAATTGACATTCTCTAAAGTATCAAACAGATCAATGAATTCAAACCCATAATTCTTAGAAATTGCCTTCATCTTATTGTGAACAGGTAAAAATGGATAATCCTGCAAAAAATGAATATCTGGTATCATTACAAGATAAACTTTTATCTCTTTGCTTTTAGCATATTGTGCTAGTTTGGCCAAAGAGTTCTCCATTATTTGGAAACCTTCATTTTCAGGATCATACAATGCGTTATAGTGTTCTTGCAAGCCCTTATTGTTATTGGCTAGCATCTTTTTTATAGCTATCGTAAGAGAAGCTGCGAGTTCACTGTTTTTTAGCAGGAAATTCCCGGATCCCATTGGTAGAATTTCTGCATCATTGAGAAAATAGTTTATTACGATGATCTCAGGATCGATTGCTGTTTGATTTCTCAGAAAATTTTCAACATATCGGAATGTGTTATAATTACCCACTGAAGCATTTAAAACCTGATAATTAAGACCATCTTCATTTAATTTTGTATTTAAAATTTCAGCAAAGCTTTCCTCATTTTCAATGCCCCATCCTAAACTAATAGAAGAACCTATAAATAAAATCTTCTTTTTATCCGGATTAGGTTCGGGAGATCTCATCCCAAGGGAATTTAATTTGATTTCAATATTTTGAAGTGTAGATTCTTTGTTTTTTTTATGGACGTGACCCAGAACAGGATCCTGTGTTTTTAGTTCTTTGGCATATTTCCACATTTCTATATTGTAATTACGCATATCTGAGTTAATTAATCTCAGAGCTAATTCAACTACGATTAGTCCTGTGAACAATATTAAAATAGAAATTAGAAAGTCCTTAATTTTTTTCATTTTGAAATTTATCGATTAAATAATCTGATATTGTTTCTGATACTTTTTCACTTCCTGTATTTGTTAGATGTAAGCCATCATTTCTATTGACAAAATTTTTATTCTGCTCAATTAGCTCGTGAAGCTTTATTAAAGGAATATCATATAATTTGGCTTTGTTTTCAATCAAATTATTTAACGATGGAATTAAATCGGTTAAATAGAACTGATTCTCCTTATCATTAAAAACACCCTGTTTGCGCAAATTAGCCTTTATCAATTTAGGTACATGGTAATCTGTTGTTAGAATAGGCTTAATTCCATAAATAAGACAGGTATTAATAAAAACGTCGAGCTGTTTCTCATATTGATCTAAAATTCGTGATTTGTTTAAGGGCGAAAATTTTGCCTGTTTAATAATTTCCAAATCGTTTGATAAACCCATATATTTTCGCAGTTGCAACCATAGATTGGGGAAAAACATGTTTTTAATACCCCTGAAAGTTTCTGTTTTTGGATTATTTCTATTTAGATATTTTTTGGATCCTGTCCAATATGATTCATTTTTAGATAAATAGATCATATCTATTAACGATGAAGAAAGAATAACATATTTAGGATGAAGAGGAACAACTTTAGTAGTTAATAAAAGATTGGTCGTCGATAATAAATTCCCCCCAACTCCTGCATTTCTTGAAACAAAGTTAGTATTTAAGCTATCATTGAGATTTTTAATAGATAAATATGGAAATCGCTTGTTTTCCTGAACATTTTCTAATTCAACCGTGCTGGCTCCCATGAACACTATATCGATTTTTTTCTCTGATGTATCGCCGGGCCCAATTATAAAGCCATGCTCATCTGTCTGTTTGATCACGAATTCTATCTCTGTGTTATTATCATAAGAACTTACTTTTGCAAATGATAATGGATTATTTTCCTTAAAACTAATTTCTCTTGAAATTCCGGGATCATCTTCCAATACCAAACCTAGTAATGGATCTGCCAACATTAAAAAAAGAATTATGACGATAAAATTGACAGCTATCAATTTTATTAATTTGATGATTTTCATCCTAGTCATTTTTAAAAACGTCTTTTTTAATTTCAATGGTTTGACTTTTTTTATCGTATAAATGGTTATTAATCACTAAATAATCCATTTCTGTAGACATAAAACATCGATAAGCATCTTCAGGGTTGTTTACTATAGGCTCTCCTCTTACATTAAAACTGGTATTGACTAAAACCCCAACTCCAGTGATTTTTTTAAAATCATTAATCAACGTCCAATATTTTTTATTGGTATTTTTAGATACCGTTTGAATTCTTGCGCTAAAATCAACGTGGGTTATAGATTGAAGCGAACTTCTTTTCGTATAAAGTTTATCCCAATAATTTAGATCAGAATAATTTTCCGGCAAGTCACATTTTATTTTTTCTGAAATTTCTTTAACCAGCAGCATATAAGGACTTTTTAAATTACCCTTAAAGAATTCATTATAATCTTCTTCCAGAACAGATGGAGCAAAAGGTCTGAAGCCTTCCCTGTATTTAATTTTTAGATTTAATTTTTTTTGCATTTCAGTGTTTCTCGGGTCTGCTAATATAGATCTGTTGCCAAGGGCACGTGGGCCAAATTCTGATCTTCCCTGGAACCATCCTATCACAAAACCCTCAGATAACAGCCTTGCAGCTTCTTGCGAGATTTGTTCAAACCCTTCATGATAAACCGAGGCTGCCTTGTATTTTTTATTCATTATAAGAATTTCCTTATTCGAATAATATGGACCTAAATAAGACCCCTTCATTGTATCATAAGAATTTGTGCAAACTCTTTCCTTTTGAAAATACATATAATTTGCAGCAAGAGCAGCTCCTAAGGCGCCACCGGAATCACCGGATGCTGGTTGTATATAAATATTCTTAAATAAATTTAAGCCATGAATTTTACCATTGGCAACACAGTTTAAGGCAACCCCACCAGATAGGCACAAATTATTGGAATTTGTAAGGCGTTTAGCTTCTTTTGCCATTTTAATTACAATCTCCTCAGTAATATCCTGAATTGCAAAGGCCATATTGCAGTGGGATTGCAGTATTTCATCTGAATCTTCTCTAACTTTTAATCCAAATAAAGTCTCAAATTTTTGATGGTCGATCATTCTACCGCCACTGGCATATTTAAAATATTTTTGGTTTAGAAATATGGAACCATCTTGCTTAATATCAATTATCTCATCTTTTATTTTTGAGATATAAGCTTTTGTTTCTTTAGATTCTGGATTGCCGTAAGGGGCAAGCCCCATCAGTTTATATTCCCCTGAGTTTACCCTAAATCCCATATAATAGGTGAATGCACTGTAGAGCAAACCTAAAGAATGAGGAAAGTATAGCTCTTTTAAAATTTCAATTTTATTGCTTTTTCCAATTCCAATAGATGCTGTACTCCATTCCCCCACACCATCAATGGTAAGTATCGCGGATTCTTCGTAGTTGGAAACAAAAAAACAACTGGCAGCATGAGAAAGGTGATGCTCTGAAAACAGCATTTTTACTTTTTTAAGATCGAAATCCTTGTCAATATTTTTTAAGTGATCTTTCAATAATTTTCTGAAGAAAATCTTTTCTTTTATCCAAATAGGAATTGATCTTAAAAAAGAGACCAGGCCTTGGGGCGCAGTTGCGTAATATGTACTTATTAACCGTTCGAATTTAAGCAAAGGTTTGTCATAAAATATAATTGCGTCTAATTCGTTCAACGATAAACCGGTTTCTTCCAGGCAAAATTTAATTGAATTTATTGGGAAATCGGGAGTATGTTTAACTCTGGTAAATCTTTCCTCCTGAACGGATGCTATAACCTCATTATTGACAATAATACTCGCCGCAGAATCATGATAAAAACAAGATATGCCTAAGATTTTCATCTATTATTTTTAAACAAAAATATAGGTTTCATTTATATAACCTAATATATTTGATATTTAAATAAGATATGGATTCGCACCGCTATTTCAAAAAAATGAAAAAGGTATTTTATGATTACAAAACGCTATATATTTTTTGCATTAAGTTTTTTTGTTGCAGTATATTTTTTCGGAATTGCCACAGGACACTATAAATTTTTTCCATTTAACATTTTGTTTAGCCTTAAAAGTCAGGTCATTAATAATTCAGGTGATAAAAGAAATTTTGAAACAGGTAATTTGGAAGAACAAAATGTACCCATTGATTCTAAAACTGGAATTTACTTAACCTATGGGCAATCAAACGCTGCGAATCATGGGCAAATTGGTTATGAGGTTAGGCAGGGGGTTTATCAATATCATGATGGAAAAACTTACATCTATAAAGATCCCTCGTTGGGTGCAACAGGGGATGATGGCTCTGTATGGGGGATGGTTGGTGAGAAATTGATCAAAAGTGGTTTACATAAGCAAGTGATTTTCTCGAACAGCGGTTATGGAGGTAGAAGAATAGAGGATTTAAATAAGGATCCATATTTAAATCACTTGATAAAAAATCACGATCAATTGGTGAAGGATTATGGTAGAGTTGATGCTATTCTTTATCACCAGGGCGAAATTAACCATTCAAACAAATATGGAAATTCTAATTATTACGAAGATTTTAAAATCTTAGTTGATAATTTAAAAGCTCGGGGAATTACAATACCCATCTATTTATCAAGAACTTCAATTTGTGAAAATGATTCAGATGCTACCCTTTTAGAAATTCAAAATAAGATTATCCAGGATATGGATATAGTTTTCCCCGGACCAAATACCGATTTGTTATCAGAAAAAAAATATAGATTACCGGATAATTGCCATTTTTCAACTTTAGGCTTTGAAAAGTTTTCTGATATGTGGGTTATGGCTTTAAACAACGAAATCTAATTTTATTCATTTCCCTCAAAATTAGGGTTGTTCCTCATTATTTCTAAGCTTTCTTAATCTGATAAAACTAAAAAAACCACCTTTTTGATAATAATCAGCAATTCCGAAGTTATAACCTATTAGAATTGCGCTAAGACTATTAGGAACTTTATTAAACGTATTTTTATTAAATATTTTACATTTTCTTTATGAGTTCAAAGGGAAGGTCTAAAATAAGAAATACTATCTTTGCCGCTGATTTAAAAATTTTAAAGTTGATGCTCAAAGAACAATTTTCAAAATTAAGTTCTAAAAAAATATTGGTAACCGGTGGCGCTGGTTTTATAGGTTCTAACCTTTGTGAAAAGCTCTTAGAGCTTGGTGCAACAGTAGTTTGCCTGGATAACTTCGCTACAGGAAAAAGAGAAAATCTTGCCGCAATTATAGACATTCCCAACTTCATCTTAATAGAAGGAGATATTCGAAATCTTGAAACCTGCCATAAAGCAGCAAAAGGAGTGGATTATATCCTGCACGAAGCCGCCTTAGGCTCAGTTCCAAGATCCTTAAAGGATCCAATTACAACCAATGAGGTTAATGTATCAGGATTCCTGAATATGTTGGTTGCTGCCCGGGATGCTAAAGTAAAACGCTTTGTTTATGCGGCCAGCTCTTCTACTTACGGCGATTCAGAAAACCTTCCTAAAGTTGAAGATGTGATAGGAAAACCGCTTTCTCCTTATGCCATCACAAAATATGTAAATGAACTCTATGCCGATATTTTTAAATCTGCCTATGATCTGAATACCATCGGATTGCGATATTTCAATGTTTTTGGAAGAAAACAGGATCCGGATGGTGCTTATGCTGCGGTAATCCCAAAATTTGTAATTCAGTTGATGAATCACGAATCACCTTTGATAAATGGTGATGGTACTTACTCACGGGATTTCACTTATATAGATAATGTGATCCAAATGAACCTTCTTGCGCTGACTTCTGAAAATGAAGATGCGGTAAACCAGGTGTACAATACCGCTGTGGGTGACCGGACAAATTTATTGGAGCTTACAACCTTATTAAAAGAAAATTTATCCAAATACGATCCGGAAATAGCAAATGTTGAGATCAAACACGGACCAAACAGGGCGGGGGATATTCCACATTCGTTAGCTTCAGTTGAAAAAGCAAAAACATTGCTGGGATATGATCCTCATTTTAAAATTAAAGAGGGTTTGAAAGAGGCGGTGGAGTGGTATTGGAAAAATTTAGCCCCCTAACCCCCTAAGGGGGAATTTTGAAATTGTTTAGTTAATTTCAATTTCCCTGGAGGTTTTCTAAACCGAATTAACCAATTACCGAATTAACAAATTAACCAATTACCGAAATAACAAATGAACAATATTAAAATTGCAGTAATAGGATTAGGGTATGTTGGCCTTCCATTGGCAAGATTATTTGCAACCAAATTTCCTGTAGTAGGCTTTGACATAAACCAGGGAAGAGTAGATGAACTTAAAGGTGGTCACGACAGCACGCTGGAAGTTGAAGATGATCTTTTAAAATCGGCTTTGGTGGATAAACCTTCAGGTGAAAATGGACTTTATTGTTCTACGAATCTGGACGATATAAAAGATTGCAATCATTATATAATCACAGTTCCTACTCCGGTAGATAAAAACAATCGCCCCGACCTTACGCCTCTGTATAAAAGTAGCGCGAGCATTGGAAAAGTATTGAAAAAGGGAGATATCGTAATTTATGAATCTACTGTTTATCCAGGTGTTACAGAAGATGAATGTGTTCCCGTACTTGAAAAAGAAAGCGGACTTAAATTCAATGTAGATTTCTTCGCCGGTTATTCTCCGGAAAGGATCAATCCGGGTGATAAGGAGCATACGGTTGAAAAAATATTAAAAGTTACCGCAGGTTCAACGCCGGAAATCGGAATAAGGGTCAATGACTTGTATGCTCAGGTTATCACCGCGGGAACCCATTTGGCTCCAACTATTAAAGTTGCTGAAGCCGCCAAGGTGATTGAGAATTCTCAACGCGATATCAACATCGCATTTGTTAATGAGCTGGCAAAGATCTTCAATATGATGGATATCGATACCCAGGACGTGTTGGAAGCAGCGGGCACAAAATGGAATTTTTTACCATTTAAACCAGGACTTGTAGGAGGGCATTGTATAGGAGTGGATCCTTATTATCTGGCTCAAAAAGCACAGGAATTGGGGTATCACCCTGAAATTATCCTTGCAGGAAGAAGAATGAACGATTCAATGGGACAATATGTAGCTTCAGAAGTTGTTAAACTCATGTTGCAAAATGACCTGAAGGTAAAAAACGCAAATATCCTTGTTCTTGGAATTACCTTTAAGGAAAACTGTCCGGATGTAAGAAATACGAAGGTGGTGGATGTTATCAAGAATCTTAAGGAATACGGAACAAATGTTACTATATACGATCCTTTGGCCAATCCGGCAGAAGTGAAACACGAATATGGACTGGAAACGTTTAAGACGATGCCAAATGAAAAATTTGATGCGGTGGTTTTGGCTGTTTCTCATAAGGAATTCCTAGAATTGGATTTGGATAAGTTTAAGAATGGAAGTACGGTTGTTTATGATGTTAAGGGAGTTCTTGGTGACAAATGCGATAAGAAACTATAATCGTTGATTCGGGAATTGTGATTTGGGATTCGTTAATTCGTTAATTCGGGATTGGTTAATTCGTGATTTGTGATTTGTGATTTGTGATTGGTTAAATAGGGATTAGTAAATTTGATATTAGTTAATTAGATTGTACCAGTTCAAATAATTATTCAACCGTTTAACCAATTAACCATTTAACCAATTAACTAAATATGGCTTCTAATTTCGAGACTTTGGATTGTTGGAAAGAATGCTATAGTTTAAAGCTTTTTGTAAAGAAGGAGATTTTAATTAAACTGCCAAAAACCGAACGTTTTGAATTATATTCCCAGTTATTGAGATCAGCGAGGTCTGGCACTGCAAACATTGCCGAGGGTTGGGGAAGATATCATTACAAAGAGAATATTAAATTTCTTTTGAACGCAAGAGGATCGGTAGCTGAAATATTAGACCATGGAATTGAGGCAAAAGATTGCGAATATATTTCAGAAGATGTTCTTAAAACACTCCGGAATAAAGTGGAGTTATGCCTGAAGCTAATTAATGGTTATATCAAATATTTAAGAAATAGAACTAATGAATAAATGGAAGTTAATTTTTAAATAGTTAATCCGACCTGAAGATTAAGTAACTATTTAACCAATTAACCATTTAACCAATTAACCAACAATGAAGATAAAAAACATTTGCTGCATAGGAGCCGGTTACGTAGGAGGGCCAACAATGGCTGTCATAGCTCAAAAATGTCCTGAAATAAACGTGACTGTTGTAGATATCAACGAAAAGAGGATCGTGGCATGGAATGATGAAGATGTTGAGAATATTCCAATTTACGAGCCGGGATTGTCTGATATAGTCAAGGAAGCCCGCGGAAGGAATTTGTTCTTTTCTACAGATGTTGACGCAGCTATTGATAAGGCAGATATGATCTTTATCTCGGTAAATACGCCCACCAAAACCTACGGGATTGGAAAGGGAATGGCTGCCGATTTAAAATTCATAGAACTATGTGCAAGACAAATTGCACGGGTTTCGAAAAACGATAAAATAGTAGTAGAGAAATCTACATTGCCGGTGCGCACGGCAGAGGCTTTAAAAAATATTCTGGACAATACCGGGAACGGGGTTAACTTTCAAATTCTTTCAAATCCTGAATTTCTGGCTGAGGGTACTGCGGTGCAGGACCTTCAAAATCCGGACAGGATATTGATTGGAGGCGACATTGACACAGCAGAAGGACTGGATGCAGTACAGGCACTGGTTGATGTATATGCCCATTGGGTACCTGAGGAAAATATTTTAACTACAAATGTCTGGTCTTCTGAATTATCAAAACTATCGGCAAATGCCTTTCTGGCGCAGCGTATCTCCAGCATTAATGCAATGAGTGAGCTTTGTGAAAAAACGGGAGCCGATGTGGATGAAGTAGCGAAGGCGGTGGGGATGGATTCCAGGATTGGACCTAAATTCTTAAAAGCCTCAGTCGGTTTTGGAGGCTCTTGTTTTCAAAAGGACATTTTGAATCTGGTGTATATTTCAAAATCCTTTGGCCTTACTGAGGTGGCCGATTACTGGGAGCAGGTCATCATTATGAATGATCACCAAAAAAGAAGGTTTGCATCCAATATGGTGAAAACCTTATACAACACTGTTTCAGGAAAGAAAATTGCAATTTTGGGGTGGGCCTTTAAAAAAGACACCAACGATACCAGGGAGTCTGCCGCTATATATGTGACCGATTATTTACTGAATGAACAGGCAGATGTAGTGGTGTATGATCCAAAAGTGAAAGCTGAACAGATCTATGTAGATCTGGAATATTTAGGCACACATAGCAGTGAGGAAATTCGCAACAGGGTAAAAGTGGTGAACACCGCTGAGGAAGCTTGTAAAGATGCCCATGCCGTTTCAATTTTAACCGAATGGGATGAATTTAAGAATCTGGACTGGAAAGCAATTTATGAGAATATGTTAAAACCCGCCTTTCTCTTTGATGGTAGGCGACTATTGGATCGAAAAACGAAAGAAGAAATTGGATTTGAGTTCTATTCGATTGGTGGCTATTGATTTTCTTTATTTTAAATTTGAAGTTTTGTTAGCAAAAATTTAAGACATAGTATGTTTTAAAATTTGCTAAATAGAACTTCTCTAATGATATAATAATTATGAACAATTTATATTATAGTACTTAAATGTCCTTAAAGGAAAAGGCTATTTCTGGTTTGATCTGGACATTTGCACAGCAATTCGGTCATCAATTAATAGGTTTTATTGTTTCCGTGATTTTGGCACGGATACTTCTACCTGCAGAATTCGGTTTGATTGGGATGATTTCAATATTTTTTGGCGTTGGAATGGTATTGTTGGATGGAGGTTTAACTCAATCCTTAATAAGAAGCAAGGAGTTGGATGAGGATGATTATTCCACAGTGTTTTTTTTCAATCTCTTTGCGAGTTTTGTTATTTATGTAATAATCTATATTTCAGCGCCATTAATTGGAAATTTTTATGATCAGCCCATATTAATTACAGTAATAAGACTGTATTGCTTAACATTTATAATTTCAGGTTTTGGCGCCGTTCAGCAGGCCCGTCTTACAAAGAATATGGAATTTAGAGTTCAGGCCTTGATGACGGTCCCGGCCACATTAATTGGTGGGGGAGTAGGTGTTGCTATGGCTTATATGGGGTATGGGGTTTTTAGTTTAGTATGGAGTCAAATAGTTACTTCGGTTATTAGTGTTTCCCAGCTATGGTTTTATACTAAATGGATGCCAAACCTTACCTTTAATTTCACAAAATTTAAAGATCATTTTAATTATGGATATAAACTTACGCTTTCTAACTTACTAAATAAAATTTTTCAAAATTTGTATATAATAATTATAGGTAAATATTTTTCGGCTGCACAGGTTGGTTTTTATACTCGTGCTGATTCAACTACCAAATTACCTGTAACAAATATTTCCAATGCGCTTAACAAAGTGACATTTCCTATGTTTGCGGCAATTCAGGAAGATAATGTTAGATTAAAACGTGTTTATAGGCAGTTAATGCAGATGGTAGTATTTGTGATTGCTCCGATTCTTATTTTGATGGCAGTATTGGCCGAACCAATTTTTAGGTTTTTATTTACTGAAAAATGGTTACCGGCGGTTCCGTATTTTCAAATATTGTGTATTTCCGGAATTTTACACCCGGTCCATACTTATAACCTAAATGTACTTAAAGTTAAAGGAAGAAGTGATTTGTTTTTAAAGATATCTATTATTAATAAAGTTATAACTATTATAGGAATTATAATTGGAATTCAATTTGGTATTTTTGGTTTATTATATGCTCAGGTAATAGTTAGTTTCACCACATTTTTTTTACACGCATATTACACAGATCAATTTATTAACTACTCCGCATGGGAACAGATAAAGGATCTAATCCCAATCATTTTGCTTTCCCTGTTGTGCGGGGGTATAATCTTGTATTTAGATTTATTACTTGTTAATTATCTAGATTTTTTTAGAATAATCACCGGTTTAACTGTAGGGGGAGGAGTTTATTTTCTTCTTGCATGGATTTTTAAATTTAACAGTATCGGAGATTTAAGGAAAATCGTACTGAAAAAATGATTATAAATTATTGAATAAAAAAGTTAGGAAATAAATAAGACAAATTTAATTTAAGAATTGAGAAGATGAAATTAAACGATAAATCCATATTAATTACAGGCGGTACTGGCTCTTTGGGGAAAGCCCTTACAAAACATATCTTAGGTAAGTATCCAAATATAAAAAGACTTGTGATTTTTTCCAGAGATGAACAGAAGCAATTTGAAATGGCACAGGATTATCCTTCCAATAAATTTCCGCAAATCAGATTTTTTATTGGAGATGTAAGGGATGAAGCAAGGGTTAAAAGAGCTTTAAAAGGAATAGATTATGTTATTCATGCTGCAGCTATGAAGCATGTTCCCATAGCAGAATACAACCCTATGGAATGTGTAAAAACAAATATTATGGGCGCAGAGAATATTATTAATGCTTGTCTTGAAACTGAGGTTTCCAGGGTGGTGGCTTTGTCAACTGACAAAGCTGCGGCACCCATTAATTTATATGGAGCTACAAAACTTGCCTCGGATAAATTATTTGTGGCTGCTAATAATATTACCGGATGGAATCCAATTAAATTTTCTGTTGTACGTTATGGGAATGTTATGGGGTCAAATGGTTCCGTTATTCCTTTCTTTCTTAAAAAGAGAAAAGAGGGTATCCTACCCATTACTGATCCTACCATGACCCGGTTTAATATATCCTTGCAAGGTGGTGTTGACATGGTCATGCATGCATTAGAGCACGCCTGGGGTGGAGAAATTTTTGTTCCTAAAATACCATCTTATAAAATAACCGATGTCGCTGAAGCTATTGGCCCGGAATGTGAAAAGCCGGTTGTAGGAATTCGCCCCGGTGAAAAAATCCACGAAGAAATGATAACATCATCCGATTCTTATTATACCTATGACCTAGGAAAATACTACACTATTTTACCTTCAAATCATAAATGGAAATTAGATGAGTTTATCGATAATTTCAAAGCTGAAAAAGTAAAACCCGGATTTCAGTATAATTCTGCTGAAAACGAAGAATGGGAAAGCATTGAAAATCTAAGGAGTTTGATAACAGAACATGTTGATCCAACATTTGAAGTTTAGTATAGGTGAAGAATGAAGTTTCAACGGAAAATAGTGAAACAGCTAACACTTAACAGTAAAAAAAATGAATTTTGAAAATAGAAATAAAGAAGCGGATCAAAGTTTCAAGGTAGCAGGCAACCTTGGCCCGATACCATACGGCCGACAGAACATAACCGAAGAAGATATTCAGGCTGTTATTGAAACCCTGAAATCTGACTATTTAACTCAGGGACCAAAAATAGCTGAATTTGAAGAGGCTTTTTCTGGGTATGTTGGGAACAAATATGCTGTTGCAGTTTCAAACGGTACCGCTGCTTTGCACCTATGCGCAATGGCTTTAAATGTGCAGGAAGGTGATAAAGTAATCACTACGCCTATTACCTTTGCGGCTTCGGCCAATTGTGTGAGGTATTGTGGCGGGGAAGTTGTTTTTGCTGATATTGATCCTCAAACCTATTTGCTTGACATTAAAAAAGTGAGGGAACTTCTGGAGGCATCTCCAAAAGGAACCTATAAAGGAATAATCCCTGTAGATTTCGCCGGCAGGGCAGTAGATTTGGAAGCTTTTAGAAACCTGGCAAATGAATACGATCTATGGATTATCGAAGATTCCTGTCACGCACCCGGCGGACATTTTATAGACAGTAATGCAAAAAAACAGAACTGTGGAAACGGGAATTTTGCAGATTTGGCAATATTTTCATTTCATCCCGTAAAACATATTGCTTGTGGGGAAGGAGGAATGATCACTACCAATGATGATAAATTATATGAAAAACTCCTTCAATTAAGGACACATGGAATTGTAAAAGATGAAGGTAAATACAAAAATACACCCGAATTCGCTATAGGTTTAGACGAATCCCGAATCCCGAATCCCGAATCCCCAATCTACCCTAACTGGTACATGGAAATGCAGGATCTGGGATATAATTACCGCTTAACTGATTTTCAGGCAGCCTTGGGTAGTAGCCAGTTAAAAAGGGCAGACAGAGGTTTAGCAAAAAGAAAAGAAATTGCTGCGACCTATTTGAAGGAATTTAAAGGGAAGGATTTTATTAAAGGGCAATCCGGGGTTGTGGAAGGTCACGCCTATCACTTATATGTAATTGAAGTTGAATACAGATTAGGCTTATACAATTTTTTACGTGAAAATAATATTTTTGCGCAAATACATTATATCCCTTGCCATTTAATGCCTTATTACAGGGAATTTGGTTGGAAGGAAGGTGATATGCCGCATGCTGAAAACTATTATAAACATTGCCTTAGTTTACCGATGTATCCAACTTTGACTAATGATGAACAAGAATTCGTTATTAGAAAAATCAAAGAATTTTTTAGTTAGATGAAAGCAAATACATTGGAATCCGAGCGTTTAGTGCTACGTCCCCTTACTTCTGCACATCTGTCAGAGCGTTATGTAAACTGGATGAATGATCCAGCCGTTTATAAATATTTAGAATCCGGAGGGAACTATTCAATTGAACAATTAAAGGATTATCTGGAAGAACAAGAAAAAAAGGATATCCTATTTTGGGCTATTCATTTAAAAGGTTCAAATATGCATATTGGCAATATCAAAATTGATCCGGTTGATAAAATTCAAAAATCAGGTGAATATGGAATAATGATTGGCGCGAAGAATGAATGGGGTAAAGGATATGCAAGGGAAGCATCATTAAGGGTGATAAATTATTGTTTTCAGGAATTGGGGTTTACCAAAATCTCCTTAGGAGTAATTGAAAAAAATATTGATGCTTTAGAATTGTACAAAAAAATGGGATTTAGAATTGAACGAACGATAGAAAATGCAGGTGTTTACCAAGGAGAAACATGTAATTCTGTCAGAATGGTTTTAGTAAATAAGGATAGTAATTTAAAAAAAATAATACTAGGCACTGTACAGATGGGGTTACCATATGGTATCAGTAATAGTTCAGGTAAAATTTCATTAGAAAATAGCATCAAAATTTTAGAATATGCTTTTGAAAGTGGCATTGAAATTTTGGATTCAGCAGAGGCTTATGGCGATGCACATCATGTAATTGGTGCATTTCATAAAAAACATCCAACTGAAAATTTTAAAATTATTACAAAATTACCACATCAAACGGATGTGAATATTGATGAAAAGGTAGATGGATATTTGAATGATTTAAAAGTTGATCAATTACACGCCTTGCTTTTTCATAGTTTTTCAAGCTATAAGGTTAATATTGACAATTTCGATGTCTTAAGGAAATTAAAATCCGATAAAAAAGTTAAATATTTGGGTGTATCGGTTTATACAAATGAGGAGATTGAGGAGGTTATTTTAAATGATGAAATTGACATAATCCAGTTGCCTTTTAATCTTTTTGATAATAATAGGTTAAGAGGTGAAATATTAAAAAGAGCAAAAGCCAAAGGAAAAATTATTCATACAAGATCAGCGCTTTTACAAGGATTATTTTTTAAAGATATTAATGATCAAAAGGAAATTGTTCAAAAATTAAAAGATGAATTAATCCTCTTATCAGATATTTCCAAAAAAGACAATGCCTCTATTTCTGAATTGGCATTAAGTTATTGTCTTTCTCAAAATATTATAGATAATGTGCTAATTGGTATCGATTCTATAAAGCAATTAAAAGACAATATTAAGTCTGTAAATTATAAAATAAGGCCAGGTACAATCGATAAAATTAATTCCATTAAAATAAAAAATAAAGATTTATTAAATCCTTCATTATGGAAATAAAAGTCATTTTGATAACTCAGGCCAGGAAGGGGAGTACAAGACTTCCCGGTAAAATATTAAAAAAAGTTCAGTGCAAGGAGTTGCTGAGAATTCATCTTGAGCGTTTGAAGAAATGTAAAGCGATAAACAAAATTATAGTTGCTACTACAACTCAAGCTAAAGATGAGGAAATTGCAAATCTGGTAAGTAACTGGGGTTTCGACAGTTTCCGCGGTTCTGAAAATAATGTGCTGGACAGGTACTATCAGGCAGTTTTAGATTCAAATTATCAACCCAATTGGATCGTAAGGGTTACTTCTGACAATCCACTTATAGATCCGGAATTAGTTGACCAGGTTGTAGAATTTGCACAACTTAATAATGTCGATTATGTTTCTAATGGTTTTGAGAACCAATATCCCGATGGTCAGGATGTAGAAGTTTTTAAATTTAGTGCATTGGAGAAGGCATGGAAGGAAGCAAAATTGGGTTCGGAAAGGGAACATGTAACCCCTTACATCCGTAACAATTCTGATGTTTTGGGTGGCACATTATTTTGCGCTAAAAACTACCCATGTGAAAAAGACTTTTCTAATATAAGGATGACCGTGGATGAAGAACTTGATTTTAAGGTCATAGAAACATTAATCTCAAATTTAGGCACTGAGAAAAGTTGGAGAGAATACACTCAATATATTATTGATAATAAACTTTCTGAAATAAATGCAGAAATTATCAGAAATGAAGGGTATCAAAAATCTTTAAAAAATGATTTAAAATGAAATGAGCATAACAGAAATTTGAAGCAAACACCAATGAAGATATGCGAATTACTCTCGGTAGTTATCGGGAGACCAATAAAAAAACAATAAAGATCTAAATATGAAACAAGGTACAGGACAAAAATTATATGAAAAAGCCAAAACATTGATTCCTGGAGGAACGATGTTACTTTCAAAGCGCCCGGAAATGTTTTTACCAGACCACTGGCCATCGTATTATTCTAAGGCTAAAGGCTGTAAAGTATGGGATTTAGATGGTAATGAACTTTTAGACATGTCTATTATGGGGATTGGCACTAATACCTTAGGGTACGGTAATGATGAGGTTGATAATGCCGTGATTGAAACAGTTAGGAAAGGAAATATGAGTACTTTAAATTGCCCGGAAGAAGTATATTTAGCCGAAAAATTAATAGAGATTAACCCATGGGCAGATATGGTAAGGTTTGCACGTACTGGAGGGGAGGCAAATTCAATTGCCATTAGAATTGCTCGTGCGGCCTCTGGTAAAGATAAAGTAGCTATTTGCGGTTATCATGGTTGGCATGATTGGTATTTATCGGCAAATCACAATGAAGGGGATGAGCTCTCGGGTCATTTACTTCCCGGCTTAAGCCCGAATGGAGTACCTAAAAATTTAAAGGATACTGTTTTTCCGTTTAACTATAATAATTACGATGAACTTCTGGCTATTATTGAAAAGAATGATATCGGGGTAATTAAAATGGAAGTTATTAGAAATTTTGGACCTGTAAACAACTTTCTACAAAAGGTTCGGGATTTGGCAACTCAAAAAAACATTGTATTAATTTTTGATGAATGTTCCTCGGGATTTAGAGAAACTTTTGGTGGTATTTTTCAAAAATTTGATGTCGAGCCGGATATGGCCATGTTTGGGAAAACATTAGGAAATGGTTATGCACTAACCGCAGTAGTAGGTAAAAAATCAATTATGGAAGCTGCTCAATCGACGTTTATAAGTAGTACGTTTTGGACAGAACGTATTGGGCCTACTGCTGCTCTTGCAACCTTAAAGGTAATGGAACGTATAAAGTCCTGGGATCTTATTACAGAAACGGGTAGTAAAATGCAAAAGGGTTGGCAAAACCTCGCAAATTCACATGGATTGGATATTACAGTTTCAGGAATTTCGGCAATGACTACTTACGGCTTTAACAGTCCTAATGCCCCTGCATATAAGACATTTATTACCCAAGAAATGTTGAAAAAAGGTTTTTTAGCAAGTACCCATTTTTATGCCTGTACAGAACATACTGATGATCATTTAAATTTATATTTTGAAGCTTTAGATCATGTATATGCAACAATTGCCAAATGCGAATCTGAAATATTGAATATAAACGAATTGTTAGACGGACCTATTTGTCATGGAGGGTTTAAAAGACTAAATTAAGCGTTATCAATGAAATTTTATAAAGTTTTACATAACCAAATATTTTCTAAAGGTGAATTTTCTATAGTTCCCATACGATATGAAGACCGCATGTCTATTTTAAAATGGAGGAATGAGCAAATTTATCATTTAAGACAGGATAAACCGCTTACGGAAGAAAATCAGGAGCTGTATTTTAATACAGTTATAAATAAACTTTTTGATGAAGAGCAACCTAAGCAAATATTGTTTTCATATCTGCAAAATGATGTTTGTATTGGTTATGGAGGATTAGTTCATATAAATTGGACAGACAAAAATGCAGAAGTTTCATTTATTATGAATACTGAGTTAGAACAAGATTATTTTTCTAAGCATTGGACTTTTTTTTTACAGCTAATAGAACAAATAGCATTTAAAGAATTAAATTTTCATAAGCTCTTTACTTATGCTTTTGACTTACGACCGCTTATATATGAGGTTATTGAAAATGCTGGTTATATCAAAGAAGCAATTTTAAAAGAACATTGCTTTTTTAATGGAAGCTATATAGATGTAGTTATTCATTCGAAATTTGAAGAAAGATGATTTTAAAAAAACATATGGATAGTGAAGATTTGGAAAAAAAAATTTCAATTTTTTTTTCCAAAATACGATTTGGAAGATTTTTATCAGATCGTTACTTAAAACAGGAAGATGCTTTAAATTTAGAAACGAAAAGGTTTTTAAAATATGTAGAGACCGGTCATGTTATTTTTATAGTTGAAAAAAATGAATTGTGTGGGCTTATTGGTTTTAGGGAATCTGAATGGGATAGTAAGCATTTTGGATATAAAGTTGCTAAAATTGATTATTTTCTTATGAATGAAAATTACATTAATAGTAAAAACGGTGCTTTATTGTTGATTGATTCATTCCATCTTTGGATAAATGAGCAAAATATAAAAGTTGCAATTACAAAAATTGACAGCAACTTTTTTGATGTTTCTGAAGCATTACAGAAGAATAATTACATTTTTTATGAATGCATAACATACAGGAATTTGAGAAAACTCAACTTAATGGAGCCAACATTTGATAGCACAAAATACCGATTTGCTAACCCGGAGGATATTACACAAATCAAATCAATTGCTCTGAGTAACACCTTTGAAAAATCTCACTTGTTCTTAGACAATAAATTTGAGACAGAAAAGGTCCAGGCAATGTATGTAAAATGGATAGAAACAGCATTGAATCCTCTTTCAAAAGATAGGGTGATTGTGATTGAGGAAGATAATGAAATAGCTGGTACATTTATTTATAGCCTTCCAAACCTTCCTGAATTTCCAAATTTGAAATTTTCCAAATTTGAGTTCTTGGCTATTAACAAAAAATTCAGAAAGCGAGGTCTTGGTAAAAAGCTTTTTGAAGCTGCTATTTTATCTTCCATTAATGATGGTGTAGATATTATAGATAGTACTTTAGTGGATAAAAATATAATTTCTCAAAATATACACGAGGAGTATAATTTCAAATTAGTAAATACATTTTATACTTTTCATAAATGGTTTTAATGAGTTTTGAAATAAAAAGAAATAATATGAAGATTAATAATTTTAGTATCGGAGGTAACGAACCAGTTTTTATTATTGCTGAACTTTCAGCAAACCATAATGGTAATCTTGATATTGCATTAAAAAGTGTAAAAGCAGCAAAAAGAGCCGGAGCTGATTGTATTAAATTACAAACTTATACTCCGGACACGATGACAATTAATAGTAATAAAACTGATTTTCTACTTAAAGGTACCATTTGGGAAGGAAAAAACCTTTACAATCTCTATGAAGAAGCTTATACTCCCTGGGAATGGCATGAAGCAATTTTCGACGCAGCAGCTGAAGAGGGTTTAATATGTTTTTCTTCACCTTTTGATAAAACTGCGGTAGATTTTTTGGAAGATTTAGATACTCCTGCCTACAAAATCGCTTCATTTGAGATCACTGATATACCATTAATAGAGTATGTTGCCTCTAAAGGAAAACCGGTTATAATTTCAACAGGAATTGCCGGGCAGGAAGATATAGAATTGGCTTTGGATGCCTGTAAAAGGATGGGGAATACCGATATAGCCTTATTAAAATGTACTTCCTCTTATCCGGCACCTATTGATGAAGCCAATATGGTTATGGTAAAAGATCTGGCGGAACGCTATGGAGTGATCTCCGGCTTGTCTGACCATACTATGGGTTCTACTGTACCTATAGTTGCTACCTGCTTTGGGGCCAAGATTATAGAGAAACATTTTATCCTGGATAAATCAATTGGCGGTCCCGATGCTTCTTTTTCCATGGATGAAACGGAATTTACTGAAATGGTTAAAGCGGTAAGAGAGGCAGAAAAAGCGATTGGAAAAGTAGATTATACCTTAACCGAAAAACAAAAAAAAGGCAGGGATTTTTCCCGGTCTTTGTATGTTGTGGAGGATATTAAAGCTGGAGAAATTATCACCGAAAAAAATGTAAAATCTATTAGGCCAGGATTTGGGCTACATCCAAAATATTTAAATGGGATATTGGGAAAAAAATTTAATGCAGACATATTTAAAGGGAGCAGGTTGGAAACGGGCAATTTTTAAATCTACAGCAAAATTTAAATTTATTTCAGTTAATCGAAATTTGAGAATGGAATCACAGAGTCTGATATTAATAGCGAGACCAATTGATTTTTTATTTGCCTTGGAAGTTGTTAAAAGATTTGATAATGATTTTTTTTTAATATTCATTTATCCAAATAGTCATCCTCAGGAGAAGAAAGCCATTGACTTTCTCTTCAAGGAATTTGGAAAATATTTCACCAATGTAGAATTCATTCATTTCAATACCCCCTTTAAAAATGATTTCATTAATCTACATTTCTTCAATTTATGGTTTTATTTTAATTATGGAAACAGAAAGATTTATTTGATTTCAACTTCTGGCGGTGTAAAAGGTCGAATCATATATAAGTATTTAAAGCCTAGAAGGCTTATTTTTACTGATGAAGGCACTTCTTCTTTTAAAAAATTTACCGAAATTTTTAATACCGCAAGATATTTCCCTCATCCCAATAACACTTTTTATAAATTATTATATAAAACTTTAAGAGTTTATGATCTAAAAAACTTCGGTCAACTTGAAATATTTACCTTATTTGATTCTCTAACCAACTTGGAAGGAAAAGTGGAAATTACAAATTTGAAAAATTGGAGAAATATTTTAAAGCTTAGAGATTTTGGAATAAATACTAAGGAAATAATAATACTGGGAAGTGTACCTTCATCTATAAACATGGATTATTCAATTTATAAAAAAAAAATAGAAAAGATTTATGCAGAAAATCGTGGATTGCAGATTTGGTTTAAACCTCATAAAAATTTTCCTGATAATTTAGGGTATCCAGAATTAAAAACCGAGCTTCCAATAGAATATTATCTTCTTGAGAGAAATAGTGTACCTGTGATTTTGTATAGTTTTGGTAGCACGTCAAATATTACATTAAAGAAGCTTTTTCCTGAAATAAATGTCGGTAATTTACTTTAAAAATATAAATAAAAAATTTTATTTTGCTAATTAAATAGTAAGAGGATGCACTTTTATTATTAATTTTCACCTGTTAAAATGCTCTTTTTGGGCTTTCCACTGGGACATTTATACTTTCTTTTAGTCATTACATCAAATACAATCTTTTTTCCCTTTTTAGGTAAAAGGATATTGAACTAATTAAATCAATTAAATGATCAAAATACTTTATATAATTGATTCTCTTGTATATGGGGGAGCAGAGAAAAGTTTAATAGAGATAACTACACGCTTTCAAAATATAGAACCTGTTTTTATTCAAGTTTATAGAGGGGATAATCAAAGTGAAGTTTTAAAAAGTGCAGGAATTCGTTTAATTGCGCTCAACCTAAGTGAAAAATATGGTTTTAACAAAGCCATTTCTAAAATTATTCCTCTGATTGATCAAATAAAACCGGATATTATACATTCTACCCTATATAGGTCAGATGTAATATCCAGAAGGTTAAAGGATAAGGTGAAAATTCCTATTGTAAATAGTTTTGTTAGTAACTCTTATAATAAAGATAGATATGCAAAACTTAGTTTTGACAAGAAAATAAAATTGAAGTTAATTCAATATTTTGACCAATTAACTGCTAAAAAGGTTGATCTGTTTATTTCCAATTCCCACATAATTAAAAAGGACAATGCTCGTGTATTAAAACTTCCATTGGATAAAATAATGGTAATTCCACGAGGACGTTTTTCAGAAAATTATATTTTTAATATCTCAGAAATTGCAAAATATAAGAAAGAATTAGGATTTGAAAATAAGAAGATTATTTTAAACGTAGGACGCCTTATAGAATCCAAAGGTCAATTGGATTTAATAAGAGCTTATTCTAAAATTAAGGATGAAAGTTCAGACTCTTTATTATTAATAGCTGGGGAAGGTATTTTTCGTGAAAATCTAGAAAAAGAAATCATTGATTTGGAGATGCAACAACATGTTTATCTTTTAGGTAATAGAGATGATGTCCCTAAATTATTAGCCATAAGTGATGTTTTTGTATTTCCTACATATTTGGAAGGAATGCCAGGATCTCTCATAGAGGCTATGTTATCTAAAACCGCTATAATTTGTTCTGATATCCGGGAAAACAGGGAATGTATGCCTCCTAAATTTACTAATTATTTTAATCCCGGAGATATTAATAAATTACAGGCTCTAATGGCAAAAAGCATCTATAATCTTGAATCAAAGGAAAATTCAATTCAGGAAACATACGAATTTGCAATTCAAAATTATGAAATTAGGATAATAGTGAAAAAATATGAGACCACTTATCGGTATTTATTAATGGAAAACTTGAGTAATAAATAATTTGACTTATTCCTAGTCAAATTTAATCGTTTTTTTTGATAAAGGGGAAAAATAATTAGCTCAAACAAAAATAATTTTCCGATTTATCAATATTTAATTGAAATAATTGTTGATTCATATTTTATTCCACTCAATCTGCCACTACATTATAATATAATAACTTACCAAAGGAATATTTAAAAATCCTTTTATAATTGTTAAGTATATAAAAAAATAATATTTCCATTCTAAAACTGAAGTTTGTCAATACAATAATTAAACTTTAAATTTGAGGATAGAATAATATCAGTTTATTCTGCCTTCTTTAATGAAAAGTTGTGAAGGTGAAATTTGGTCTGTAGTTTAAATCACAATATATATATATTATTCTTTTCCAAATGGGATGAGTGCAAGACTCTGATTATAACTATTGCATGAGAAGAATAAAATACTTTCATGTTTCTTATTATTTAAAAAATCTCAATAGTGCATAAAAATAAAATTGTTATTAATTTTTGTCCTACCGGAATGGTTCCCACAAAAGAAATGACACCTCATGTGCCAGTTTCTCCAAGTGAAATAATTGAACAAACCCAAGAAGCTTATGAGGTGGGAATCACCATCGCTCATCTTCATGCAAGAGAGAATAATGGAATTCCAACCTGGAAACCCGAAGTTTATAAAGAAATTTTTGAAGGGGTTAGAAAACATTGCCCTGATTTAATTATTTGTGGAAGCACATCAGGAAGAAATTTCCCGGAGTTTGAAAAACGTTCGGCTGTAATTGAGTTAAAGCCCGATATGTGTTCGTTGACGCTTTCTTCGCTTAACTTTATCCGTCAGGCATCGGTTAATGATCCTGGAATGATTGTGAAATTAGTACAGAAAATGGGAGAATATGGAGTAGTTCCTGAATTGGAATGCTTTGATTTAGGAATGATTAATTATGGGAATTATTTAATTGATAAGAAATATATTGATGGCCCATTCTACTGGAATTTAATATTTGGAAATATCGCGGGCTTTCAGCCATCTTTTAGTCAAATAGGTACAGCCTTGAATGAAATCCCCAAAGATCATTTTATATCCCTGGCTGGATTGGGGTCAGATCAACTGCCCGTAAATTCTACCGCAATCTCTATGGGTTACGGCGCCCGTATTGGAATTGAAGATAATATTTGGTGGGATGAAAAGAGAAGCAGGCCTGTTACTAATATCGAGTTGATCAAAAGAAGTCATGACCTGATTGAAATTAATCAAAAGACATTTTTTAATCCCAAAGAATTTGGGGAATTAGGTTTCTATAACAGGAAGCGGAATGATTAAGAAAATTCAGGTTTTGGGGATGTCAGAATATTTAACCTGTGTTATTTATGATATTTTAAAGGATAACAATCTGGCTGATCATTTGGATATCTATTTAAATATGGACATCCTCTCAAGACCAAAAACTCCGCTTATGGAATTTTCTTATTCGGTTTATGAAAATGGTGCTATTCCAGACTTAGATATTCCGGTTGTTTTTGGTGCTTCTGGCCCTAAAAATAAATATCCTATTTTTAAATATTTTTCAGAACAGCATGGGATTCAGCCATTTCATTTCAAAAACATCATTCACAATTCTTCGTATGTTGCTAACTCCTCGTCAATTGCAATGGGTGGTTTTATAGAACAAGGGGTTGTTATAAGCAGTCAGACTGAATTAGGTTTCGGCGTTACGATCAAAAGAGGAGCTTTGATTGGTCATCATTGTAGTATTGGGGATTTTGTAGATATTAATCCGGGTGTTGTAATCTCAGGTAAGGTGTCAATCGGCAGGGGAGCAGTAATTGGTTCAGGTGCTGTATTGATGGATGGCGTTGTGGTTGGTGAAAATTCTTTCATAGGCGCAGGAAGCGTGGTAACTAAAGATATTCCTGCAGGTGTGATCGCTTACGGGAATCCTTGTAAGGTTATCCGCCCAAATACAGAGTGGAAAATTTAATGTAATTCTGAAGATTGAGGGTACAAAGTAAATAAACCTTTTAAGGATTATCTGAATATTAAATTAATAAATTATTTTAAATGGCACTTTTTTCCGTTGTAATCCCTGTATTTAAGAGTACCAAAAGCCTTGGAATGATCGTTTCAGAGTTAAATGCCATAAATGCTGAAAAGGGCTTTCAGTTTGAAATCATTTTTGTCAATGACAGCCCTTTTTTTTTAGACACGGGAGTTTTTCTTGAACGTTTAAAAAAGAAATATAACAATATTAAAGTTCTGACTTTACGAAAAAACCAAGGACAGCATATTGCAACCTTGGTTGGATTAAGTCAGGCTTCCGGGGATTATATAATAACGATGGATGATGATTTGCAACATCCGGTACAGGAGATTCCAAAAATGATAAATGCCATGCATTCTAATTCTCATACTGAAGGAATCTTTGCAATCCCTAATTACAGAGAGCGAAAACATTCATTATGGAGAAGTGCCGGAAGTTATGTTTTTAAAAAAATTGATCTGATTTTTTTAGATAAACCAAAGGGATTGGTTCTTTCATCCTTTAGGATTATGACAAAGGACCTTGCCAGCGCGACTGTAAATAGTTATAACGCTATGCCGGCAGTTTCAAGTCTTATGCTTAACTGTTCCAATAATCTTAAAAATATTAAGGTTGAACATAATAGCAGGGAATTTGGCAAAACTAATTACACATTTCCTAAACTGATGACCCTTGCTATAAACGGGATCCTTTATTATTCATCCTTACCCTTAAGAATTCTTGGTGTTATTGGTATTATTGGATTTTTGGGTTCCATGCTGTTCATATTTTCAATTGTGATTAGAAAATTAATGATAGATATTGATTTCCCGGGCTATGCTTCAACGGTTTCTCTTATTAGCTTTTTTGGAGGTTTAAATTTATTTGCCTTTGGAATTATTGGAGAATACCTAATTAGAATAATCAGGGAACAGCAAAAACCAAAATTAGCGGATTTGGTAAAATAACCCTGATTTTCCAATTGGGTTATTAAAGTAATTACTCGTCCTGAAAATTCCTTTAAAAAATTAAAATATTGAATAGAAAGTATATTCTGCTTAAAAGGTTTTTATATTTTTCATTGCCTTTGATTTTACTTTTTTTTATTTTTAAAAAGGTTGATTTTTCACTGTTATTTTCTCTTTTAGAAGATGTGAACCTGGTCTATATTATTCTAGCATTGGCCATCATGCCGATTTCTATTGTTTTAGGATCAGGGCGTTGGTACTTATTGAATAATTTTTACAATAAAAAACCTTTATCTTTTAGGTATATTTCTTTCCATTATTGGGCAGGACTAGCAATTGGTTATTTTACTCCAGGAAATATCGGATGGGATGCCTACAGAATAATCGCTGTTGGAAAAAAATTAAAGACTTATACCTCTCCTGTAATAACCATAGTTTCAGAGAAGTTTATTGGCTTCTTGTCCGTTTCATTAATGATTTTGATAGTTTTTCCTTTAATAGAAGATCATTTATTGAAGGATGGAAAACTATATAATAAAATATATTTTGGTGGTTCTGGGATTTTGGCGTTAGTTATTCTTTTTGGAGGTTTAATTCTAAAAGGTAAGGGCGAGAATATTTCAGATTGGATAAATTCCTCAGTTTGTTCGCTTATTTTAAAATTTTCTAAATTGGTTAAATTAAAAAAACTGGTAAATTTGAATAGTCTGGATTTTACCCAATCGAGGAGTTTACTCTCCGGCTTTAAGAATCCAAAATTACTTTTTTCAACTTTTTTTATTTCCTGGGGGATACTGATAATTTCTGCTTTAAGTAATCAGTTTTTATTCAGAGCTTTAGGGTATGAAATTGATTTCAGTATTAATTTATTTGCGGCACCAGTTTTTTTTATCCTTTTTCTAATACCGCTTTCTTTTGGGAGCCTTGGGGTAAGAGAGGGTGTGTATATTGTGTTTTACGATCAATTTGGTGTACCTATGGAAATAGCCTTACTTGTAAGTTTCTTAAGCCTGATTGGAATATTGCTAAATAATGCTCTTGGCGCGGGCAATATTTTAATAAATGGTTTCAAAAAGTTAAAAAAGGATTAATCAATTAAAATAGTTTATTCTTGAAAAAAAATACTAAAACACCCTTTAATAAACCTTATTTAACGGGGAATGAGCTAGAATATATGAAGCAGGCAATAGAAGGAGGCAAAATCTCTGGAGGAGGTAGCTTTACTAAAAAATGTCAGAACTTTTTTGAAGACCAATACAATTTCGGAAAGTGTTTGTTAACCACCTCCTGCACAGATGCCCTCGAAATGGCGGCTATTTTGATTGATATTCAACCTGGGGATGAGGTTATTATGCCCTCATATACCTTTGTGAGTACTGCGAACGCTTTTGTGCTGAGAGGTGCTAAAATTATCTTTGTCGATAGCAGGGAAGATCATCCAGGAATGGATGAGTCCCTTATAGAAACATTGATTAGCCCGAGAACAAAAGCGATTGTTCCTGTGCATTATGCCGGTGTAGCCTGTAATATGGATATAATAATGAATTTGGCACTGCAATATAACCTGGTTGTTGTAGAAGATGCCGCACATGCTATTGATAGCTTCTATACCGGGAAAGATGGCGTAAAAAAGGCTTTGGGATCCATAGGACATTTGGCAGCATTCTCCTTTCACGAAACAAAAAATGTGATTTCCGGGGAAGGAGGAATGTTAGCAATTAATGATCCACGCTTTATGGAGAGGGCAGAAATCATCTGGGAAAAGGGAACGAATCGATCCGCCTTTTTTAGAGGGGAAGTAGATAAGTACAATTGGGTAGATATAGGAAGTTCCTTTCTTCCTTCTGAATTAACTGCAGCATTTTTATGGGCACAATTGGAAAATATTGATAAGATTCAAAGCAGAAGGCTGCATATTTGGCATTCCTACTATGATATTTTAAAAATAGATGTTGAGAAAAAATATTTCAAACTTCCGGTAATTCCCGATTTTGCAACAAATAACGCTCACATGTTTTATCTGGTTTTTAATGAGCCTGTACAACGTGACCTTGTTATAGAACGTTTAAAATCTGAAGGAATACTCGCTGTCTTTCATTACCAGGGTTTGCACGAAAGCCCATTTTATAAAGATAAGTGCGGGAAAATGGTATTAAATAATTCAGAAAAATATACTGATTGTCTTCTACGACTTCCTTTTTTTTATGAATTAAATTTCGAAGTAATAGATCAAATAAGAGAAACCATAGATGAGACAGCTAAAATATTATAATCTTTTTTGGGGTACTATATTAGTTCTATTGATTATTCTGAGTATCACTTATGCTTTTATAAGCACCGATGCTCCCTATTATCTGTCTATTGCCCGGGACATTTCCCAAGGATCTATTCCGTACAAGGATATTTTTAGTAGCTATACCCCTGTGGTGATGTATCTCAACTCACTTATTCATTTTTTCTTCGATGATCCTGCTTATCATATTTTTTTAGCATTCCAATATTTAATCATAGCTTCTTCAGTTTGGGTCTTCTATAAAATATGCCAAAAAGAGGGGCTTGAGAATGTTTCAGCGGCATTTCTAAGCCTGTTTTTGTTTATTGCAGTCCTCAGTTCCGATGGTACCTATATAAATCTAGAAGTATATTTGATTTTTTTTGTTTTACTTTCTTATTTAATGGTCCTGTATCGTTATTTTTTTATGGCTGGTATATTTTTATCTCTCAGCTTTTTTTGTAAACAATATGGGATATTCAATTTTCTACCTTTTTTTCTACTGGTTATTACTTTATACGGATACCAAAAAAAATACCTGGTAAAATTCTTAGCAGGGGGTGTACTTCCTTTGATTGTTTTTCTCTTCTATTTTGTTTTTCTCGAAAAGGTTGGAATACAAGATTTGGCGCTGCAGTTAACAGGATCCGGGTATGATCAGGAGATGATTGAATTAGAGACAACCTGGTTCAGATTTTTGGCGGGATCCAAAGTTTTTCTCTTGTTGCTGTTACCACTTTTTTTGTTGCGAATCAATCCATTTAAGGATAGAATAAGTGCCATTCTAATTATAGGAATTGTGGCAAACTTGATACCCCTTTATGTCCAGACTGTTTCACATTATTTTATTTTGTCATTTCCCTATATTTTTATTTTGTTCGCGCGAAATTTTAATAAATCCAACAGAATTTTTTTCATAACCTCCAATTTGGTGTTATTAATAATAACCGGATTACTCTTATCAAGAATATACAGATATAGAGAGGTTTATAATGAACAGTTAGCGGTAGCCGCAGAAACGCGGAAAGAATATTCAGTAGGTTCAGAGGTATTCCTTTACAAGCACTACCGGTTTCTATATATCCTAAACGATTACAGAAATCCAGTATTAAAAGAAGTAGGCTATAGGTATGGTTTTAAGCCAGATTTGGAATTTCAGAAAAAATACAATGTCCTAATAAAGGACTAAAACATGAAACCGGACGAGCTGTAGCTCGGTAAGAAATGATATCTTTGAAATTGAAAAAAAACACAATCCTTTTTCCAGTAGTAATATCATCTGGAAGATTCAATATAATATGAAGAAATCACTTGTTTTAATGCAAATTTTCATCCTGTTAATTTCTTCTTTATGATTTCAGAAATTATTAGATGTCCTTAAGAAAACAAGCTGCCTCCGGTTTTGCCTGGACTTTTGCCCATCAATTCGGCCATAATATTATAGGCTTTTTTGTTTCCTTAATCCTGGCGCGAATACTTTTGCCTGCAGAATTTGGATTGATTGGAATGATTTCTATCCTTATTGGATTAGGCCGGGTATTGGTTCATTCAGGAATGACACAATCATTGATAAGAACGGAAGATGTTGATGAGGAAGACTTTTCTACAGTATTTTTTTTAAATTTAGCGGTAAGTGTTGTAGTCTATTTTTTGGCCTATTTCACCGCGCCCCTGGTTGCCGAATTCTTCAACCAACCAATTCTTGTGAGTATTATAAGAATATATTGTCTTTCCTATATTTTAACAGCCTTTTCTGCCGTACAATTTGCAAGACTCACCAAAAATTTGAAGTTTAAGGTGCAAACTTTAATCGAACTTCCAGCGAATGTAGTTGGAGGTGGGGTGGGTATTTATATGGCTTATTCCGGATATGGAGTCTATAGTTTGGTTTGGAGCCAAATTGTGATCTACTTTGTTTCTACCGTGCTGGTATGGTTCTATTCCGGTTGGACACCAAAATGGGTTGTAAACATAGAAAAACTAAAATTTCATTTTAATTTTGGATATAAACTGGCTTTGTCTGATAGCCTTGAGATAATTTTTAATAACTCATATATCTTAATTATTGGAAAATTTTTCTCTCCAAGTCAGGTAGGATTCTATACAAGGGCCGAAACTATGAAGCAATTGCCTGTGACTAATATTAGCAGGGCTTTAAATAAAGTAACCTATCCTTTATTTTCGACTATTCAAAATGACAATATCCGATTAAAAAGAGTAAATAAGCAACTAATGCAAGTGGTCACTTTTACCATTGCACCTATCCTTATTTTCCTGGCAGTGTTGGCAGAGCCTGTATTTCGGTTTTTATTTACTGAAAAATGGCTTCCTGCGGTGCCCTATTTTCAAATTTTGTGCATCACAGGCATATTAAGACCTATTCAAACTTATAATTTAAACATACTTAATATTAAAGGAAGAAGCGATCTCTATTTGAAATTGAAAGTTTATGAAAAAATAATTATAGTAGTATCATTGATCATAGGCTTTCAATATGGCATATATGGTATTTTGTTCTCTCAGGTTGTTGTAAGTGTAATAGTATTTTTTTTAAATGCGTATTATACCGATAAATTTATTGATTTTTCTCCCTGGGAACAGCTAAAGGCTATTATTCCAATAATTACCTTAGCATCTATTTGTGGAGGGCTGTTATTTCTATTTGACATGTGGTTAGAACCAGAATTTGATATTGTAAGAATTTTATCTGGTGGGATTTTTGGTGTGATAATTTATGTATTGAGTAGTTGGTTGCTAAAAATGAAAAGTTTTATACATTTTAGGTCATTAACATTATCGTATATGGGAAATGATAGGGGTTAAATCATCATTTTCTATATTTATGCTTGCCGGAATTTTCAGTCTGTGGTACGACATCAGCAATAAATATTCAAAATGGAGGGTCTTTTATTATGAACTATATTTTTTGAGTAAATTAGCGCTTTAAAGAACTTTATAATGCTTAATTTAAGAAAACATAATATTTTAAGGGGTAATAGTTTTATTGGAAATTTGCTAAGGATACCTTTCTTAATAATTCCTGATAATACGGTGGTATTTATACTTACTGGAATCCTGAAAGGAAAAAAATGGATTATAGGCTCTCATAATAAAAGTGTATGGCTTGGAATTTACGAGAGAAAACAAACTAAAACCTTTGCTGAAAAATGTAAGGGCAAAAATATATTATGGGATTTAGGTGCACATTCCGGTTATTATACTTTACTTTTTAAAACAGTAAATAAAGAATCAACTGTATATAGTTTTGAGCCCGTTGATAGTAATTCCAGATATTTTCAAAAGCATATGGATCTTAATAATTTGGGAAAAATAAATCATTCTAATAATGCCGTTTCTGATAAAGAGGGTGTCCTAAAATTTGCCAAAGGTAATTCTGTGGGCGGAAAATTGTGTGAAGAAGGTGACATGGAGGTATCCGTAGTTAAATTAAGTGCCTTATTGGAACGTAGAGAGATTGAGATTCCGGATGTAATAAAAATGGATATTGAAGGTGCGGAATTTGAAGTTTTAAAAGATCTTAAATCATTATTATCATCAAATCAAAAACCTATTATTTTTTTATCTACTCATAGCAGGGAAGTTCACGACGCCTGCATCGATCTCATGAATTTAATGGAATATAATATAATTCCTTTAGATGCGAAGGATGTGGATAATGGAAGAGAGTTTTTATTAGAACCAGTTAAAAGGAATTAAATATTAAATTTACTTTCAAATAGATACCGTGGAGTTTCTAAATAAGGAGGCATTAGAGTTAAGAATAAAAGCCTTAATTTTAAAAAATGACAAAGACCTGAAAAATTTATAACCGGGCTTTAAAGGGAAATGCTGTACAATCAAGTAAGGATCGAAAGAATATATGCGAGCTTACCCGTGAACTGAGGGTCTTCCCAAGTCAGAAATGCAAATGGCGCAAAGAACCTTAATTTTTTGGAATTGAAATTTTTCTGAAAATTGGAACCTTAAGGAAACTCTGGATATGGCTGATAAAATTAACTGGGCCATTGAAAATCCTGCTGAAATGGAGATATTGGCTCGTATGGCTAAAAAGGAGGCAGAACAGCGGTTTAGCATTGAGGAGATTGCTGAAAAGCACGAGGAGCTTTATAATAAGGTTGCTTTAATGAACAAGAATTTTAGTTAAATTTATAGAATGAAGAGAATAGGTATCTTGATGGATGATTTGAAAATGAGAAGCTGGCAAAAAAAAATCATCCAACATATTATTGAACACGACGAATTAGAACTTTCGGTATTAATAATTAATAAAAATAAATCTGAAGCATCCAATTCTGGATTTTTTTATAGGTTCTTTCAGGCTGTGGACAGAAAAATGTTCAAAGTGGCGAATGATGCATTTTTAATTAAGAATTTTGTATTAGACCCCAAGATACCAACCATTGAAATACATGGGATAGAAACCCGGTTTAGTTATAGATTTTCTGATGAAGATGTTATTGGAATTAAGGAATTAAATCTCGATGTACTTATAAGATTTGGATTTGGTATTCTAAAGGGAGGCATTCTTGATGCTGCGAGATTTGGAGTTTGGTCCTTACACCATGGAGATAATAAAATCAATAGAGGGGGTCCTCCGGGGTTTTGGGAAGTGGTAAATAAAGAATCTGTTACAGGGGTGACCCTCCAAAGGCTTTCATCTGATCTGGATGGAGGAATAGTTATAGACAAAGCTTTTACTAAAACTAATTTCACTTCTTTTAATAGAAATAAAAATGAAGTATTCTGGTCCGGTGTGGAGTTGTTTAATTCTGCTTTGGATAATCTTGCACGAGGAAAATCGGAAACAATGGCATCTTTAAATTGGAACAATAAAAGATTCTATTCGATGCCTTTGTACAAAACCCCGCTTAATTATGCGGCAATTAGTATACATCTTTCCTTTTGGATTCGTAGAATAAAGGAAATTTTGTTAGAATCTCTTAACCCTCCTCAATGGTTTTTACTCTATAAATTTAAAAGCCATAATGAAACTGAAACTTCAATTTTTAGATATAAAAAATTAGTGCCACCTAAAGGTTATGATTGGGCGGATCCTTTTGTTGTTAAAAAGGATGAAGAAGGCTTTTATATGTTTTTCGAAGAATTAAATATGAAAACCCGGAAAGGATACATTAGCTATTTTTATTTTGACAAAGTGGGAAAACTAATCAACAATACTCCAAGGAAGGTTATCGAAGAGGATTACCATCTTTCCTATCCTTTTGTTTTTAAAGAAAATAATAACTTTTATATAATTCCAGAATCTGCAAGTTCAGGAGAATTATGGTTGTATAAGTGTATTAAATTTCCGGATGAATGGCAAAAGGAGAAGAGAATTTTTAAGGATAAACCTTTTTATGATGCAACTTTAATTAAGCATCAGGACTATTATTATTTATTTGGAACTGAAAAGGTTATTTCTGAAAGTGCCCGGGATCAATATCTATTTATTTATTATTCTAAAGATCTTATGGATGATACCTGGTTGCCGCATCCTTCCAATCCGATTTATAAGGATGTAAGAAGAGCAAGACCAGCTGGCAGAATTTTTGAATTAGGAGGTAAACTGGTACGGCCAGCTCAAATAGGAGCCCCAAAGTATGGGTATGGAATACAATTTAATGAAATAAAAATCCTATCTCCAACCACCTTTGAGGAAATCAGATTAGAACAAATACTGCCAAATTGGGAAAAAAATCTTTTAGCAACGCATACCTTCAATTCAGTTGAAGGTTTTACTGTATTAGATGCCCAAGGTTATATAAACAGAAAGCACTGATCATGAGAGTCCTCCAGCTCATTCAAAAATCTCAGACAAGGGGAGCAGAAATGTTCACTTGCCAATTATCCAATATTTTAATCGAAAAGGGGCATGAGGTTAAGATATTATCCCTGTTTGAAGGTGAAGCACATCTACCCTTTAATGGAAAAATCTATTCTTTAAATGCAAATTTAAAGAATAGATTTTTCGATATTTCTGCGTGGCGGAACCTACACAAAATAATAAGAGAGTTTAAACCAGATATAATACAGGCAAACGCGGGTGATACCTTAAAATATATTGTTTTCTCCAAAATTATATTTGGTTGGAAAATACCTGTTATCGCCAGAAATGCGAGTGAAGTTGGCAGCTATTTAAAATCCTCTTTTCAAAAGCGAATTAATAATTTCTTTTATAAAAATGTTGAATATGTTATTTCAGTTTCCAAAGCATCAGAAAAAGACATTTTAAATCATTTCCCTTTTTTATCAGGAAAAACCAAGGTAGTTCCTGTTGGGCTGGAAATCAATTCAGAAATAAAAAAAATAGTGCTAGAACCTGAGGATTGTCAACATATTGTTCATGTTGGAGGTTTTACTTTTGAAAAAAATCATGAAGGTATCTTAAGAATTTTTCAATCACTTGCAGGTTCAAACCAGAAAATGCATCTGCATTTAGTAGGAGATGGTCCATTGAAATCTAAGATTGAAAAAGAAGTTAATAATTTAGGTTTGAATTCAAAAATTACATTTTATGGTTTTGTTAGTAATCCCCTTTCCTATATAAAAGAAGCAAATGTTTTCATTCTTCCCAGTATAATTGAGGGTTTACCTGCGGTGATTTTAGAGGCCATGTTTTGTCAAATTCCAGTGATTGCTTATAATGTTGGAGGTATAGGCGAAATAGTTGTGAATGGTAAAACAGGTTGGTTGATCGAAAAGAATGATGAAACCGGGTTTAAAAATACTTTAGAAATGGTATTGGGAGGTCATGAAGCCAATTCTTCAAGGATTGAAATAGCAAAAAAGATGGTGGTTGATAATTACTCTAATGAAATTATTGCCGATCAATTTCTGAGTTGTTATAGTGATGTTATTGGCCTTCCTAAAACTTCAACACATATTAAAATGAAGATTCTTCATATAGTAACAAAACGACAATACAGGGGTGCAGAACTTTTTGCCGCATATCTGAGTTCTGAATTGATAAAATTAGGTCATGAAGTGGTTTTTGTGGGTTTATATGAAAATGAAAAGGATGTATTAGTAGTGGAAAATGCGGAAAACAGGGATTTGGTTTCTGCTAAGAATGGCAAATTTTCATTTTATATTGTAAAAAAAATCGTTAAGCTTGTTAATGAAATCAAACCGGATATTATTCAGTGTAATGGGTCTGATACTCTTAAATATACTGTTGCAGCTTCTTTGTTTTTTAGAAATATTCCGTTGGTCTACAGAAACATAAGTATTATAAGTGAATGGATTTCAAGTAGGCCGAAAAAAATAATATATAAGAGAATGTTTCAGCGAATTGCCCATGTTACATCGGTTGGTGATCAAGCTATGGCCGATTTCATTAAAACATATAATTATCCTATAAATCGGACTGAAGTAATTAGAAGAGGTATTCCTATAAAAGGATTAGATAGAGAGAAGCTTTATAAGGAATTAAGAATAGATATGGGGTTTGATCAAAAATCTAAAATAGCCTTGCATATTGGTAATTTCAGCCCGGAAAAGAACCACGAATTTCTTTTGGATATTTTTGAGGAATTAGAAAAGGAAGCCTCAGATATAAAACTGGTTTGTGTAGGTAACGGCATTTTACTTGAAAAAATGAAACAGATTGTGGAGGAAAAGCGCTTGTACGAGAGGGTCTTTTTCCTTGGCTTCAGAAAGGATATTCCGGAACTATTGGCTGCATCAGATTGCCTGGTTCTATGCAGTAAGGTTGAAGGTGTTCCTGGGGTAATACTGGAAGCAGGCACCCAAAAAATACCTTCAATATCTACCAATGTAGGAGGGGTTTCGGAGGTGTTGATAAATGGCCAGACAGGCTTTTTAATAGATGACTTTAATAAAAAGGAGTTTAAAGAGAAATTAATAGAACTAATGAATAATTCTGAACTGAGAAAGCTTTTAGGGGAAAATGCCTTTTCTATGATATCAAAAGGCTTCGATCCGGAGATAAATGCAAAGAAATTTGAGCAATTATATCAAAAATTAATTACTCCAACTAAGTAGGATTCAAGTCTCACACGCAACTTTTTAGTTAAACAGGAATTTTCACCTCCTTAAAATGAAAAATTTGTTCTTTGTTTTTTTTCATGAAACACATACTAGTATTAAAACCTCCCTTTATAGGCTCAAATCGGATAAGGAGAATACAACATCATCATGTAGTTTGGCGTTATCTTCTCTAATTGTTATCCTTGCTTCTCCGTGCTTTTTTTTAAGTAAAAATTTTATTCCATCTGTTATTTTATTACTTAAATAGTAAACAAAATAGAGTTTTTCCATTTTACAAATGGCCCTTACAACATTATTAATGTTCTTTTGGCCACCAATGAAATCGCATAATACTATATATTTCAGGCCATTAAAATTCCGAATATGGTAGATGACGAAATTGTATTGTCCATCAACCAGAATTTTTTTTATTATGTATTGACTATCAAGACTTTCTTGGTACCTCCATTTAAAAAAACCTGGTATATTGCTTGTCACAAAATAATTATGCGTATTTGGATTGTGATTAATATAAGTTTCAGAGTTCACCGAAGTTATTGAAACATTTTTAGAAATACCAAAAGGAGAGATGATCCCGATTTTGTAAGAATATCTATTTTCTAAATTTTTCCATCCCAATTTTAAAAATTCAGGATAACTATATTTGTTGGGTGTAGCTATTAGCATATCGTAATCATTATTGTACAATTCAAGACAATATTTCATTAACATTTTCAAAATACCTTTTCCTCTATGAATTTTGGCAGTACAACCATCAATAGGTCTAAGGCATTTAATTGTGACCTTATTTTTTCGCTGGAAATTGTAACGTAAATAAAAAACCACACCAACAATAGTTTCATTTACTATGGCAACTGCGCCAAGTGGGCGCCCAAATGGGTTTTTAGAGTGTTTCCAAAAAATAAACTCCTTTGTATGTCTAGTATTTAAATTAGCATTTAACAATGCGACAACCTCGTCAAAGTCGGATTTATAGTTCAAAATTCTATATTTAATCATAAAATCAGTTTGGAAATTCTAAATTAATTAATAAAAGGATAATCTGGTTAATATAGAATGGTTTTATTGAAAGATGAATTTTTCGCCTTAATGATCCTGCTTTAAAAACTGAAAGTTGTGATGAAAGCTTGGCAAGATTAGTCTAAATAAGATTTTAAAAATATCGCGGCAAGTTAATCTGGATGAAACTTACACAATGCAAGGATTTAAAGATTCTTTTGCAATACAATTATCATTTCCTCCCCTTGTTCGGGAGTAGTGATTAACAGATTCTTTTTAATATATTTCCATACTAGGTTACGCAAAGGTTTAATTTCAAATATCCACAGTCCATTCTGAGTGAATTTGCTGTAAAGATTTAGCCACAAGGGAGAGTGATAGACATATTCCACTTTTTTTTCTGTGAGTTTTAGGGAGGAATCTGCTAGTTGTTTTCTGAATTTATTTATGTCATAATGCCGATAATGTTTTTCTGAAAGTTCCCGAACTGTTGTGGGAACACATATTATAATATGTCCCCCTGGTTTTGTTCGGGAATACATGGTGCTTAAAAATTGAGTGATCTGCTCATCTGGAATATGTTCTAAAACTTCAATAGCTGTAACAACATCAAAAGTTTCCTGAAGATCTGCAGCATCTTTTGCTTGAAATTCAATTTCCGGATGAAAAGCTTTTGCAAAAAGAATAGGCCTTTCGGAAAGGTCGACACCGACTTTTCGTTCAATTTCATGGTTAAGTAGTCCTAAAAATCTTCCTTCCCCGCAACCTATGTCTAAAACGGAATCGGGATTAAGCGCTTCAGTCAATTCTTTTGTTTGCAGAAGATAGCAAAAATATTTAAAACCCCAGGAAAGAGACCGATGATTAACTACATTCTTGTTTTTGTCAAGATAGGGCAGATGATGGTAGGGAAATCTATACTGATCTTCCTGTATTTTAAATTTATCTTTTATAATTTCCATGAAATATTTCTGTTTATCTATAATGAGTTACTGAATGCGAAATAGAACAATATCTTGGGAACTTGTCCGAAATATTGACAACGACTAATTTGTATCATGAAGTGCAAATATGAACAGCTTTGCCAAAAGCAAATATATCAAATAAAGCTATTATTAAAGAGGAAAAGAACCAATTTGAGATAAACCCTATTTTAGGAGAATGTTGGCGTATCTAAGAAAATGGTATTGGAACAAGCTTTGTAAAAGCTGTTTTAGAAACTCTGGAAAATTCAAATTTGGAACAAATTGAAACTGCGCGCTTGATGGTGCTTAAGGAGAATATGAATGAGGAGATTGCTGGGAGGTTTGTTGAGGTTTATAAAATGATGGTTTGATGATGTGATTATGTGATGTTATGATGATTTGATTTTGGGATAAGTAAATTGAAATTTTTAAACAAATTCTTTATCTCTCCCTTTAACGCCAATTCTAAAGAGTGCGGAAAAAGTATTCAAATTTTCGGGCGAACCTACTATTTAAAAAAATCTCTTTTTTTATCTTTTGCTCCCCCTTTGGGGACTGGGGGGCAATATCTTCTCATCCTTTAGGTGGTCGGGGGCCGGACAGCCTCCTCAATTCGGGTTTTCCAAACTCCCAATCTGCGTAATCCGTTTTCATCCGTGGAATCTGTGTTTACCACCAATCCGTGCAATTCGTTTTAATTCGTGTAATTCGTATTTCTAATAAATTCCTCTTAAAATCTTGTTATCCTTTCTTATTCAAGTATTTTTGCACCGTAATACTGAGCAAGTAAATGCAAAAAAATAAAATTCTTCACATCATAAAATCCCTGGGTCGCGGTGGGGCAGAAATGTTATTGCCTGAAACCATGAAATTGCACAATACATCAAAATTTGAGTTTCACACAATTTATTTTCTTCCCTGGAAAAACCAGATGGTGGAAGCACTCGAAAGTGCAGGGGGAAAGGTGTCTTGTTTTTCAGCGACCAACAATTTAAAATTGATGCAACAGTATTCAGGGGTGATTGAGTATTGCAAAAAAAATGAAATAGATGTAATTCATTGTCATTTGCCCTGGGCCGGGTTTTTGGGGAGGTTGGTTTTTGCTAAAACCAAAATCCCTGTTGTTTATTCCGAGCATAATATGCAGGAACGTTATCACATTGCTACCAAAACAATTAACAGGTTCACATTTAATTCCCAGAGCCTGGCTTTGGGGGTTTCAGAAGATGTCACCAACTCAATAAAGAAGAACATCAACCCAAAAATTCCTCTAAAAACCCTTTTAAACGGGGCCAATACCGATTCATTTAGAAGAGATCCCAATTCGGGAACCAAAACAAAACTGAAATTGGGCATTCCGGAAGATGCTTTGGTTATAGGAAATGTTGCTGTTTTCCGGTTTCAAAAGCGGCTTATTGAATGGTTAAAGGTTTTTAAAGAAATTGAGACTAAAAATTCAAATGTATATGGAATAATCGTCGGCGCCGGGCCGTTAGAAGAGGAGATCAAAGCTGAACTGATCAAACTGAAATTAGAAAAAAAAGTTTTCTTCCCGGGTTTAAAAACCGATGTTAAACCCTATTTTTCTGCGATGGATATTTTTATGATGAGCAGCTCTTTTGAAGGATTGCCTATTGCCCTTTTGGAAGCCATGAGTATGGAATGCGCTATTGTTTCAACAGATGCAGGGGGGATTAAGGAGGTTATAAGAAATGGGGAAGATGGCCTGACTTGCAAAGTCGAAGAATGGACGAAACTCTCCTGTTTGTGTAAGGTTTTAATTGAGGATCCTGAAAAGTTAAGCAACTATAAAAATGCAGCCCGTGAAAGGGTATTGAATAATTTTAGTTTGAGGAGGATGGTTGATGAGTTGGAGGAAATTTATTTATCTGTGATTCGTTAATTCGGGATTGGTTAATTAGTAATGTAGTGATGAAGTGACGATGTGATGCAGTAATCTGTTGCGAAGTAACTTGTGTTAATTGAAATAATAAATTTTTAACAGAAAACAGAAAACTGAATGCTTAACCAATTAACCATTTAACAAATCCTCAATCTCCTTCTCCCCCTTTGGGGGATCGAGGGGGAAAGAATCCCGAATTAACTATTTTACCAATTTACCAATTAACCAATCCCCAGTTAACCAATTAACCATCAACTATGCAAATCAGAGAAGCCACAGAGCAGGACATCCCGGAAATTTTGAGAGTGCTAAAAGCCAGCCTTGGTGAGACTTCTTCAAAAAAGACGGAATCTGTATGGAGATACAAACATGTAGATAATCCCTTTGGAAAATCCCTGGTTTTGGTTGCTGTTGAAAATGGCAGTATTATTGGAGTTCGTGCTTTAATGCGATGGAAATGGCAATTGGGGAAAGATGTGTTTTCCACATTTAGAGCGGTAGATACGGCAACGCATCCCGATCATCAGGGAAAAGGAATTTTTAAAAAACTTACCTTGAGGGCAATTGAAATAGCTAAGGAGAACGGTGATTCTTTTATTTTTAATACCCCCAACACCCAAAGTTTGTCCGGATATCTGAAAATGGGTTGGGAGGAAGTGGATAAATTAAAGATCCGTGCAAAGCTTGCTAACCCTTTAAATTGGGTTGGAAATAAACGGTACAGGCATTACGAGATAAACAATAATAGTTCAGATGTTCAAATCACCAAATTGATCTCAAAATATAATGATTTAAAAAGTGGAGAAAATAAATTATTTACTTTAAAATCTCCCGAATATCTTTCATGGCGCTATGAAAATAACCCTTTGCAGGAATATGAAGTAAAAGCAGAAACAGATTTTTATCTGGCAGGATACATCAAACAGCACAAATTTTTTAAAGAACTGAGAATCACTGAGCATATTTATTCTGATGATTCTGGTCTTGTTAAAATAAGTAACGCGGTAAAAAAAATTAGCAAAAAGTTTGGGGCACAGGTTATTACTTCAACTGAACTAAAAGCGGGTTTGGGATTTTCGGGAAATTATGGCCCTGTATTAACCCTGAGAGATGTAAATTTGGACTCAAATTTGAAACGGGAATTATTACAGCTTAACAATTGGTCTTACACGTTGGGGGATCTGGAATTATTTTAATATGCTTGGAGCATTTTTTTTAATATTACTACTTTTACTCATTACCCAGGGACTTTTTAGTTCCCTGAGTAAAAAACATGCATTCTTTTCCAAGAAATTGATGAATCAGCTTTTTGGTTATCATCTTATTTTTCTGGGGATTTATTACGCCTATACCATATTTAACCGTTCAGACTCTAAGGCATACTTTGAAAGAACAAAGAGAGAAGATTGGGGTTGGTTTGATTTTTTTGGCACGAGTACAACTTTTATAGATTTTCTTTCATATCCCTTCATCAATTTTTTAGGCTTTAATTATGAAATGATGATGCTGCTTTTCGCCTGGTTTGGTTATCTGGGGTTTGTATATGCCTATCTTTTTTTCAGGGAAAATATTCCAATTAAGGTTACGGTTTTTAAAAATTTTGATCTACTTACCCTTATCCTGTTTTTTCCAAACATGCATTTCTGGACCGCCTCTTTAGGAAAAGGTGCTCCTATTTTCCTGGGATTGATGATGTTTGCTTATGCTATTAAAAATCCAAAGTCCAGACTTGTCCCTTTAATTTTGGGTTCATTGCTTATTTATTATATCCGTCCTCACGTATTCATGTTTGTGGCTGTTGGTACCGTTTTGGGATATATGAGTGGAAAGGAAAAAATATCATTCGGCAGGAAATTATTTGTTTATATCGTCTTGATTGGGTTATTGGTACTGGTTCAGGATACTATTCTGGGAGTGGTTGGATTGGAAAGCTCTGACGAACTGGTGGGAGGTTTTGAAGATTTTTCTGCACACAGATCTGAATCCTTAAGTTCCTCTGGTTCCGGAGTTGATATGAATTCTTATCCCTTGCCACTAAAACTTTTTACTTTCTGGTTCAGGCCATTATTTTTTGATGCGCCGGGCATACTGGGGCTTATTACCTCGGTAGAAAACCTGATGTATCTATTGCTTTTCTTTAAAATTTTAAAAAAGGATTTTATCACTTTTATAAAAAATTCAACAGTAGTTGTAAAAATGAGTTTGGTGGTATTTTTCCTTTCCTCATTTGCAATGACTTTCATTATGTCTAATTTGGGAATCATTATGCGCCAAAAATCCATGGTAATGTATTTCGCCTTTTTTGTGATCTATTATTACCTGGCTCAGAAGAAGTATGATAAGATAATTAAGATGAAGAAATTGAAGCGCATTAGGGAAATTGAGTTGGAAAAGGAAAATATTGTGACCATGTGAAGCTGTGACGTTGTAATGAAGGGACGATTTGATACTGTTGGAAAAGAAAATAGAATATAGAGAATAGACTTTTTGAAGTAGAATTTGACATCTCGACTGCGCTCGATGTGACATGTGTATCGAATTAACGAATTACAAATCACCAATCAACCAGTTAACAAATCCCGAATTCCCAATTAACCAATTAACCAATTAACAAATGAACGAATCAACAAACGGTTTTTTAGTAATATCATTGGATTTTGAACTTCTTTGGGGAGTTTTTGATAAGGTGGATCATAAAGAAAAGGAAATCTACTTCAAAAATACGCGCCAAGTTATTCCTGAAATTTTAAACTTGTTTTCTGAATATGATATACATTGTACGTGGGCAGCGGTAGGAATGTTGTTCAATAAAAACTGGGAAGAATGGAGGGGAAACACACCAAATGTTTTTCCGAAATATAAGAATTCGGACCTGTCCGCTTATCATTATGGGAAATCTATACAATCCCCGGAGACAGAATTTCTTTGTTTCGCAAGGGATCTGATTCAGCAAATTCAAAATACTCCCCATCAGGAAATTGGCACCCATTCCTATTCCCATTATTATTGTCTGGAGGAAGGTCAGACTTTATCCTCCTTTAAAGCCGATTTGGAAAAAGCTATTGAAATGGCTAAACAAATGGGAATAGAGCTTAAATCCCTCGTGTTTCCGAGAAATCAATTCAATGAAGATTATTTAAAGGTTTGTTATGATTTAGGTATTGTAAATGTGCGTTCCAATCCAACCGATTGGTATTGGAAAGACACTCAAAATGATTCCTTAAAAAATAAAATATTCAGGACCGGAGATGCTTATATCGGTCCCAATAATAAATCATATAAGTTAACAGACCTAAATATTGAAAAAGGAAAACCCTTAGCTCAAAAAGCCAGCAGGCTCCTGCGTCCTTATTCCCCGAATAAATTTCTCAACGATTTGAAATTGAAAAGGATCAAATCGGAAATGACCGCCGCTGCAAAAAACAAGGAGATATATCATTTGTGGTGGCATCCGCATAATTTTGGAAACAACCCTGATGAGAATGTTGCTGATTTAAAAGAAATCCTGGATCATTATTTAGCTTGTAAAGAGAAGTATGGGTTTCAATCTGCAACAATGGATGAGATAAATAAAGTTATGATGGTTTGATGATGTGATGGTTTGATGAAGTGAATTAAATTTTTAAACCAAAATATCTTCTCCACTTTAGTACACCGTAAACACGGTTTTTCCACTCTTCATAAAAAACTGGTTTTATTATGAAAAATTTAAAATATGGAAAGGTTTTCTTATTTCCTGAAATTTAATTATGAGTGTTGTTTTGGTTTATTTATCCCGCCCGTTTAAATACATTTCTGCCTCTTTATGTCGTTTTTGAAGCTTTTCGTGCGTTTTGGTTGTTTCGTAACAGCATTTTTTAAGTGAAAACCCTTATTTCACTGGGGGTTTCATATAGATACCCTATGCCAACCCTATGGATCACCTATGTAAAACCTTAAAAACCTCCATAAAAACCTTATAAATCTCCTAATTCCACCCCGATGCATCGGGGTCTCCGTCACCGAAATCCTGCAACTTATTTCCTCCCTACATATTAAAACAATTAACCTATAATTCCTAAAATTACTATAGAATGCTTAAATTTAAGATGTAATCTCTAATGAAACCCAAAAACCCTGAATTTGAAACCTGCTAACATCAAAATAAAAACCTTTAAAATATAAAACATATGAAAGGCGCATTAACAATTGGCAGGGTATCCGGAATACGCCTGGAGGTTCACTGGACATTCATATTTATTTTGGCGTATGTATTCATTATTTATTATCAATTGGAAAAGGACTTGCAGCAGGGATTGCTCGGGGTGCTGTTGATTTTGGCATTATTTGTTTGTGTGGTCCTGCACGAACTGGGGCATGCGCTCACGGCCAAAAGGTTTGATATAATGACCAAAAGCATCACATTGCTTCCCATTGGTGGCCTGGCGCGACTAGAGAAAATTCCTGAAAAACCTAAACAGGAATTTCTGGTTGCCATAGCCGGCCCTCTGGTGAATGTAGTAATTGCTGTTGTAATTTATTCTTTTTTATATGCCAGCAATGTTATTCCCACCCTGACAGAAAATCCGGAAGACCTGGTAAAACTTTCCGGGGCAGCATTTTGGTTTAATCTGTTGATCGCCAATGTTTTTTTAGCGGCATTTAATTTTATTCCCGCCTTTCCAATGGATGGTGGCCGAATTCTCCGTGCTTTGTTGCTTTACAAGTTCAGCCGGGAAAAAGCAACCCGAATCGCAGCAGGAATTGGTCAGTTTCTGGCAATTATATTCTTCTTCGCCGGATTTTATGTAAATATCTGGCTGATATTTATTGGGATATTTATTTTTCTTGGTGCCGGTGCCGAAGCTCAGTTTGAAATTTCCAGAACAGCATTATCCGGACATAAGGTTCGGGATGTTCTTATGAAGGAATATATCGTTTTGCTCCCGGATGATACCCTCGATAAAGCGGTTCAGTATTTACTAGACGGGCAGGCAACGGAATTTGTGGTAGCAAAAAATGATGAAGTTATGGGTATTCTCACCCGCGATGAACTTATCAAAGGATTATCGGAAAACGGAAAAGATTCCAAAGTTTCAGCTGTTATGAGAGAAGATTATCTCGTTCTGGACCCGGTAGCGCCTTTAGAGGAAATCTATCAGAAAATTATGACCACCAAATGTCCTGTAGCGCTTGTTAAGGAAAACGAAAAATTCATAGGTATAGTTGACAAGGAAAATATCAATGAATTTATTATGGTTCAACAGGCAACAGAATAATTCAAAAATGGAAAATAAAGGGCTCCTTTCCCTTGAAAGGGAAGGTGGCTTAATCGGTACGAAAGTATTTTTATATAATTAGAATTATCCTACCGATTAAGACGGAAGGGTTAAGGAATTAAATTAGAACTGGAACCACCCCAACCTTTGGCCACCCCTCCTTCCCAAGGAGGGGAGCTTTTATATTTTTAAAATTTAAGTTTGTCTTATTGGTAAGAAAAACAAAGGGCTCCTTCCCTTGAAAGGGAAGGTGGCTTAATCGGTACGAAAGTATTTTTATATAATTAGAATTATCCTACCGATTAAGACGGAAGGGTTAATTTAATTTTTAACTTGTTACCTCCAGGGTACTATATCCCTGTCCGTGCCTTTTTAGCTGAATTTGTGTCGCGATACGTTCTTTTAAAGAATCTACATGACTTATGATTCCTATGGTTTTAGAGGATTCCGATTGTAATTTTTCAAGGGTGTCCAGGGTTTGATCCAGGGTTTCGGGATCCAAAGTTCCAAATCCTTCATCTATAAATAAACTGTTGATCTCCACATTCCGTGAAGCCAGGTCAGAGAGGGCTAAAGCCATCGATAAACTCAAAATAAAGGTTTCTCCCCCGGAAAGGGTTTTTACAGATCGTCGCTGCCCACCCATATGCTCATCAATTGCTACCAGGCCATCATCTTCCTGCGCTGTAGGTTTATCGATCTTATAGCGGTCGCTAAGGTCTGCCAGCCGTATGTTTGCATGTTGCAGCAACTGACTCAAACTCAAATCCTGTGCAAAATCGTTGAATTTTTTCCCCTGGGAATCCCCAATAAGTTCATTCAGCAACTTCCATCGTTTATTTTGTTTTTCCTTTTCTGCAATTCCGGCCTCCAGTTTTTCCAGTTGTTCCCTACGATCTTTGTCATTTTGCAATTTTCTTCGCAGCTCTTCGCAAGCCGATGTTATGCTTTGAAACAGGTCCTGATGCTGTTTTAATTCCGAAACTAAGGTTTCAGCGGTTTTTTCCACATCCTGTTTTTGGAGATTCTGTAATTGTGTGGACAGTAATTTCAGTGAGTTGAGGTGGATATCGAGGTCATTTTTTATTTTTTCCCTTCGTGATCGCAACTGGTTATAATCCAGTTCGGGCAAAAGTGCTTTCCGGGCTTCCGCAATAGTTGAAAAATCCTGTGCCTTAACCGCATCAGTTAAATGGTGCTCCAGATTCCTGAAGATTTCTGTTTGTTTTTCGATTCTGATTTCCAGTTCTTTTAACTGATTAGCAAGTCCGGTATGATCTTGTTTTAATGCGGTCCATGTTTGCTGAAATTGGCCGCAATCTTTGTGAATATCAGTTCCCAAATAAAGTTTATCCAATTGTGCCTTTACTTCCACGCCTTCGCTTAATACTCCATTTAACCTAAAATGTATTGGGATCGCTGTTTGAATCGCCTTTAATTTGCCGTATTCTTTTTCATATGCTTCCAACTGTTGAAGTTGTGTCCTGTAATTCCTGAAAAGTTGGTCCCAGTCCCTGTTTTCTTCAATCTGAAATTGAGGGAATTTCTCTTTAAATTGGGATAAATCTGCTTTCAGTTCGGCTTCCAAATTTGCTTTTTGTCCGTTGATCACGCTCTGTCGATCATCAAAATGCTTAAAACTTGTGGTTGCTTCAGTGAGTTTATCGGTCCAGGTTTTAAGTTCAGCAGCTGTTTCAACGATCTTCTTTTGAAGTTCAGAATCCTGTTTCGGAAGTTCTTCAGCATAGGGATGTTCCAGGGCGCCGCATAAAGGACAGGCTTCCCCGTCAACCAAATGCGCACGATGTTCTTTCAGGCTCGACCTAAGAACCTGGTTGTGTTTTTCAAGATCCAGCTTATCCCGGCGCTCCTTAAAAAGTTCGATCCGGTTTTCAGCAGTCGTTATTTCCACGGGAAAAGCAGCAATTTTAGGCAAAAGGAGTTCCGATTCCTTGTCCAGTTTTTCAATAGCAGCTGAAGCCTGATCGAGCTTATCCTGCTCCTGCTTGGCATTCATCGCTTCTTCCAAAGCCTTGTTTAAACGGTGTTTTTCGGCTTCACATCGCTCCAGATCTATATTTTTTAATTGTTTCTGAAGTGCTTCGATGGCTTTTTCTGAATCGTTTTTCAGCTCATTTAAGGTTTTCAGACTTGCATCCGGATCTTTTTCGTTTAAGCTGAAAGAAACATTTTCCAACTCTCTTTGCAGTTGAAGCTTAAGTGTTTTATATTCCGTAGATCGTTCTGATCTTTTTTGCTGAAGTTCACTTACTTTTCTGCTGAAACACTCTAGTTCATCAGAAATATTTTCTGAGGTTATTTCAGTTCCGGTAAATTTTCCGGTAGATTCAAGACACTTTTGTTGCTCCTGAAGATTTTTCTCAAGCCCGTTTTCTTTGATTTTTTTATCCTCCTTTATTCGCTGAAGTTCAACTTGCTGGTGGCTCCATGTTCGAAGGTCTTCAGCGTGATTCTGAAGTTTTTCGTGCTGTTTCAGACTATGCCCAAATTGAGCATGAAACTCTTTTAAATGGTTTTCTTCCGCATCTTTATTTAATTCCAGCACCTGGATCTCCTTTTTCCGGGTTTTGATGGCTTCCTTTAATTCCAGGCTTTTACTGATGGTTTTCAGCGTTGCTTCCAGGGATTTGCTCTCCTGTTCTTTTTGCTGAAGATTTTTTGAGATTTTCTTCTTTTTTTCATTTTCCAGCAGCTCATCTTTTATCACCACGATTCTGTCCTGTTGTGCCTTGATCACTGCATTTACTTCCCTGAATTTTTCAAAAGCCTTAATTCCCAGTTGGCGGTACATTCCGGTGCCGGTGATCTTTTCGAGCAATTCGCCACGTTCCTCTTTTTTAGCTCTTAAAAACTGCGCGAATTCGCCTTGAGCAAGCAATACCGACTTAATAAACTGATTGTAATTTAAGCCTATAAGTGCTTCATTCCTGGCCGGAACCTCCGATTTTTTAAGGTCGAGAAGTTCACCGCTGCCAACCTCAGCAATTTGCATCTCGTAATCTTTCAGGTTTCCGGTTCTTGCAGTGGAGATGCTCCAGGTGGAGGCATATTCCCCGCTTTTACATTCGTAGGTTACCGTTGCGAATGCCTCTTTTTGGTTTCGGGTAAGAATAGCCCCTTTTTCTTCTATTTCTTTCCTGGAGATCTTGCCCAACCTGGGCACCTGGTTGAAAAGCGCCAGGGAGATCACATCCAGGATCGTGCTTTTTCCGCTTCCGGTGGGTCCCGTGATCGCAAAGAGCGAACTCGTTGTAAAAGGAGCTTTGGTAAAGTCGATTATATGGGTTCCGCGAAGGGAATTGATGTTCTGGAATTCTATTTTTAGGATCTTCATAAAGCGGTATTTTCATCCATTTCAACTTCTTGCAATAACTCATCAAAAGCGCTCAGGATCTCCTGGTGCAATTCCTGATTACACTCGTGTTTTGTAATGAGTTCCAGGAATACTTCCCGGGGTTTAAGATCTTCCAGTTGTTGGGAATTTTTATAAAGATCGGCAGCACCTTTTAGTTGATGCTTAAAATCTGTTCGGTGTTTCACGATCTCAAATCCGGGTATGTCAAAACCTGTTATCAGCTCATCAAAAAGCAATATTTTATCTGCATCGTATTGTTCTTCGGTTAGAATTACTTCCAGTAAAGATTGGAGTTCTCCGGGATCTCCCGGCGATTCCAGCTTTAGCTGAAGCTGTTCCAGGGTACCGGTAATTTTTAAAAGTTTTCGAAATGATGGAACAGGAATGCTTTCCGGAATAAAACCTTCATCTGTATCGAGCAGTAAAACCCGTTTTTCATCTTTCCGTTCACTGAAGGAAAGCGGAATTGGCGAACCGCTGTAGTAGGTTGGTACCTGCGATTTTACCTGTTGGGGTTTATGAATATGCCCCAGGGCGATGTACTGAAAATAATCCCCGAACTGATTGGCATCAAATGCCGCCAGATTTCCTATTTGGATATCCCGTTCACTGTCTGAAGTTTCAATTCCTGCCGCAAACAAGTGTCCCAGCGCGATTGCCGGAATCCCCGGGTAGCTCGTGTTGCATATTTCTGCAGCCTGTAAAAATGTCGTTTGAATTCCTTTTCGCAATGCCTCGATCCTATCTGTATAAGTATGTCCGTCGTAAGCGCTGCGCAAATCGGAATCGCGAAGGTAGGGCAGGGCAACGATCACCAGTTTCGGAATTCCGTCTTTGTTTGTGACGGGGATAATAGTGTCTTCGAGATTTTCGGGTAGGCCGCCAATAATGTGCATGTCCAGTTCCCGCATCAGTTCCCGGGGAGCATCCAGCATTGCCGGGGAATCGTGATTTCCGCCGGTAAGGATGATCTTACACTGAAATCTCCTTAGTTTCATCAACGCCCGGTAGTACTGATTTCTTGCTTCCGAAGAGGGGTTTGCAAGATCGAATACATCTCCGGAAACCAATAAAACCGATACTTTATGGGTGTCGATGCATTCACATAGCCAATTTATAAAAAGTTCAAAATCCTGTGAAAGATCGTGTTTATGTAGTTTTTTACCAATATGCCAATCGGCAGTATGAAGGATCTTCATTTAAGTTGTTGTTTAAAAGTAATCCTGGATTTTAAATCAGGGAAAGTCAAATAATTCCCCGAATTTAAAAATTTACCGGCAGATGCTTCGATAATATTTAAAAAAATGTGAAGGTGTTTTAGGTTCAAACAACAGGCTTTGACTTTTTACATTGTGATTTCTTATAAGCAAATTCAGAAGTTGGCAACAAGCTGACACGAAAACTAAAGAAAATATACAGTTTAAAATTAGAATTCGTATTTTTGAATAAAAGCTGAATGAAATGGATCTGCAATCAAGAAAAATAGCGTTTATCCAGGAGTTTTTAAAACTTAAAAATGAGGAAGCTGTTTCCCGACTTGAAAAGTTATTAAAAAAAGAAAAGAAAACCAGCATTGGTGAAGACTTTAAACCAATGACAAAAGAAGAATTGAACCAACGGATTAACCAATCTGAATCTGACTTTAAAAACAATCGTTTCAAACGGACTTCAGAACTCTTATCCAAATACGAATAATCAAGTTGGAAATTATTTGGTCAGAATTTGCAGAAAAGCCCCAACGGGGCGCAATATACTAACGATGGGTGCAGCCCATCGCATAAAAAGCGAACATATATAAAAAGCCCTGCAGGGGCGTAATATAACGTGCAATGGGCCAGTCACTTGTGAAAAATTTTATACACCTCGTTTTCAGTACAAAACACCGTGAACCATTAATACAACCACCAGTGGAATTAGAACTTCACAATTACCTCGGTGGCATTTGCAATAAACTCGATTGCCAGGTAGTAAAAGTTGGTGGTTATACCGACCACATCCACATAATTTGTATGTTATCAAAAAAATTAGCCTTGATAAAATTAATGGAAGAGTTAAAATCGCATTCATCTAAATGGATAAAAAATAAAGGCGTGGGATATGAAAACTTTTATTGGCAAGATGGATACGGAGCTTTCTCGGTAAACCCCTCTGAGATAGATACTGTTATTACTTACATTACCAACCAACACGAACATCACCGCAAGAAAACATTTCAAGATGAATACCGGGCTTTTTTGAAAAAATATAATGTTGAATATGACGAGAGGTATGTTTGGGATTAGTATGAAACACAGCCCTTAGAGATTACGCCCCTGCAGGGCTTGGATGTTGTGACTTACTTGTATTCATCCCGCTTCACGGGATGTTGGCAGATTACGCCCTTGCAGGGCTTAGAAATTAGATTCCCACACAACTTTTGTATATGAACCAGTTGTAAATCCTAAATTTGCTACAAAACTGATTAGAAACGTATTGAACGAACCTAAAAAGTTAATTAAAATAAGGGCCTCAAAAAGGCATTTAAAAACTAATTCATTTGCCTTTTAAATAAATACTCTCTTTTGTATTTCGGAAAAATAATCAGGATGTTTTTAGCGGTTTCGTTTTTTGGACAGTTTTTTTCCTGGGTTTAACTTTAACAGGTGCTTTTTTTGGTTTTTTACTTATAAGCCATAGATAGAAATAGCCTGTAAGGCCTGCCAGCAATGAGGCCACGAGAATTCCCATCTTGGCCTGTATCCTGAAATCTTCAGTTGTAAATGCGAGTTCGGTGATGAAAAAGGACATGGTAAAACCTATTCCTGCCAGGATCCCTATACCGTATACATGTTTCCAGGTTACTCCTTTTGGCAGTTGTGAGATTTTCAGGAACACCATAAGCCTTGTAAAAAGTACTACCCCAAGAAATTTTCCGAGCATAAGTCCTGAAACAACGCCGATAGTTACCGGGCTTTGCAAAAAGGCAAAGGATTCTGAAGTAAGTGTTACTCCGGCATTGGCAAAGGCAAACAGCGGAAGGATCACAAAACTTACCAAAGGATGCAAGGCATGCTCCAGCCGTTGCAATGGAGGTGTGGCATCTATGGTTAAGGAAGAAAATTTTTCTATCATATGGGTGATTTTATCCTTGTCTTCTTCTTCATCCTCAAACTCATCTTCCTCATCTTCCTCTTTTCTCTGAAGCTTGAGTTGATTTTTGATTTGATAAGATAATAATTTCACTTTTCTAAGAAACAACGGAGCATTGATCCTTTTTGTAGAGGGGATTGCAAAAGCAGCAATTACAGCTGCGATAGTGGCATGAACCCCGGAGAGCATGACCGCCATCCAAAGACCTCCAATTCCTACAATGGCGTAAAAAATAGTGTTTCTAATCCCTACATAGTTCGCCGTGAATAATATGAGCAGAAAAAATCCACCCATCGCAAGATTATCCATGGAAATATCGGCGGTATAAAACAAGGCGATTACCAGCACAGCTCCCAGATCATCCACAATGGCCAATGCCGTTAAAAACACCTTTAGCGTTAAAGGAACTTTATCTCCCAGCAGGTATAAAAGGCCCAAGGCAAAGGCTATATCGGTGGCCATCGGGATTCCCCATCCGGAAACAGCAGGCGTTCCTGCGGTAAAAAAATAATAGATGAGTGCCGGGAATAGCATACCGCCGATGGCCGCAGCAACAGGTAGTGCCGCTCCGCGCAAGGTGGAAAGTTCACCCTGGATGATCTCTCTTTTTAATTCCAAACCTACCATAAAAAAGAAAATGGACATAAGTCCATCGTTAATCCAGTGAAGCAGGTTTTTGCTTATTACAGAATCGTTAAAACCAATATGGATGTACTGTTTCCAAAAAGCATGGTATTGCTCAGCCAGCGGAGAATTTGCGATGATCATGGCCAGTATGGCCGAAAAGATAAGCAGGAGCCCAACAGAGGTTTGTTTTTCGATAAAACCTTTTATTGGAAGCAATAAATAAATATCCAGAGTAGACTTTTTCATCTGTTTATATTATTGTTTTTTAATGGTCTCCCGATGGCTATCGGGAGTAATTCGCATATTTTCATCGGTGTTTGTATCGTGTTTCAGTTTTGCTCATTTCATCTGTATGTTTTATGGTTTTAGCGGACATATGTAATTCGCATATCTTCCCCTGTGTTTGTATCGTGTTTCCGTTTTGCTCATTTCATGCTGAAGGAATTGAAGTGGAGAACTTGATCTTGCGAAATTCACGGTTTCAAGGTTCACATCGCAATATAAGAATCGAAGTTAGAATTTTAAGTGGTTTCAAAATATGACCGGAATCATATTTAAGGAAGCGACCCCGGAATTATTCAATGATAATATTATACCGGTCTAAAAGCCCTGCGATATTGGTTGCTGAAAATTTTGCGTTCCTGATCCTGTTGAGTTCCGGGTCAATAGTAAAATTTTGGGCTGTTCTGAGATCTGAATTTTCAAGGATGGTATTTTCAAATACAGCTCCGCTCAATTCACACTTGTCGAAAATTGAATTTCGAAGATCAGTTTCGGTGAAATCGACCTGTTCCAGTTTACAGGAGCTGAATTGCGTCTTTTTAAGTTTCAGCCCGTAAAAGGAAGAAAAATCAAGGATGGATTCTTCAAAAGAAAACGACAGCAAAAAGGGATTACATTCGTCAAAACGAAGGCCTAATAATTTACAGTTTTTAAACCTCACATCCCGGAAAGTGGTATTTTTCAGCAATGCCATACTAAAATCGCAGTTTTCAAAGTAACATTCTGAAAATGTGAAGGAGGAGAGGTTGGCACTAACAAAACTGCATTCGTTAAAATTACAGCTTTCATATTCTCCCAAAGCTAAGCCTCTGTCGGAGTAATTTTTAGACTTAAACAAACTGTTTTCTATAAATTTTATACTCATCAGAAAAATTCAGAATTGAAATGAATCGGGAAAACGACTCCCTCCAGCTGCGAAGATAAGAAGTTGTTATTGCTTTTTACAGTGATCGTAAATGGAAACTTCTGTTTTCCTTCTTTAGGTATTTTTTCTACCCAATTTTAATTATATTTGAGAAGTCAGGTTTTGAAGATGAAAAAAATAGGGTCTTTTAATTTAAGATCCCTATTCTTATTTCACATCTTCTTTCAGGTTAAAATCCGCAATTAATTATGAGTAAAATTAAAATAGCTACCGTAGGACCCATTCCAAGAGATACAATAATTACGCATAAAGGTGAGACTATCAAAAAATACGGATGTATTACGCATCCTACTATTGCCCTTTCAAAATTACTTGGTGATGATGGGCTTGTTTTTCCTGTTACCCATATCAATAAGGAAGATGAACCACCTATTAAGGAGCTTTTTCAGCCTTATCCAAATATAAATACAGCTGGTCTTTATACCCATCATGACAGGGGAACCATTATAGAATTAAAATTTCTTGACCAAAATAACAGGGAGGAGAAACAACTTTCAAAAATGGCTCCCATTACACCTGAGGATGTAAAACCCTTTTTGGATGTAGATGCTTTTGTTTTTGTTCCGGTTACCGATTTTGAAATAGAACTGGAAACATTGAAATATATCAAGCAAAACTCCAAGGCGCTCATTATTTTTGATGCTCACGGCCCAACTTCCAGGGTAGATGAAAACGGGGCCAGAGTTCGAAAGTTATGGGAAGATAAAAATGATTGGCTTCCCTATATAGATGTTCTTAAAATGAACCTCGAAGAATCCCAGTTTAGTTGGTGCCAGGATGAAAATATTCTAAATTCTTATGATGATCAGTACACAGATCATCTGGATGATTTTGCGGAATATGCGCTTTCCAAAAATGTAAATACATTATATATCACCCTGGATTCCAGGGGCTGTTTATCCTATCACAAAGAAAATGGTGAGACCCGGAAGGAATTTATAAAATCTGTTTGGGTAGATAATGTGGTGGATACCACCGGCTGTGGCGATAGTTTTGCCGGAGGACTGGCATATGGGTTGGCCTTATACAAGGACCGGATAAAAGCCGCTCAATATGCCAATTTGATGGGAGCATTAAGAACTCAGGGAACAGGATTCGATGTGTTTAAAAACAAGGATGAATCGGATAAAATAATTCAGGAATATTATTCTTCTTAGAGTTTCGCAAACTCAAATTCCTTAAAAATATCCCAGTTTTTTCCATTGTGTTTTAAAAGGAAAATACTTTTTGCCTGAAAAGAATCCTGAAATTCCCGTTCTTTAAAATCGGCCCAGACGGTTGGGAAGATGCGATGATTCAGATCACGGGATGCCAGGGTAAAGTGAGGATCTATTTTAGATGTCTTTTCGTGATCTTTTAAATTGAGATGGGTGGTAAGAAGGTCCTGCAAGCTTTCATAAAGTTCAATTACCGGCTGTTTTGTTTCTACATCAGCAAAGATTATACGATTAGAAAACTTTCTAAATCCAAAAATTTTTATTGTAAAACTATGTTGTTTTGCAGCAAAACCTTTCAGTAGTTCTATAAGGTCGGATTCATTTTCATTTGGGATGCGGAAGGGGATTTGCAGGGTGATATGGGCGGGAAGTTTAAGTGCGTGTTTGGCTTCGTATTTATCGGCAATCTCCAGCTTCAATAATCGGATACGTTCGCAAAGTGCTTCAGGAGGAATTAAAGCGATAAAATAAAGGCTCATTATTTCGGAATTGGTCTTTAACAATCTAAGGTGTTTTTTAGTCTCAATAATCGGGATAATTCTTTTATGCTTATCCGTTTAGAAACCTAAAAACACTTTTTGTTCCCCTGAGCGCAGTCGAAGGGTCAAACAACAACGTCTCGACTGCGCTCGACGTGACACTTTTAGTTCAAATTTGCCTTTTGGGTATCTTAACGGATATACAAATTCTTTTCCCTCAAAAATCGGTAAGCTTTACCTGCTAAGCTTCCACCTTATCAAAGTCCATTTCCACCTGATGCCTTAAAAGATCGTCAAAATCCTCACGTTCCCTTATCAAATGAGCTGTTTCATTATACCATAATACTTCCGCGGGGCGGTAGCGGGAATTGTAATTGCTGGCCATCGTGAAACAATAGGCTCCGGCATTGCTAAACGCGAGCAAATCACCTTCCTTGATCTCGGAGATCCTTCGGTTGGTGGCAAACGTATCGGTCTCACAAATGTAACCTACTACAGAATAGAAACGTTCTTTTCCCTCCGGATGCGAAATATTCCTTATCTCATGCCGGGATCCGTAAAGCATTGGCCTTATTAAATGATTGAATCCGGAATCTATCCCGGCAAAAACCGTGGAAGTGGTTTGCTTGATCACATTTACCTTTGCAACAAATTGCCCGGCCTCGCTTACCAGGAATTTTCCAGGCTCGAAAGCCAGCGTAAGTTTACGACCGTATTCTTCACAAAAGGATTTGAATTTTGTACTTAGTTTCTCACCCAGCTCTTCAATATTGGTCTCGATATCACCTTGTTTATAAGGGACTTTGAAGCCGCTTCCAAAATCCAGAAACTCCAGATCTTTGAAATGCTTTGCGGTATCAAAAAGGATTTCCGATGCATATAAAAACACTTCAATGTCCAGAATATCGCTTCCGGTATGCATATGGATCCCGTTAATGTTCATCCCGGTATTTTCCACGATACGAAGTAAATGCGGGATCTGGTGTATGGAGATCCCGAATTTTGAATCGATGTGCCCCACAGAAATATTGGTGTTTCCACCTGCCATTACATGCGGATTGATCCTGATGCACACCGGAACTTTAGGATGCCGTGTGCCAAATTGTTCCAGTATTGATAAATTATCGATATTTATTTGTGCTCCAAGTTTGGTGACTTGCTCTATTTCTTCCAGAGAAACGCCATTGGGTGTATAAATTATCTTTGATGGATCAAAACCTGCTTTCAAGCCCAGTCTCACCTCCTGAATACTAACGGTATCCAAACCGGAACCCATTTTGTTCATCAGTTTTAAAATGGAGATATTCGAGAGTGCCTTTGCAGCGTAATTGATGCGAAGCTTTTTTATTTCTGAAAAAGCATTGGTTAATCGTTTATACTGAAACATAATTTTTTCAGCATCATAAACATATACCGGACTTTCAAATTCTTTAGCGATTGTAATTAGGTCTTGATCTTTCATTTATTCAAATTTAATCCCAGCAATGGGTTTAATTCCCCCAATGTCCGTCCTAAATATTTGGACTGATTCTCATCGGGATAATGGATGTTTCCTGCATTTAAATACCTCGTGATTTTGCACAGGGTACTTTATTGGTCGGCAAAAATAATTTAGATTTTTAATTTACTGCAAGTAATACCAAAATAAAACATAATCCGAATAAATGTTTAAAACCTTACCATACTTTATTACTTTTAAATTTCAGTAAAAAAGGCTTAGGAGTCCTTATTATTCAAAGGCTAATTGGCTTTGTTCTTTCACTCCTTTTCTACGCATCAAAATAATTCCGAGCGCAATAAATACTCCAGTTCCGGCCATTGCAGCACCTACGAGCGTTGCCGATCCTATCCCGTAACCCATGGCAATTGGTAGACCGGCGAAATAAGCTCCGCTCGCATTTCCAACGTTAAAGGCACTTTGGTTAAGGGAAGAGCCAAGCATTTCAGATCCTTTTGCAGTAGTGATCATTGCCATTTGAATGGGAGTAGCAAGACAAAAAGCAAAGGTGCTTATCAGGAAGGTCAATACCAATACAGCAATTTTATCATCTGCAAAAAAGGTATTGCTAAGCAATAAAACTACCATTATGACAAGAGTTATAACTACAGCATTGATGGGGGAGTATTTTTCAGCGAGTTTGGCTCCGATAAAATTCCCTGCAACCATCCCAAGTCCTGCCAGGATCATTACATAACTTACCATTCCTTCCGGATGTCCGGCTACATCTGTTATTAGAGGAGCGATATAACTGTACCACGCGAAAAATCCGCCGGTACCAATGGTGGTAAGAAAGAAAACCATCCATAATTCGCCCCGTTTTAGAACTTTTAGATCCTTCCGCAGGCCATTGGAAGATGATTTTGGCAGTTCGGGCATCCAGAATTTTACTGCGAGTACTGCAAGAATCCCAACAACTCCCACCGCCATGAATGAAACTCCCCAGCTAAAATGCTGACCTAAAAAGGTGCCTAAGGGAACTCCCAATACATTGGCAAGGGTTAAACCTGTAAACATCATTGCAATTGCCTGCGCCGATTTTCCGGGTTTGGCCAGCTTTCCGGCTACTACAGCTCCAATACCAAAAAAGGCACCGTGTGGCAAACCCGATAAAAAACGAACTGCCATTAAAGTATTATAAGAATTTGCGAAGCCGGAGAGGGTATTGAATACGGTAAACCATACCATTAACCACATAAGGATCTTATGGGCCGGCCATCTTCCTGCTATCCCTGTAATAATTGGTGCTCCTACCACAACGCCAAGCGCGTAGGCAGAAATGAAATGCCCTGCCTGTGGGATAGTAATTTTTAAATCTTCTGCAACATTGGGCAGGATCCCCATAATAACAAATTCTGTCATTCCAATCCCAAACCCTCCAATGGCTAATGCGATGAGTGCCTTCTTCATTTTGACTAAATTTTAATCCCGTACATGGGTCTAATTCCTAAGATCATAGAGGTTTTTGATTATTTTTTCCTATTTCTTACCTCCAGAAATTACATCTTATAAATTATGGTGCAAAAATAAGGTAGATACTTTATCAAGCATCATTTTTTTGAAAAAAATCACTAAAACGATATAGGGAAAATCTCAGTAAAAATAGGGTGTTTCAAGCTTTTGATACAAAATTTCCTCACTTTTGAGCTGTGAAATTCAGGTTTTCAATTATTTTTTTAACAATAATTTTCGTTTAAAATTCATTATTGCAGCTCCATTTTGAGAAAAAAATATAGGAACAGATGATGAAATTGGATCAAAAACAGGAGCAAAGCCTCTGGAAATCATAATCTCAAAAAAGATTGGTTCATCTTATTACATTTGTTACTTTTGTTCACCGTATTAATTACTGAAGAAAAAGCAGATTATGAACATACACGAGTATCAAGGAAAAGAAATTTTAAGCAGCTTTGGCGTGCGCATTCAGCGTGGTATTGTTGCTCATAATGCAAAAGAAGCAGTAGATGCTGCCAAGGAACTTACCGCACTAACCGGAACAGGTTGGCACGTGATTAAAGCACAGGTTCACGCCGGTGGCCGTGGAAAAGGTGGTGGAGTGAAAATTGCCAAAAACCTGAAAGAAGTTGAAGACATCACCGGACAAATCATCGGGATGGATCTTGTAACTCCTCAAACTTCTGCGGAAGGAAAAAGGGTACATAAGGTATTGATTGCTGAAGATGTGTATTACCCGGGAGCCAATGAGCCCGAAGAATATTATATGTCTGTTTTATTGAACCGTAGTACAGGACGTAATATGATCATGTATTCTACCGAAGGTGGTATGGATATAGAAACTGTTGCTGAAGAAACTCCTGAATTGATCTTTACTGAAGAAATCGATCCTTCGGTAGGTTTAATGCCTTTCCAGGCCAGAAGAATTGCTTTTAATCTAGGGTTAAGCGGAACTGCTTTTAAAGAAATGACCAAGTTTGTGATGGCCCTTTACACGGCTTTCGATAAATCCGACTCTTCTTTATTTGAAATCAATCCGGTTTTAAAGACCAGTGATGATAAAATTATGGCAGTTGATGCCAAGGTTACCATAGATGACAATGCCTTATTCCGTCATAAAGACTATGCTGAAATGAGGGATATTCGCGAGGAAAATCCTGTGGAAGTAGAAGCTAAAAGAGTGGGACTTAACTATGTGGATCTTGACGGAAACGTGGGTTGTATGGTAAACGGTGCCGGTCTTGCAATGGCAACTATGGACCTTATCAAGCAGGCAGGTGGTGAACCTGCAAACTTCCTTGATGTAGGTGGTACTGCAGATGCAAAACGTGTGGAAGAAGCATTAAGACTTATCCTGAAGGATGACAAGGTAAAAGCAATCCTCATCAATATTTTTGGTGGAATTGTACGTTGTGACCGTGTAGCTCAGGGTATTGTAGATGCCTGTAAAAATATGGGGGATGCGGTAAAAGTGCCTATCATCGTTCGTTTACAGGGAACCAATGCCGATATAGCTAAAGAAATTATCGACAACAGCGGATTCAACTTTTTCAGTGCTACCGAATTTCAGGAAGCTGCAGATAAAGTTCAGGAAGCTCTTAAATAAGTAGAACTTATATAAAACAGAAAAATCCCGGTTTTGCCGGGATTTTTTGTTTATAATTTTTTCAGTAATGTCCGGTAAAGAGTTAAGGTCGTTCCGCCTTTGGCGTAACTGCAGGAGCTAAGAACCAAGACTCAATACTCACATCTCAATTATTCCTGATTCTTGTTTCCCGGCTCTTTCTTCGGCATCACTCCTCGTTTATGGATTACAAGTCCGTTTAGGAAATTCCTTAGGAACTGGTCTCCGCATTCCATGTATTTTGGATGATCTTCTGCCCGAAAGATCGCTCCCAGTTCACTTTTTGTTACCTTGAAATCTACCAGGGAACAAATTTCTACTATATCGTCATCACGCAATTTAAGCGCAACCCTCAGTTTTTTGAAAATGTCGTTGTTTGATAATGCCATAGCAGCAAAAGTACGTGATTTAAATTCAAAATTCAAAATTCAAACCCCATCCTATTTTTATTAGAAACAACGTCACAACATCACTTCATCACCCCGTCACTTCATCACAACATCACTTCGTCACTTTTAAAATCCCCGAAAAAGTCCTTTCTTTGGAAGACGTTTTCTAAAGGAATTCATTTCAGAAGGAATCTGCAGAAAATAGTCCCACTTAATATACTCCGGTTTATGAATCAAAGTTCAAATCCTTCCCCCGAACATTTAAAGATCTATACCCTTTCCAACAAGCAGGGAACTCAACTACAGGTCCTGAGTCTTGGAGCTTCAATTTTTAGTTTAATCCTAAAAGATAAAAACGGAAAACCTGTTAATGTAGTGGTGGGGCCTAAAAATTCCGAAGATTATATCTCTGAAAATTATGCTGAAGAAAACAAGTGTTTTGGGGCATCGGTGGGAAGATATGCAGGCAGGATCTCTAACGGAAGTTTTCGGCTAAATGGTAAAACCTATGAACTTTATCAGAAAAATGGCTCTCATCTTCATGGTGGTTTCCGCGGATTTCAAACTAAAATATGGAAACTTGAAACAGAGATTTCAGGAACAGATCCGTCACTGATTTTAAGTTGTGTTTCTGAAGATAGGGAAGAAGGCTATCCCGGAAGACTGGAAATTGAAGTAAAATATACGTTGACCTCTAAAAATGAGCTTATTGTTGAATACACCGTTGCAACTTCTGAAAGCAGTCCGGTAAATCTCACCAATCACACCTATTTCAATTTGAACGGAAAAGGGAATGTGAGCGAACATAGTCTGTTCATAAATGCAGAAAGAATTCTTGATACAGATAAAGAATTAAGGCCTTCAGGAGATTTCACCTCATTAAAGGGACATGCTAAAGATTTTTCAGAAGAAAGGAAAATTCAGCAAACAGCTCTGGATGATACTTTTGTGCTGAAAGAAAATACCAGCATCGCGGCTTCCCTGTATGCTCCGGCAACCGGAATTGAAATGCAGGTGGAAACAAATCAGCCTTCCGTAGTGGTTTATATTCCTGAAAAATTACCGCGAAAATGGCGGTATCAAACAGAGATTTCTGATGCTTTTCCATCGATATGTATTGAAACCCAGAATTTTCCGGATGCTCCAAATCAGGCTAATTTCCCAAATTCAATTCTGGAACCGGGGGAAAAATATTTAAATCGTTCGGTATTTAAATTCAGAATAAGGTAATTATAAATGTAGATAATACGTTCACCACATTTAAAATTTTATATTAGCAAAATTTTAAAAGCGCAACAATTATGGTTGGAATTTTATCCTTCGTTGGATTTACCGCTTTGGTAGCGATTATTGCCTATTGGGCTACCCGTAAAACAGATGAAAGTTCCAGCGATGGCTATTTTCTGGGAGGGAGAAGTCTTACGGCAGGGGTAATTGCCGGTTCTGTGCTGCTTACCAATCTTTCCACAGAGCAAATTGTAGGCTTGAACGGACAGGCATTTTCCGAAGGTATTCTTGTGATGGCCTGGGAAACCCTGGCTGCAATCGCTATTGTAATCACTGCACTGTTCCTCTTGCCACGGTATTTAAAGGGCGGACTCACAACGGTCCCGCAGTTTCTGGAGAGGCGGTATGATAAAATGACCAAAACGCTGGTTTCAGCGCTGTTTCTTTCCGGTTATATGATCATTTTTTTACCCATTGTTTTATATTCCGGAGGTTTGGCGCTTAGCACTATGTTTGGGGTTCCCGAGATGTTGGGCGTTTCTGAAAATACCGCCCTTTGGCTCTCGGTATGGGGAATTGGGATTATAGGTTCCATTTATGCCATTTTTGGAGGATTAAAAGCAGTAGCGGTTTCAGATACTGTTAATGCCATAGGTTTATTGATTGGAGGGCTTATGATCCCTGTTTTTGGCCTTATGGCCATAGGGGATGGTGGGATCATCAATGGACTCGAAGTTCTTGTAGATTCCAATCCAGAAAAATTCAATTCCATTGGAGGACCGGATGCCTCGGTGCCATTTTATACCATATTTACAGGAATGATGCTTGTTCAGCTTTTTTACTGGGGTACCAATCAGGCCATTATTCAGCGGGCACTGGCTGCAAAAAATCTAAAAGAAGGTCAAAAGGGGCTTATGCTGGCGGCTTTTATTAAAATTCTTGGGCCAATAATGGTCGTGCTTCCGGGGATTATCGCCTGGCACCTGTTTGAGGGAAAACTTGAAAATGCAGATCAGGCCTATCCGGCACTTGTAAATGCAGTCTTGCCTGCACCATTGATAGGATTTTTTGCCGCGGTTTTATTTGGCGCCATTTTAAGTTCATTCAACAGTGCGCTTCAAAGTTCAGTGACCCTTTTTGGGGTAGATATTTATAAGCAGTATTTCAATCAGGAAGCTACAGAACGTACAGTGGTGAAAAAAGGAAAACAGTTTGGGATCCTGCTGGCAATCCTGTCCATGTTTATCGCCCCTTTGATAGCAAATGCCCCAATGGGTCTTTTTGGATATCTTCAGGAAGTTAACGGAGCATATAGTATCCCAATTCTTACCATCGTAATTGTTGGATATTTGACGAAACGTATTCCCGCTTTAGCCGCGAAAATAGCCATTTTTAGTGGGGTAGGGTTTTACCTCATTTACTTATTGCTGAAATACTTCGTTATGGAGGAAGGCGCGCTTCCCCATTACCTGCACGTTATGGCGATTTTGTTCGTGATGAACGTAATAATTATGATACTTATTGGGAAATGGAAACCAAACCCGGTGGCGTACATTGAAGATTATACCAAACAGGTGGATATACAACCCTGGAAAGCTGTAAAACCTGTTGGGATTGCAATTGCGGGATTGGTGATCTTTATCTACATCTATTTTGCCCAATAAGCATCTTAGCTTTTAAAATTTTTAAAATTTAAGTTTGTTTAAAATAATAAGAATAAGAGCAAAGGGCTCCTTCCCTTTAAAGGGAAGGTGGGTTAATCGGAAACAGGAGGTTTCTAATTTAACTGAATTCTTCTGCCGATTAAGTCGGAAGGGTTAAGTCCAATAGTTTTTCCAGGTCCTTTAAAGTGATCTTTTCTTCCATTTCTATCTATTGCTGTAATGGATTTCCGGTAGGTTTTTTAAATTTTCTGCTGCCTGTTCTGCTGTAATATCGCGCTGCGGGTCGGCAAACATTTCATAGCCTACCATGAATTTTTTGATGGTTGCAGAGCGGAGCAAAGGCGGATAAAAACTCATATGAAAATGCCATTCCGGATATTCAGTTCCATCGGTAGGTTGTTGATGTATCCCGGAGGAATATGGAAAAGAGGTTTCAAAGAGATTATCATATTTGATGGTGAGTTTTTTTATTATTTCAGCAAAAGCCAGCTCCTCTTCCTTATTTAATAGTCCGATATGTGCATAGTGTTTTCGTGGAAGGATCATCGCTTCATAGGGCCAAACCGCCCAATAGGGGATAAGTGCAACGAAATGATCGTTCTTTTCCAGAATGCGTTCGTCCAGCACTAATTCCTGCTCGAGATAATCTTCCAATAAACTCCTTTTATGTTCCTTCCAATAATCCTTCAAATGCTTTGATTTTTTCTGAATTTCTGTTGGAATGGATCTTTGTGACCAGATTTGCCCGTGTGGATGCGGATTGCTGCATCCCATAATTTCGCCTTTGTTTTCAAATATTTGAACATAATTAATGTCTTGACTTCCCCCGAGTTCAGCAAATTCCTTTTTCCATATTTGCACCACTTTTACAATATCTTCAACTTCCATTACCGGAAGCGTAAGTGAATGATTAGGAGAAAAACAAACCACCTTGCAGATACCTGATTCAGCCTCGGCGATTAAAAGCCCATTGTTGACGAGCCCTTTATTTCCATCAGGCAAAAGGGCGGGGAAGTCATTGATAAAAGAATAAGGCACTTTATAATCCGGGTTCTTTACTCCGCTGTTTCTAATATTTCCGGGACACAGATAACAATTGGTATCATATTCCGGCTGTATTTCTGTAGCAGATTTTTCGGTTTTCCCCTGCCATGGCCTTTTGGTGCGATGCGGGGAAACTAGGATCCATTCTCCGGTTAAAATATTATATCTTCGGTGAGGAACTTTATTTATAGTGTTCATTTTCTGAATAGTTATCTTTTGTGTTGAAGACCTCACAGTTTTAAAAACCCGTGAGGTCTGGTTTAAAATCTATTAGTTCTGGTATATACTCGTTCCTTTACTAGGAACGACCGTGATTATTTCCGGTGTTATATTAAACTCTTTTTGATAGGCAATTTTCACTTCGGCACTAAAATCTGCGATATGGCTCTCTTCTATAATATTAATTGTACAACCTCCAAAACCACCACCCATCATTCGGGAGCCGTAGATAAAATCCTTGTTTTCGGAAAACTTTACAAGAAAATCGAGTTCTTTACAACTAACTTCATAAAGATCCTTTAAACCATAATGGGATTGATTCATAAGTTCCCCAAGTTTTTTCAGGTCTCCGTTCTTCATGGCTTCTGCTGCTTTTAAAACCCGCTCATTCTCCTGAAGTATGTATAAAACCCGGATGTATTCTTTTTCTGAAAGATCCTTTTTACAGGATTCCAGAAGTTCCATGTCCACATCCCGAAGGGTTTTTACTTCAGGAAACTTATGCTTGATAATCTTCAACGCATGTTCACATTCCGACCTTCGGATATTATATTCACTTTCTGCGAGATTATGGGAAACCATGGAATTGATTAAAAGGATCTTACAGGATTTGAGATCGGCAGGAATAAATTTGGCTTCCAGTGTAAGACAATCCAGTAAGATAAAATGATCCTTTTTGCTCATTACAGAAGCAAACTGGTCCATTATTCCGCAATTTGACCCCACGAAATTATTTTCTGCAGCTCTCGCGATATTTACGATCTCCAGTTTCGAAAAATTCAGTTGAAATAATTCATTTAAACCAGTTGCCAGCCCGCATTCCAAAGCAGCCGAAGAACTTATTCCGGCACCAGCCGGCAAATCGCTTTTAATGATACAGTCAAAGCCCTGATCGATATTTTTGATTTTCAGAATTTCGTGTACTACACCCAGGATGTGATTCTCCCAGCTTTCTGGGCTTTTTGAGATAGAACTCAAATTGAACCAAAACCAGGATTTATAGGTCTCGCTAAAGATGCGGCAGGTTTTTTTACATCCGTTTTTGCTGATCTCGAAATGTATCTTTTTATCGATTGCAGTGGGAAATACAAATCCGTGATTATAATCTGTATGTTCCCCAATAAGATTAATTCGTCCTGGCGATTCCACAAAAATGTTTGCTTCACCTGGATTAATATTCCGGATAAAGGGAAAATCTTTTGGATTTTGCGGCTGGTTGAAATTCAAAAAGCAGTAAATTTAAATGTTGTTATAGGCAAAGATAATAAACGTAAATAATACATTAATTATCTTTGCTGAAAATATGGTTTTAATTTACTTTAATTTTCTTTTAGACTTATGATTTCTCACAATGATTTTTATGATCAAAATGACAAGATGTATGTGGCTACCGACTGTATCATTTTTGGATTTGATGAAGGAAAACTAAAATTATTGATCTTCAAAAGAAGAGTTGAACCCCGAAGCGGGGAATGGTCGCTTGTTGGTAGTTTTGTGAAGTTGGAAGAAGATGTTGCCCAGGCCGCTAAACGGGTGTTGGCTGAGATAACCGGACTGGAAAATGTGTTTATGGAGCAACTTCGCACGTATGGCGCTGCAGATCGTGATCCCGGGTATCGGTGTATTTCCATCGCCCAATATTCCCTCATTCGCATAGATGATTCTGATAAGCACCTGGTTGAAAAACACGGAGCACATTGGTATGACATCGATCAAAAACCGGCTTTGGTACTGGATCATGATCAAATGGTTGCAGATGCCATGGAAAGTTTAAAACGCAAAGCCCGGTATCAGCCTATAGGTTTTGAACTATTGCCTGAAAAATTCACCATTCCGCAATTGCAACAGCTTTATGAGGCTATCTATCAGAAAGAATTGGATGCCCGGAATTTTCGTAAAAAAGTGCTTTCCCATAATGTATTGATCAAGCTGGATGAAAAGGATAAATCCTCGTCCAGACGCGGAGCTTTTCTTTACCGGTTCGATCATAAAACATATCAGAAACTAATAAAGGCAGGCTATAATTTTGAGATCTCCTGATAAACCCAGAGCCGTCAGAATCAGAGATTTTCCCCAGTAAAACTTTTAAAGCTTTGCAGGGTTTTGACTTATACAATCCTGAAAAGTATTAAATTGAGGAGCTACTAATAAATTCATGATATTATGCAAAGTAAATACAACAGAAGAGAAGCCCTAAAGAATCTTGCTTTAGGATCTGGAGCCATAGGGTTAAGCGGTTTATTATCATCCTTCTCATCCCTGGAGATCCTGAAAGAATCCTTTAAAGAAACGGACCATGATTTTAAGAATTCTGTATGTCGCTGGTGCTTTAATGATATTCCACTGGATGAATTTGCTTCAGAATGTTCAAAACTGGGGATTCAGGCCATAGATCTTTTAAAACCGGAGGAATGGGAAACCGTTAAAAAATATGGACTTGAATGTTCCATGGGCACCGATGTATTTGCCATTATTGAACACGGGTTTAATGATCCTGCAAATCATGCAGAACTTCAGGAAAACTACCGCGGACTTATAGACAAAGCGGCCGAAAACGGAGTTAAAAATGTGATTTGCTTTTCCGGAAATCGAAGGGGAATGGATGATGAAACGGGGATTGAGAATTGTGCAAAAGGACTTCTCCCACTGGTGAATTACGCAGCTGAAAAAAATGTAGTTATGGTAATGGAATTGCTTAACAGTAAGGTCGATCATCCGGATTATCACTGTGACCATACTCTCTGGGGCGTGGCACTTTCAGATAAAATGGGAAAGCCGGAGAATTTTAAACTGCTTTATGATATCTACCATATGCAGGTGATGGAAGGTGACGTAATTGCCACTATTACCAAATACAAAGATTATATCAATCATTTTCATACCGCCGGAGTTCCTGGCAGAAATGAGATTGATGAGACTCAGGAATTGTTTTATCCTGCAATTATGCGTGCAATTGTAGCAACAGGTTTTAACGGCTATGTAGCCCAGGAATTTATTCCTACCTGGGAGAATAAAATCGCGGCGCTAAAAGAGGCGATTACTATTTGTGATGTTTAAAACACTTTGTTCATTGGATTTAAGCAATGATGAGTTTTTATATTTTATTCGTGCATTCGTGGCTTAAAAGAGCAAAAATTCAGCGATAAACCTGCTTTTGTCAGCCGATGCATTGATGTTAAAGTAAGTTAAGTTATACCTGAAAATAAAAACAATCAAATCTGGTCTATTGAAATAAAAAACGACTTCCGAAGAAGCCGCTTTTTGGCTAATTCACAAAAAAAAATCATTTGGTAAATTGATAGGATACACCTAGCATTACCATATTGGTAGTCATTTCATAACCTACTTTGCTGCCGGTAATGGCTCCGTAAGGAGGATTATTTTGAATATTCTGCGGGCTCAATATTTCGCCTTCAGTTTTATCTCCGCTGGTTGCATAATGAAAAACACCGTTCAATTTAAAGTTATCGTTAAATGGATAGCTTAATCCAAACTGGAATCCGTTTTTGGTTACTGCCGTTGCAGGGATTGAGAAGAATGCCAGTTCATCCTCTATTGGATTACTGCTGTAGGTATAACCAACTCTTAAAGGCAATTTTTTAATTCCCTTATATTGTAAACCAGCAGAAAGTATGTTGATATTCTTCCAGCCAAAACCTTGTACTGAACCTGTTTGAGTCCAACCTTTCGCTTCAAATCCATCGGTGTTTTCATAATCCACAAATCTATAATCCAAAGCCAAATCAAAATCTCCTGTGGAATATCCTATTCCAAAAGATAAAATTGACGGATAGTCCATATTAAAGGTATTTATTGAAGTGGAATTATCCAGATGTGTATTTGTGAATTCGAGGTCCTCAAATTTTTGTTGTGTCTTATAAGAAGCCCCTAATTTTAATCCTACAGGGGAACTATAAAACACGCCGAATTGTGCACCGTATCCAATTGCTGAAGCTTTATCGCTTACAGGATATCCCGATGCATTTGGGTTTGCGGTAGGATTTGGCGCCAGTTCCAATGCTGCATAATTTATATTTGGTTGAATACCAATTGACAATTCATCAGTTATCTGGTAAGCCCAGGCCAATCCGATTTGAAATAACATATAATCAGATTCAATATGCCCAAAACCTCCCAAACTTTGCGGATAATTTATAGGATTTGAATTATTGGGATCCCAATTTGGGTTAGGGTTCCCATTTGCATCCATCGGTAAATTAGTTTCTTCAGGAAATGTTACTCCAAAACCACTGATACCAAAGGCAGAAAATCCAAAAGTATGCTTGCTGCCTTCCTTTCCATATAAAAAAGCCAAAGCCGGCATAGGAGAAACAGGCCTGTCATCTTTTGTTATTCCTGAAACAGCTGGAGAAGTGGGTGAGCCTGGACCAAAAGCATCCGCAGGCCACATGGCCCCTGCAGGTAGGCTGGCACTTAATTCTGGTGAAGAAGAGAAAACACCAATATCAAAATTTATTATCTTACCGTCAAATACCGAAATTGCAGCCGGGTTCCAATGTAATGCACCGTTAATGTCTAAAGGTTGTGCTGTAGCAGCGCCGCCCATTGACATATTAACCGATCCGGCACTTTGCATAATATGCCCGGATTGTGCAAAGATTGCTGTAGAAAAAAGCACGAATCCTAATCTAATTAAATTTTTCATCTTTGTTTTTATTTAGTTTGGTAATCCTTGTTTATTGATCATTCAATACCTACTGATTTATATTCTTATATAAGGCTTAAAAGTAGGAAACATACCAATTATTTCTTGTGACTATTATCAGCTTAAGCCACATTTAAAAACATATCTGATAAAATCGATGTATATTTTTTATAAAAATTATGAAATCCCAAATGTTGTGAAACTGTAGAGGGATAAAATTTTTTCTTTTTTTTATTAATTTGTGCTCTTTATTTTTTAAGGACCAAAACCGGGAATGAAGAAGGGAAAATGAAATTTTCAATTCAACCGAAATTCAAAATGCCATTGAGTAAGAGTTTGAATCTTTCTCTGAAAATTCGGTAGCTATTGTAAATTAGAGACAAAATAGTTGATCGCTCTGAACTTCGGTAATTGAATTTAAACATTGATGAGTTTTTTATATTTTATTCGTGCACCTGCCTGAAGACAAAGTTAGGTTCGTGGTTTAAAAGAGCATTAAGGTAAAGTTTGGACACGAATACATGAATAATAATTATTTGGGATCCTGGAAGCTTAAATTAAATTTACTTCTGAAATTGCTCTAAAAAATCCGTTTATTTTTACTTCTGTAAAAGCACAATATTTAAATTACATAGATCAATATATTTATGAAATGCGCATAACGGAAATACGATAAAAACACCGGTCAGAATATGCGAATTATATATGACCATTATAAAACGAAAATATAAACAGATGAAATTAAGAGTATTATTAAGGTTAATTCCCACTGGAATTTTTGCGTTGCTTTTTTTAGTATCAGAAATTTCCATTGCTCAACTTCCGCAGGAAAAAGAAGATGTTTATGTAGATGAAAGTGGCGTGATGCGCTGGGGTCACAACGATTTGGAAGTGAAGGGTTTCGGAGTTAATTATTCGGCTCCTTTTGCTCACGGATTTCGTTCGGCACAAAAATTAGGGGTAGATTTAAGAAAAGCGATAGATAATGATGTTTACCATTTTTCCAGGCTGGATTTCGATTTATACCGCATTCACGTTTGGGATACCGAAATAAGCGATGCTGAAGGGAATTTGCTGGAAAACGAACATCTGGAATTATTTGATCACCTGCTGAAACAGCTAAAAGACCGTGATATCAATTTTATGATAACTCCCATTGCATATTGGGGAAATGGCTGGCCCGAGCCGGATGAGGAAACTCCGGGATTTTCTCATAAATACGGAAAGAGAAACAGTCTTACCAATGCTGAAGCCATCAAAGCACAGGAAAATTACCTTGCCCAATTCTTAAATCATGTAAATCCTTATACGGGAGTTGCTTATAAAAATGAGCCCAACATCATCGCTTTTGAAATAAGCAATGAACCACACCATAAAGCTTCCGCAGAAGAAGTTACAGAATTTGTTCAAAAAATGGTTACGTCCATGCGCAGCACGGGCACTAAAAAACCCATTTTCTACAATGTGAGTCATAGCACTCATTTAGCCGAAGCTTATTTTAATGCCGATATACAGGGTGGGACTTTTCAGTGGTATCCTACCGGGCTTGGTTTTCAAAAAGAACTGGAAGGCAATTTATTGCCGAATGTGAATGCATATATCATTCCTTTTAACGATGTGATAAAAGAAAATAATGCCGCCAAACTGGTGTATGAATTTGATGCGGCCGATGTGATGAAATCTTACATGTATCCGGCTATGGCGAGGAGTTTCAGGGAAGCCGGGATCCAAATTGCAACTCATTTTGCCTGGGATCCTACTTATATGGCGCACGCAAATACAGAGTATAATACGCATTATATGAACCTTGCGTACACGCCTTCCAAGGCACTGGCTCTTATGATAAGTGGGAAGATTTTCCATGAGGTGCCAATGAATACGGAGCTGGGAACCTATCCTCAAAACCTTAAATTTGATGATTTTGAGATCAGTTATGAAGAAGATCTGGGGGTGTATAATTCTGAAGAAGAATTCATTTACACCAACGATAATTCACATAAACCCAAAGATCGTTCAAAACTCAGGAAATTAGCTGGCGTTGGCAGTTCTGAACTGGTGAATTATGAAGGAAATGGAGCCTATTTTCTGGATAAAATAGACAATGGCGTATGGAGACTGGAAGTTATGCCCGATGCTATTTTGGTGAAAAACCCCTTTGGAAAAAACAACCTGGAGAAGACTGTCGCAGTTATCAACTGGGGAAATTGGGAAATGACACTTAATCTCCCTGGGTTGAAGGAAAATTTCAGTATTGAGACTTTAAATGAAGGAAATGATTTTATGGCCAAAGCAACTGGGAAATCTTTCAGAATTGAGCCTGGAACTTATTTGTTGAAAAATGTTGGAGTTTCGGATTCCTATGCTTCAAATCAAAGCTGGAAGACTATAAAACTGGGCGATTTTTTTGCTCCTGAAACCACGGTGGAAAAAATCTATGTCCGTCACGAAGCGATAAAGGAGGTATCAGAAAATTCTCCTTTGGATATTTCAGCTGAAATAGTTTCCAATGAACCCATTGAAAAAGTTGAGGTATGGTTTCAGAACGGCGCTGTTTATGAATCTGCAGCACTTCAAAGGGATAAAGCCTTTACCTATAAAATGTCGGTGCCAGAAAATCTGTTTAAAAATGGGTTTCTAAAGTATCGTATCATAGTTTTTACTTCAAGCGGGAGCAGAACTTTTCCTGCAAATGGCAAAGGAAATCCGGGGGAATGGGATTTTTATGAAACAGCTTCCTACATTACCCGAATACAAAAAGTTGGAGGTCCTCTCTATTTATTTAATGCAGCAACAGATTCAGATTATATAGTAGGGGAGTGGAGACGCGGGAATCAAATTGTTCCGGGAACAAGACCGGGAGAAGCGGAATATCAGGTCAGGGTGGAAGAACTTTTCAGGGAAGATGAAGAAAATCTGAACGCAGCACCTGTTTATGACTATTCTTTCAGATATAATTTTCAGGATAAAATCAAAGGCAGAAGCGGGGAACTTTCGGATTATAATAACCTGATAGTTAGCGGGAGGAGTCTTTCCGGGGAATCAAAGAAGATCCAGGTCGCCTTTGTGAATAAAAATGGCGCCAGCTTTGGGGAAATAATAGAACTGCAGCCCGGGGAGGGAGAATATGTGATAAAACTTTCTAATTTACAATCGGTTAAAACGGTCACTTTGCCGCGGCCTTATCCTTCATTCCTTCCGTATTATTTTGAACATAATAACACCGGCGGATTTGATTTAAACAATGCAGAAGCCATTCAGGTATCTATTGGGCCAGGATTGGAGGAGGAAGAAGTGAATAATAGTCAGGAGATTGGAATAACGAGTTTCAGGCTGGAGGAATAAGGTTTAGTATTCGTTCCATGTCCATGCCTATATAGCATTGACCGCTTTTAGTTGAATGTTAATATACATTTATTGATTCTTTTTCTCTTAAACATCTCTTTTTATTTTCAAATTCTACCGGGTTCATTTTCCCTATTGAACTGTGAGGTTTTTCTGTATTGTACATTCTTACTGCCTTAGCAGTCATTTTAACCAGTTCATCAAAGGTTTTAGGGACATAATGCCTTACATAGTTGTTCTTTATGATCCCGTTGAGCCGCTCGGCATTCGGGTTCTCATAAACTGATATCCCCATACTGTTCCGTATTCTTTCTCTGGATGTAACCTTCCTAAAATCATTGGAGTAATATTGTCCGCCTCCGTCTGAATGAAAAATCAACCCATTTAATGCTATATCTTTACGTCTCTTGATCGCTTTGAGCAGGGCAGGTATGGTGGTATATTCTGTCCTTAGGCTACGACTTACATTATGACCTACGATCAACCTAGAATAAAGATCCATTATAAAAGTGATGTAATAAAAAACATCCCCTATCCTATAGTAGGTTATATCGCTCACCCAGATCTGGTTGACACCATCCAACTCAAAACCTTCGATAAGATTGTCAAAGCGTATGACACCTGAGGAGTCTGTAGTGCGCCTGAAGGCTTTTTTAATTTGAACCCCATAGCCCATCGATTGAAAACAATGCTCAAAGGCATCCCTGCCCACAAAATCTCGTGCTATAAGCCTATGAAGATCCCTAAGGTTCATCCCTGGATGGTCTTTTCTGACTTCCATTACCACAAGTTCGAGCTGTGCCATTGCCTCATTTTTTGACATTTGCCTATCCAACTTTGCGTGGAAAGACTGCTTGCTCGTACCTATGGCAGTAAAGAATTTATTTAAGCTCATATTCATTCCTTTACGGTGTTCCCAGAACCAGACTTGGGTTTTGAACCAGCTTTTTTTTTAATATCAATGCCCAGGTCATCTTCGGTTATCTCTATAAGCTTCTCCAAAAAATCCACCTTCATCTGTTTCTGGCCAACGGCTTGCTCGAGCTCCTTAATCCTTGCCTGCAGCTCTTTTACCTTCTTTGTGCTACTCATAGGTTCTATTATTTGCCTGTACCCTTTCTGATACAAGATAGAATATTTATAGACCCATTTATATATCGCAGTAGTGGAAACACCATAAAGAGTTGAAATCTCCCGAACGCTAAATTCGTTGTTCTCGATACGCTTCACCATATCCTTTTTAAACTTCTCACCAAAATTACGAGACAATCGTTTGTCAAAACTCTTTTTAAAACCTTCTAAATTTGCCATTTTTGATTAGTTTTATCCAACCTTAAACGGTCAACGTATTTCAGGCATAGACACCAAAGAAAGAAAACTTCTGAAAGATTTGCTGGGTTTTCATAATTGAAAGTCAACCCAAATAAGGATTTTTCGGTGTTAGAAATTAACTTCAAAAGCGGCCAATGGCCGCTTTTGAAGTTAAAGACAAAATTCTATATTATTCCATAATAGACCAAACACTGTAAGAATTTCCAGGAGCCTCAATGCTTACTGTACCATCTCCACCTGTTTCCGGAGAATGGGAAGACTGGAAACTGTAGTCCATCAATTTTTCACCGGTCCAGTTAGTAACCACGCTTCTTCGCTTGGTGTTTCCGCTGGTATTGATGTACAAGATCAATCCTGGATTTGAAGCATTTCCGCTTCGCTTCATCACATATTCATCATTATCATTATAAAGAACTTCCACATCCCCGGTGGCCAGGGAATTGTGAATCAGGATCAATTGTTTCAGTTCATCCTGGAATCCTTCATTTTCATAATCTGAATAAAAGATCGTTGGGTACCCGTCGTGGGTTAAGATGTATGCATAGGCTTTCATCTTATTGCCTGAGGATATCCTGTTATCTTCATTGGTGTCTTTTTCCGTATCGTGATTGGCAACAAAAGTAACCGCTTGGTCCGGGTAGGTTTTTCTAAGCATATCCCGTCCTAAATAGGTAAGGTCATCGTGCCGGTCCAGCGCTTCTTCCAATTTATAAAAAGCTGCGAAATCAAAAGCAGAAACCCCTGTTTCTTCTACCCATTTTTCAAGAACAGCGGCATCTCCATCCCAATTCTCACCAACGGCAAATCCTCCTACAGATTCCATCCATTCTTTGATCACCCAGGGTCCAAAGCCTTTTACATAATCAAATCTCCAGCCGTCAAATTTCATTGTGTTCTTGTAATATTTTGCTACCGAATTTTCATCTTTCCATAACCAGTTCTGCACATATTCCTGATGATGACAAAGGTCTTGTTCATCATAAAAAAGATCTCCTTCGTCCCGTTCATGGATGTCGTTTGGATGAAAACTGTTAAAATCGCGATCAAACATTCCAGAAGCATTTCCGGCAGTTTTATCAAAAAGGGTATAGGTGTCTTTGTTTCTGAAAGGATTAAATTCCTTTCCTCCGCCCGAATTGTGGTTTAGGATAATATCCGCAATCACTTCCAGATCGTTGTTGTGTGCATTGGCAATTAAGGTTTCCAGTTCACTTCTGGTCCCAAAGCGGGTAGGAATAGTGCCGTGCTGCATAAACTCCCCAAAATCAAAATAATCGGAAGGGTCGTAACCCATAGAATAGCCTCCGGACTGGCCTTTGCTCACTGCGGGTAGCCATAAACGGTCTATTCCTGCCTCTGCCCAACCTTCCACTTTTTCATTGATGATTTTCCACCATTCGTGGCGTGGTTCTACATCCCAGTAAAAAGTTTGCATCATAACCCCGGTACCGTTCTTATAGTTCTCCAGGTTTAGCGCAGTTGCTTCTTCGGGTACTACAGGAATTTCTACACCCTGATCGTCGGTCGTATCTACCGCAGTATCATCACCAGAACAGGCATTAAGACCCAGGCTAAGTGAAATGATAGTACTAAAAAACAATAATCTTTTTTTCATCTTTTTATTTTTAATGAAAAACTGCCTAAATATTTTGGATGTATTTCAATCCATTATACCAGGCAGCTTTAATTAATGATTCAACGGTTTGTTATTCTGAAACTATAGGTATAAAGATATAGCGTCCTGTGATATCGTTAAACCAAATATCATAAGTACCTGCCGATACAGGGATGTTTGGCCCACCAAAAGATGAAACTCCGCTCATAGCAGTATCTCCACCCCAGTTATCTGTCCAGTCATCATCTGCACGGAATTTCATTTCCCCATCTCCCAATTCTATTCCGGTTACATACCAAATATGCGCATCAAACGCAGATTGCGTCATATCTTGATCTGCATCCCATCCATCTGCCGTGGCATCACCTATCACACCAATGGTGTTATAGGTGTCAGCAGCACTTGCATCAAATGGGTCGAAGGAATATGTCATCTCATCAATATCAACAATTAGTGTGTAATAGCCCGCCGCACTCACTAAAAATGAACCTGGATCACCACCTAATAGATCACTATTGGTTAAAGAACCGTTATCAAGTCCCCATTGTGGTTGCCAATCTCTAACTTCTAATAATTTAAATTCACCGGCACCAAAATATCCTGTATAATTATACACATTTGGATTGTCTGCCGATCTAAATAAAGGAGTATTATTGTTATTTGGATTCCATCCTGCAGCTGTAGCATCACCTACCAAAAACAAGTTTTTAAGGGTTTCTTCTTGTTCTCCTTCCGGTAACATTGCAGTAACCGATTTTACTTCTGAATTCTGCGCATTGCTATTCCCGGCGTTATCTCCAGCGTAGGCAATAACACGAAAAAACAGCGCTCCAGAATTGGCTGCTTCGGTATTTGGATCTGCATCATATCCGGCATCCTTTGCAAGGTTCAACATTTGTTGTACGGTTACCGCAAGGTTATTATCACCGGTTGTCCCCATAACATCAAAGTTGGTGAAGTCGGTATCTATAGATCCCTGTAATTCATAGGTGATGTTGGTTGGAGATGCAAAATCAACGGTATTCCAAACAAAACGTTCAGCCACATTTGTTGCAGTGGCAGGTGTTAGAATGTAACTTGCGTTGAAGCTGTTGGTAAAGTTTATTCCTTTAACATCTGGTTGTGCAATAAAGACCACGTCATCGTCACTGCTACAGGAATATATTCCTGAGAATGCTACGAATGCGAATAATAAGATTGATAGTTTTTTCATTTTATTTTTTTTAAAATTAATATCCAGGATTTTGAGTTAAGTTGGTATTTACGCCCAGGTCTGATGCCGGGATAGGGAAAATATTTCTGAAGGGTTGCGTAGTAGCTCCCTGGGGAACACCACCTTTAAATGCCCAGATCCCATTTTCAGTGAATTGGTTGAACCTCACAAGATCTGTTCTTTTATGAGCTTCCCAATATAGTTCTCTTGATCTTTCGTCCATTATAAAATCAAGACTTAGATCGGAAGTTGAAATATTCCCATTTGAACTTCCATAAGCGCGCGCTCTTAATTCGTTGATATAGGTTACAGCTTGTGCTGTACTTCCTCCACCACCTCTAACAACTGCTTCAGCATACATTAAATAGGCATCTGCCAATCTAAACATAGGGAAATCTGTATCGGGAAAATCACCTGTACTATCTTTCCCGGGATTTCCGTTTACATCTACGTTTTTATATTTTGTGATCGCATAACCATCGGTAAAAGCAGATATGCTGTTAATTTCCTTGTTTTGACCATCTGTATGGAACATAGCTCTTGAATCATCGGAGTCAGCTCCATTTGGAAACGTATCAACAAATTCAGGGGTAGTTCTTAATCCGGCCCAACCACCGTTTACACCAAATTCATCCGGATCCATAGATCCCCCTATTGCTGCGTGAATAATAAAAGTCATTCCGCCATAGGATTGAGATTCTAACCCATCAAATGTAATTGGGAAAATCACTTCATTTTGAGATCCGTTGGTATCGTTATCCGCCAAAAATAAATTTTGATAGGGAGCATCCGGAATACTGAATCCTGCTTCAATAACTTTAGTTGTATAGTTGATCACATCTGCATTTCTGTTTGCACCTACATATACTTCAGCATTTAGATAAATCTTGGAAAGCAACATCCAAACAGCAGCCTGATCTGCACGTCCATATTCATTTTGTCTTGCCGGAATAATTTCATTTTCAATGGCAAGCAATTCAGATTCAATAAATGAGAAAAGATCGGCTCTTTGAATTTGCTCCGGGAGAAATGCCCCAATGGCATCATCTTCATCTACAAAAGGAGGATTTCCGAAAAGATCCATGGCATGGTAGTAGCTCAAAGCTCTAAGAAAACGAGCTTCAGCACGATATTCCTGGATAGTTGCCCGTAATTCCCCATCTACACCACGACTGTCCAGTGCGACATCGTTGGTTTGTCTTAGAAACTCATTTGTAAGCGCTACCTGATACATAATCCTGCTGTACATTGTTCTGATGAATTCATTTCCTGAAGTCCAGTTATGAGCGTGAAGATCGGCAATGGTACCATCGTTCCAGCCAATTACGGCCTCATCTGTTGTAAGTTCCTGCATCATGAAATACAATCTCATGTAATTGGAGAAACCTTCATCTAAACCTGCAAGATCAGGTTGACCAGCAGGGCCTTGTTGTCCACTAAGGGATAATCCGGCGTAAAGTTTAGCCAGAAATTGCTTGTAAGCCTCCGGACTGTCAAAAACTGTTTGGTTCGTTTGCCTGTTGTCTTCCGGAGCTAAATCCAAATCATCTGCACAAGACCACAATAGCAGGCTACTTATAAAGATGATTAAAACAGGTCTTAATTTTTTATAGATCATACTTATTATATTAGTGTTTCTATTATTTAAAATGTGATGTTAAGTCCCAACACGATATTTCGTGTTCTTGGGTAGAAGTTATTGTCTATTCCATTGCCAATCTCCGGATCCAGTCCTTCGTAATTTGTGATAACAAACAAGTTGGTTCCGGTTAAAGTGGCGCGAAAATCTACATCGTCTCCCGGGATCAAATATCCAAGAGAAAGGTTGTCCAGTCTTATAAAATTGGCACTACTGATATAATAATCTGAGAAAAACTGACTGTTCTGAAAATTGGATTCCAAAACATTGGAATTCAGGTTGGAATAATAAGGCTGTGGAGTAACTGTTCCCGCACCTACAAATCCATTTGCCGATTGCGTGTTATTGTACACGTAATTTCCAAAGTTCCCCCTAAAGGTAAAACTTAAGTCCAGGTTTTTATAGCTAAATGTGTTTGTAAGTCCCATAAAATAGTCTGGAGTTGCTTTTTTATAAGCCTGACGATCGGCCTCTGTAATTTCATTATCTCCGTTCACATCTACATAAGCACCTTCAATTGGTTGTCCCTGCTCGTTATATACCTGGCGGTACACAAAGAATGTGGTAGGATCAAAACCTTCTTTCCATAACTGGATGTTGTTCCCTACACCTCCTGAAATTCCTCCTTGAGGAATAAAGAAATTGGGATCATTTCCAAGGGATAGCCCTGTAATTTCCAAATCCTGAAAGGAGATGTTGTAGTTCATATCCCAGTTAAAATTTTCGGTTTGTACCAGTATTCCGTTTAAGGAAACCTCTATACCTTTACTTACTGTTTCACCAACGTTGGTGGTAAGTAAATCTGTAAGATTTGCACCAGCCGGCACGGGTACTGTAGCCAAAAGATCTTCGGTGGTACGGTAATACGCATCTACGCTTCCAGAAATACGATTGTTAAAAAATCCAAAATCCAATCCTACGTTATAGGTTTGCAATTCTTCCCATTTTAGGTCCTCATCAAACCCCTCCGGGCGTAAAGTTCCAACGAAATTTTGTCCAAACTGTACGTTTGCCCCCTGTTGGCTTGGAGTATAAACACCCAGGTAACCATAATTAGGTCCTATTTCCTGGTTTCCTGTTACTCCAAATCCCGCCCGTAATTTTAAATTAGAAAAGGTTGCGGAATTTTGCATAAAAGGTTCGTTCATCAATTTCCATCCAACAGCCAAAGATGGGAAATCACTCCATCGGTTATCTTCTGAAAATCTTGAAGATCCATCTCGTCTGTAACTGGCAGAAATCAAATACTTGTTGGCAATATCAAAACTCGCCCTGGCAAAATAAGATTCCAAAGCATTTCTGTTTATGTTTTCCGGAGGATTTACAAAGGCATTGTTTTGGGTAAACCTGCTTTTGCTCCACACATAAAATTCCTGATAAGAGTGTCCTGCGGTTAAATCAATTTTGGAATTAATAGCCTCCACATTGGTTTTGTAATTGAAATAAAAGTCCAGTAATGAGTTTCTATTTAATCCGCGGTATTCATTTTCAAAAGCCCTGTCCTGAAGGTTTGCTGCAGAAGTTACAGGTCTTGTTTCATACCCATCCAATTCTGAATAATCGATTCCTCCGGTAAGGTTAAATCTTAAATCCGGAAGAAAAGGAAAACGGTAGTCCAAATTTAAATTGGTGATGTTTCTTAGGTTTTCAGCATTATTGCTTCGCTGATTCAGGAGCGCAAGAGGGTTCCTGGTAGCTTGTACCATTTGGTTCCCAAGGGCATTTCCTGTTCTAAACTCAAAGAAACCATCGAAGGGGCTTGTTGGATCGTAAATATTTTGTGTAGGATCAAAACTAACTGCAGATCCTATTGCTCCCTGATCTGCAAAATGATTGCGATCAACAATATTTTTGCTGTTCAGGGTGATTTTTAGATCATTGTCAAACAGGTTTTGAGTAAGGCTTATATTCACCGCATTTCTTTCATAAAGATCGGTTTTTAAAACCCCTTGCTGGTCTGTTCTGTTCAGGTTTACGCGATAGGTAAAGTTGTCGAATCCCTGTGCAACTGTGATATTGTGAATTGCACCTACCGATGTTCTGTAAATCTCATCTTGCCAGTCCGTATTGGCATCTCCTAATAAAGAAGGATCTGTACCCGGAGTATTTTCAATTATATTTCTGAACTGTGTTGCATTTAAAACATTCACTTTATCGGTTATTTCACCTACAGATGTTTTAAGATCATAGGACATGGTGAAATCTGAATTTAAATTCCCCTTTTTGGTAGTTATAAGAATAACGCCGTTGGATGCTCTCGAACCATAAATAGAAGTTGCCGCAGCATCCTTTAGGATCACAAAATCGGCAATTTCATTTGGGTTAATAGCATTCAGTTGATTTCTCACTCCCTGCACACCTCTTTGATCTAATGGAATTCCATCAACAACAATAAGTGGTGAGTTGTTTCCGGAAAGGGAAGATCCCCCACGAATTCTTATTTCCGATCCTCCTCCAGGCTCACTTCCAGGGGTAATCCTAACTCCCGCAGATTTTCCTGCAATAAGCTGTTCAGGAGAAATAACTGCTCCCTGGTTAAAGGATCCGGGGCTTATTTTTTCAACAGCTCCCGTAGCATCTTGTTTTGTGGTAGCACCATAACCAATTAAAACCACTTCTTCCAGTGCAGAGGCACTTTCGTCCAGTTGCACGTTAATTGTGTTCTGTCCCGTAAAAGTTATTTCCTGTCGCATAAAACCTAAAAAGGAAAAAACCAGAACATCATTCTCATTCACTTCTGAAATAGTATAATTACCATCAAAATCTGTGGTTGTTCCATTGGTGGTTCCCTTTAAGATAACATTAACTCCCGGGATGGGGAGACCTGTAGCACTTTCTGTTATGGTTCCACTTACTGTTTGTTGGGCAAAAAAGCTCATTGGCAGCATAAATAGCAGCAACAAAGTACTTTTAAATAATTTTTTCATAAATATTATTATTGATTTAACTAAACATTAAAATTAATACTTTCGCTTCCGTTTGTTAAAAGTATGTAAAACTTAGGTTAACTTTTAAGAAGCTCGCTGTAGAAAATCTTCGCAAACGTTTTCGTGTTGAAAACTTTCTTGTTTTAACGTTTTTCTTAATATTAATATGATAATTTTGCGCAGAGTTGAAAAGCTTGAAACCAAGAATTTAAAACATCCATCAGAAAATTTTTCTCACACAGGGCAATGATTTCAGGATGTTATAAATGTCCTCTAAAACAATGAAATAGTATGAAAAGGAAGCTAACATTAAAGCATATAGCCAGTGAGTTGGATGTCTCAATATCTACTGTATCGAAGGCCTTGAGGGATAGCATTGAAATTAGTGAGGATACGCGTGAAAAAATCAAGGCCTTCGCCAAATTATATAACTACAAGCCCAATAATATTGCATTAAGTCTTAAGAACCGAAAGTCAAAAACCATTGGGGTTATCATTCCTGAGATCGTTCATCATTTTTTTACTACCGTGATAAGTGGTATAGAGCAGGTTGCAAATGAAAAGGGCTACCATGTAATTATATGTATGTCCAATAATTCCTTTGATAAGGAAGTGATAAACATGGAATTGCTGGCAAACGGAAGTACCGATGGATTTATAATCTCTGTGGCAAAGGAAACCCAACTAAAACAGGATTATCATCATCTTACGGAAGTAATAGAACAAGGAATGCCCCTGGTGATGTTTGACCGGGTGATCGATGAGATTGAATGCGATAAAGTGGTAATAGATGACGTAATAGGAGCAAAGAAAGCAGTCGATAAGCTAATTGCAATAGGTTGTAAAAAAATTGGATTGATCACAACTGTAGATTATGTTAGTGTTGGGAAGCTGCGTACAGAGGGTTATTTCCAGGCGTTAACAGAAAAAGGGATGGAAGTAGATGAAAGCCTGATCCTTAAAATTGATGATTTTGACTTAAGCGAACCGGAGATAAAGAACTTTTTAAAAAATAAGGATTTAGATGGGGTGTTTGCTGTTAACGAGCATTTCGCTATTTATGCCATCAAGGCCTTCCAGGAAAAAGGACTAAGCGTTCCTGAGGATGTTGCGGTAATTGGCTTTACCGATGGGGAATTGTCTAAACGCTTTATCCCGAGTTTGACTACAGTTAGTCAGCATGGAGCTGAAATGGGTGCCCAATCTGCCCGCTTATTGATTAAAAAACTGGAAAGTGAAGACTCTGATGAGGAGGCGTATGAAACGATAATTATTGAAACAGGATTGGTAGAACGAAACTCTACCAAAAAAGATTTTGCTTTGAGCTTTTGAAAAAAAGTATATCTTTGCTCCTTTGAAAGAATAGTCAGAACCCATATTTTCACTTCCGTTAATATGTTTTGACGAGTCATAGTGCTTGTCGTAGTCTTAATTTAACCTTACGATATGCAAAAACGCACCCTTAGTTTTTGGGAGATCTGGAACATGAGTTTCGGATTCCTGGGTATTCAATTTGGTTTTGCCCTGCAAAACGCCAACACCTCCAGAATTTTTGAAACTTTAGGAGCAAATGTTGAAGATATCCCTATTTTGTGGATCGCCGCTCCTGTTACCGGGTTGGTAGTCCAGCCTATTATAGGATATTTTAGCGACAGGACCTGGAACAGGCTGGGCAGGCGAAGGCCTTATTTTTTGATAGGTGCCATTTTATCTTCTATTGCATTGTTTATCATGCCAAATTCCCCCACCTTATGGGTAGCAGCAGGAACCTTATGGATCATGGATGCCTCCATCAATATTTCTATGGAACCTTTTCGTGCCTTTGTAGGTGATAATCTCCCCGAACGCCAGCGAACCCTTGGTTTTTCCATGCAAAGTTTCTTTATTGGAATTGGAGCGGTGGTTGGATCTGCCCTTCCATGGGTTTTCACCAATTGGATAGGGCTTAGTAATACCGCCCCTGAAGGAGTTATCCCCGATTCAGTAAAATGGTCATTTTATGTGGGTGGTGTAGTATTCTTTCTGGCGGTGCTGTGGACCGTTATAAAGTCTAAAGAATATTCTCCGGCAGAACTTGCAGCCTTCGAGAAAAGAAGACTGGAGATAAGCCCTGCAAAGGTGGATGCATTGGATAAAATTAAAAATATCCGAACGCAACTTCTTTCCGGGGTGATCATGACGCTAACCGGTGCTGTAATGTCTGCAGTTATTTATTTTAATGATCTTACTAAGGAACTGTACATACTTTTTATAGGCCTGATATTTATAGGCCTGCTTTTTATGATCGTTTCCCAGTTACGTTCAAAAGATATCCGAAACGGGTTTACCATTATAATAACCGACATGCTCAATATGCCGGGCACAATGAAACAACTCGCCTGGGTTCAATTCTTTTCCTGGTTTGCCTTGTTCTCTATGTGGATCTATACCACACAAGCCGTTACAGGACACGTATTTGGGACCAGGGATACCACTTCAATATTATACAACGATGCTGCCGACTGGGTAACCATCATGTTTGGTGTTTATAACGGGGTTGCAGCCGCGGTAGCTTTTTTATTGCCTGTGCTGGCAAGAAGGACAAGTAATAAATTCACCCATATGCTGGCCCTTGTAGCTGGTGGATTGGGGTTGCTTTCCATCTATTTTGTATCCGATAAAATAGGGCTTACCATGGCCATGATAGGAGTAGGAATTGCCTGGGCAAGTATTTTGTCTATACCTTATGCGATGCTTTCAGGATCATTACCTTCTGCGAAAATGGGGTATTATATGGGGGTTTTTAACTTTTTTATAGTGATCCCGCAAATTGTTGCAGCAACAATTTTAGGATTTTTAGTAAAGGAATATTTTAATAATGAACCAATATATGCCCTTGTCATAGGTGGTTTTGCGTTTATTATTGCAGGACTTTTAACCCTTAGGGTGAATACTCAACGAAAAATAGATATTAGTGAACAAAAATAAAGGTGTAATTTTCGATCTGGACGGTGTAATTGTAGATACCGCCAAATTTCATTTTCTTGCATGGCAGAAACTGGCCAATGATCTTGGATTTGATATTACCGAAGCTCAAAATGAACAATTGAAAGGGGTTAGTAGGGTGAGCTCCCTGGAGAAGATCCTGGAATGGGGTAATATGAAGTTATCCCAGGATCAATTTATGGAACAAATGGCGATGAAAAACGACAATTATCTCACCTATATCTGTTCCATGACAAAAAAGGATATTTTACCAGGAGTGGGTACCATAATCGATTATCTTTCAGAAAACAGGATCCCTTTTGCACTGGGATCGGCAAGTAAAAATGCCAGGGCCATTTTAGAGAAAACCGATTTAATTCAGCGTTTTAACGCTGTTGTAGATGGAAATGATGTAAGCAAGGCAAAACCTAATCCTGAAGTGTTTTTGATCGCAGCAGAGAAAATCAATATTCCATCTGAAAACTGTATCGTATTTGAAGATTCAGTTGCAGGAGTTCAGGCGGCAAATATGGCCAAAATGACCAGTATTGGGATTGGTCAAAAATCGAATTTACACGAAGCGCATTACGTTTTCAAAGATTTTACCGAAATTGATAAAGATTTTATTTTAAAACTATTAAATAACTGATATGAACCAAGATTATATAATACCAAATAAATGGTCCATCATTGAAGAAGGATTTGAAAAAGGACGTGTAAAATCTTCCGAAAGCTTATTTAGCATCGGGAATGGAGCCATGGGCCAAAGAGCCAATTTTGAAGAGCACTACAGCGGCCCCTCTTTTCAGGGAAGTTATATTGCCGGCGTTTATTATCCCGATAAAACCAGAGTGGGTTGGTGGAAAAACGGTTATCCGGAGCATTTCGCAAAAGTTTTGAATGCCCCCAACTGGATTGGAATAAATGTTTTCGTGAATGAGGAAGCACTGGACCTAAATACCTGTCAGAAAGTTTCAGGTTTCCGAAGGGAACTGAATATGAAGGAAGGCTGGTATCAGCGAAGTTTTATCGCACTTCTTCAAAACGGAATAAAAATAAAGGTGGAATCTACCCGGTTTTTATCCCTGGATCTTGATGAACTTGGTGCGATTAATTATAAAGTCGAGTTGATTTCGGGAGCGGCAAAAATCACTTTCAAACCCTATATAGATAGTGGAATTACCAATACAGATGCGAATTGGGATGAAAAATTCTGGAAAATTCTGGAGGTTCAGGCTGAAGATGAGCAGGGATTCATCATTTCCAAAACCTTAAAAACAGAATTCCATGCCTGTACCTACATGCAATCTGAATTGAAGCTGAATGATGAAAAGGTGTCTGGAGATTTTCAGAAGGAAACAACAGAAGATAAAGTGATTTTCACCTATTCTGCCAATGCTGAAGAAGGCGATGTAGTGAGCCTTAGGAAATTTGCGGGCTATGTTACAGATATGAACCATAATCAGTCAGAGCTTATTTCTGCAACTAAGGCAGTGCTGAAAAAGGCCGCTGAAACCGGTTTTACAAAATTGTTGGAAAATCAAAAAGATGCCTGGGCTAAGATCTGGGAAATGGCAGATATTACCATAGATGGGGATATAAAGGCACAACAGGGTATACGTTTTAATATTTTTCAGCTCAATCAAACCTATTCCGGGAAAGATGAGCGGCTTAATATTGGGCCAAAAGGCTTTACCGGCGAAAAATACGGTGGAAGTACTTATTGGGATACCGAAGCCTATTGCATCCCGTTTTATATGGCGACAAAAGATCAACAGGTTGCACGGAATTTATTGACCTACCGGTACAATCATTTGGAGAAAGCCATTGAAAATGCTGAAAAACTCGGGTTTTCAAACGGAGCGGCACTTTATCCTATGGTTACCATGAATGGGGAAGAAAGCCATAATGAATGGGAGATCACTTTTGAGGAGATCCACAGGAATGGAGCTATGGTATTCGCGATTTACAACTACGTGCGTTATACCGGTGATTTTGATTATATCCCTGAAAAAGGGCTGGAAGTAATGATCGCTATCGCCAAATTTTGGCATCAGCGGGCAAACTTCAGCAAAGACAAAAATAAATACGTGATCCTTGGGGTTACTGGCCCTAATGAGTATGAAAACAATGTTAACAACAACTGGTACACAAATTACATCGCGAAATGGTGTATTGAGTATTGTTTGGAGATGATAGAAAAGGTTAAGGATGGCCATAAAGAGGATTATGACAGGATTATAGGCTTAACCAGGATTAACGATGAAGAACTTATTGAATGGAGAGAAGTTGCAGAGGGCATGCATTTCCCTTATTCTGAAGAACACGGTGTTTTTCTTCAGCAGGATGGATTTTTGGACAAGGAGATCATTCCCGTTGATCAATTAGACAGAATGAATCGTCCTATCAACCAGCAATGGAGCTGGGACAGGATCTTAAGATCCTGTTATATCAAACAGGCCGATGTTTTACAGGGCATGTATTTCTTTGAAGATCAATTCAGCAAAGAAACTTTGGAGAAACATTTCGATTTTTATGAACCATTGACCGTGCACGAATCTTCACTTTCTCCTTGTGTTCATAGTATTCAGGCGGCAAAACTCGATAGGATGGATCAGGCTTATGAGTTTTATGTGAGAACAGCAAGACTGGATCTGGACGATTATAATAATGAGGTTAAGGAAGGCTGCCATATTACAAGTATGGCAGGTACGTGGATAAGCATTGTTGAAGGTTTTGGGGGAATGCGTATTGTTGATGATCAACTTTCATTTCATCCAAGAATTCCCGATGGATGGCAGGCCTATTCTTTTAAGGTGAACTTTAGGAACCAAATCGTTAAGGTGGAAGTGAATTCAGGAAAAACAACTTTTAAAGTAGAAGGAGATCAATCGGTTTTTATTCTTGTAAAAGGACAACAAATTGAAGTTAATCCTGATGAATCGGTTTCGGTATAAACTTAGATTATAAAATATCCTCTCTTTTCAGGGAGGATTTTTTTTACTTTTTTTTCTGAAAAACAGTAACATTTTTAAAATGAACCAACAATGAAGAAGTCCTTATTTATCCTTTTATTCTTCTTATTCTACGGAAGTATTTCAATGTATTCTCAAATTGACCGGGTAGAACCGCCGTATTGGTGGAGCGGGATGCAGGCTGAAGAATTGGAACTGATGTTCTACGGAAAAAAAATTGCAACTTATGAACCTTCCATAGCACAGGGAGTAGTTTTAAGCAAAATAACCAGAACCGAAAATCCGAATTATATTTTTGTGATGTTGGATCTAAAAGGTCTGAAAGCAGGAATCTTTAAGATCGATTTTAATAAAGACGGAAAAACTGCCTTCAGTAAAAATTATGAGCTCAGGGAACGAAATAAGGATTCAAATTTAAAGGAAGGTTTCAACAGTTCGGACGTTATTTATTTAATTACCCCAGATCGTTTTGCAAATGGATCTATTTCAAATGATGTTGTAAAAACAATGAATGAAAAAACCCTTGACAGAAAGGATGATTATGGACGGCATGGTGGAGATATCAAGGGAATTACAAATAATTTGGAGTATATAGACCAAATGGGATTTACTGCTATTTGGCCATCCCCGGTGTTGACCAATGATATGAAAGAGAGTTCCTATCACGGATATGCAATGACCGATTTTTACCAGGTAGATCCACGGTTTGGTACTTTGGAGGATTATATTGAATTGGCTCAAACTGCAAAAAATAAAGGAATTAAACTGATCATGGACCAGGTTGCAAACCATATTGGAAGTGAACATTGGTGGATAAAGGATTTACCGGCCAATAACTGGATCAATTATCAGGACGAATTTTTAAAAAATAACATTGTTGTCACAAATCACAGAAGAACGACAAATCAGGATTTGTACGCATCTGTAAAAGACAAAAATTTAATGCGTGAAGGCTGGTTTGTTTCTTCCATGCCCGATTTAAACCAGAATAATCCGTTGCTGGCAAAGTACCTCATCCAAAATAGTATTTGGTGGATAGAAACCCTGGATCTTGGCGGGATTAGACAAGATACCTATCCCTATCCGGACAAGCAGTTCATGTCCAATTGGGCCGGAGCAATAATGGAGGAATATCCAAATTTCAGTATAGTTGGGGAAGAATGGAGCACCAATCCGTTATTGGTTGGTTACTGGCAGCAAGGCTCAAATAACAAAGATGGATATGAATCTAATTTGACCTCTACCATGGATTTCCCAATGCAAAAAGCAATTGTGGAAGCATTGACTGAAGAGGAAAGCTGGGATAATGGTTTTGTGAAAATGTATGAAGGTTTGGCAAATGATTTTTATTATCCCAGTCCGGAGAACATTATGATATTTCCAGACAATCATGATATGGACCGAATTTTCACCCAATTAAACGAAGATTTGGAACTGACCAAAATGGCGCTGGGTTACATGCTTGCGTTGCCAAGAATTCCGCAGTTGTATTATGGAACCGAAATTTTGATGGAAAACACGGCCAAACCCGGGGATCATGGATTAATAAGAACCGATTTTCCCGGTGGCTGGAAGAATGATGAGGTAAATGCGTTTACGGGAACTGACTTAGCTAATGATCAGGAGGATATGCAATCATTTCTGAAAAAAATGCTGAATTACCGTAAGAACAGCGAAGCAATACATTCAGGAAAAACAATTCATTTCGCCCCTGAAAATGGGGTTTATACCCTTTTCAGAATAAAAAATGATGAAACTGTAAGCGTTATTATGAATAAAAATGAGGAACCGATCTCGCTGGACTTAAACCGGTTTGAGGAGGTTGGTTTGCTGGGAAAACAAGTGAAGAACATCCTAACCGACGAATCTTTTATTTTTGAAAATAACCTTGAAATAACTTCAAAAGGGATTCTCCTGCTTACAACGAAAAAGTAGTGATTTAAGGCTAAAAAGAAACTATAAATACCAATCCAAATAACTTCATGAAATTATTAAAATTAATTTTCGTTTTTTTTATTGCAGGAAGTTCATTTCTAAATGCACAAAACCCGGACAGGATTTATGAGGGTTATGAAGTTTTAGAAAATTCGGTTAAAGTTGCTGTAGCCAAAGGAACTTATATTTTTCAGCCTTATACTTCTGAAATTATGGAAACCAACTTTATTCCAGAAGGTAAAACCAGGGATACGGTTTCCCATGCGGTTATCCTTATTCCTGAAAAAGTCCTTTTCACGGTTTCTGAAGACAAGGCTTCGGTGAAAATAGATTCTGAAGGCATCGATGTTCTGATCACTAAAAAGCCTTTTCATATTCAGTATTTTTTTAATGAAGAACCGGTTATTTCTGAAAAAACAGGATATTTCAAGGATGAAACCCACGAAAAAATAGAATTCAATCTGGAAGAAGAGGAAGTTCTTTTTGGGGGAGGCGCAAGAGCCTTGGGGATGAATAGAAGGGGAAACAGGTTGGAATTGTATAACCGTGCCCATTATGGATATGAGGAACGGTCGGAATTATTAAATTTCAGCCTATCAATCGTTTTATCTTCGAATAAGTATATGCTGCATTTTGATAATGCACCAATAGGATTTTTGGACCTGGACAGCAGGGAGGATAACTCCCTTACTTATGAGACCATTAGCGGGAGAAAAACCTACCAGCTCATAGTAGGAGAAACCTGGGAGAAAATCCTTGACAATTATACCTTGTTAACCGGCAGACAACCTTTGCCCCCGCGATGGACCTTTGGGAATTTTTCCAGCAGGTTTGGATATCATTCTCAGAAAGAGGTGAAGGAGACTATTGAAAAGTTTAAAAATGACAGTATTCCCGTGGATGCCGTGATCCTTGATCTATTCTGGTTTGGACATGAAATCCAGGGAACTATGGGGAGTCTGGAGTTTGTTCGGGATTCATTTCCGGAGCCGAAGAAAATGATCGAAGATTTAAAGCAGCAGGGAGTTAAAACTATTTTAGTGACAGAACCTTTTATTTTGACTACTTCAAAAAAATGGGAGGAAGCTGTAGCCGAAGAGGTTCTTGCAACCGATAAAGCAGGAAAACCCTTTATTTATGATTTTTATTTTGGAAACACCGGCCTGATCGATATTTTTAAACCAAAGGCGCAAACCTGGTTCTGGAATATATACAAGGATCTCACAGAAATGGGCGTTGCCGGTTGGTGGGGCGATCTTGGAGAACCTGAAGTGCATCCTTCTGCCTTACAACATGTTTCGGGTTCTGCAGATGAGGTCCATAATATTTACGGACATTATTGGGCAAAATTGCTGTACGATGGCTACAGCACCGATTTGTCCAATCAGCGGCCATTTATCTTAATGCGTGCCGGGGCAGCCGGATCTCAACGTTTCGGATTGATTCCCTGGTCCGGGGATGTGAACAGAAGTTGGGGCGGCTTAAAAGCCCAGCCGGAAATTTCGCTTCAAATGGGATTGCAGGGCCTTGCGTATATGCATTCAGATCTTGGTGGATTTGCCGGAGATCTGGAAGATGATGAACTATATAATCGTTGGCTTCAGTACGGAGTTTTTCAACCTGTTTTTCGCCCGCATGCACAGGAAGAAGTACCTTCAGAACCGGTTTTTAAAAACGCTGAAACCAAAGCTCTGGCCAAAACAGCAATCGAATTAAGATACAAATTGCTGCCCTATAATTATACGCTTGCCTTTGAAAACAGTCATACCGGAAATCCTCTAATGCGACCTTTGTTTTTTGAGGAACCTGAAAATATGGAGTTATACGAAATAGCCGATACCTATTTATGGGGAAATGACTTTTTGATCGCCCCCGTAATGTCCGACAGTTTAACCGAAAAGGAGATCTATTTTCCCGGTGAGGGGAATTGGTTTGATTTCTACTCAAATAAAAAATACAGCGGTGGCAGCACTGCTCTTGTTTCAATCCAGGAAGATCATATTCCAACTTTTGTGAGGGGCGGGGCATTCATTCCAATGGCAAAACCTATGCAAACAACTGCAAATTATGATCCGTCTACAATGGATGTGCATTACTACTTCGATGAAAACACCAAAAACAGTCAGGGTATGCTTTATCAGGATGATGGGCATACTCCAGATTCTTATAATAAGGGCATGTATGAAATAGTAAGGATGGAAAGTGTTTATGATGGAGCGGCCCTCAACCTGAAAATTAAAAAAGAAAAAGGAGGAGAACATTTTGATTCAGAAATCGAACTCGTAAGAATACATATTGAAAACCTTCAAAAACCAATAAAGTTCGTTTGGCTTAACGGAATAAAATATACCGCAAAAAATTATATGCACCGTGGAAAGCTTGATATTCCTGTTCATTTTTATCAGGATATCACCACCATAAAAATTGAATTCGATTAACTGAAATCTTCTCTGAAGAATAAAAATAAATCTAAAATTTTATATTTATGAACCGAATTAAATATGGGCTTTTATTCCTGGCAATTTCACTTTTAATCGCTTGTAAAGACGAAGCTAAACCTATAGAAAAACAACCTATGGCTGCATCTGAAGCAAAGAAAAAAGAAGTCGTCTACCAGGTATTCACACGTTTATTCGGGAATACCAATTCCACGAATAAGCCCTGGGGCAGCATTGAAGAAAATGGTGTTGGAAAGTTTAAGGATTTCACAAACAAAGCCCTGCAGGAAATTAAAGATCTGGGAGTTACCTATATTTGGTACACCGGAGTTCCACAACATGCTACCATTACAGATTATACCGAATATGGCATTTCTCTTGACGATCCAGATGTGGTGAAAGGCCGTGCCGGTTCGCCTTATGCGGTTAAGGATTACTATAATGTGAACCCGGATCTGGCTGAAAATCCCGAAAAACGTTTAGAGGAATTTGAAGCTCTCATAGCCCGGACTCACGAGGCAGGACTAAAAGTGCTTATCGATATCGTTCCAAATCACGTCGCCCGAAATTATGAGGGACTAACAAACCCTGATGGCGTTACAGATTTTGGTGCCGAAGATGATAAAATGCTTACCTATACCGTAAATAATAATTTTTATTATAATCCGGGAGAAGCATTTCAGGTTCCGCAATGGAAAGATGGATACCAACCCCTGGGTGGTGAAAACCATCCGTTGGCCGATGGGAAATTTGATGAAAACCCTGCAAAATGGACCGGGAACGGATCCCGTTTAGCCCAGCCGGATATGAACGACTGGTATGAAACGGTAAAGATCAATTACGGAGTAGATCCCGATGGAAATTATGATTTTGACGAACTGCCCGCAGGTTTTGAAAACAAAGATTATAAAGCCCATTTCGAATTTTGGAAAGGTAAAACTGTTCCCGATTCCTGGGTGAAATTCAAGGATATCGTTTTGTATTGGGTCGATAAAGGGGTGGACGGATTCCGGTTTGATATGGCAGAAATGGTTCCAGTGGAGTTTTGGAGTTATATGAATTCGGCTATAAAAACAAAAAATCAGGAAGCTTTTTTGTTAGCGGAAGTTTATCAGCCTCATTTATACCGGGATTACATCAGAAAAGGAAAAATGGATTACCTGTATGACAAAGTCCAGTTATACGATACCATTAAAAATATCATGCAGGGCTACGGGAAAACAGATCATATACCAGCAATTCAGGAAGATCTAAAAGATATTGAGCAGCATATGCTGCATTTTCTGGAAAATCATGACGAGCAACGCATTGCAAGTCCGGAATTTGCCGGAAGTGCAGAAAAAGGGAAACCGGCTATGGTAGTTTCAGCCACTATAAGTTCTTCCCCAACCCTGGTTTATTTTGGACAGGAATTGGGAGAACCCGGAGCCGTAGATGCCGGGTATGGAAAGCCATCCCGTACCTCTATTTTTGATTATATTGGAGTGCCCACCTATCAGCGTTGGGTGAACGAAAAGAAATTTGACGGCGGACAATCTACAGAAGCGGAAAAGTCCCTTCGCGATTTCTACAAAAGACTACTGAATTTCACTATAAACAGTACCGCACTTGTTGGGAATTATAAGGATATCCATACCTACAACAGGGAAAATACCGAAAATTATAATAGCAAAGTATTGTCTTTCGCACGTTGGAGCGAAGATGAAAAACTGATAATCATTTCAAATTTTGATGCTGGAAAATCCTATGAATTTAATTTGAAGATCCCGGAAGAGATCATCAAATCCTGGAATTTAGATGATGGATTTTATTCCCTGACAGATATGCTTTATGGCACCTACAAAACAGAAATTAAAGTTGAAAATAATCTTGGAAGCATTCAAATTAAATTGGGCCCATTAGAATCATTCATTTTAAAGTTAAACTAAATCCATATATGAAAAAAATAATAGCATTAAGCTTTTTATCAATTGCACTAAGTTGCAATCCCGGAGCAAAAAAAGATAAAGATCAGGTCGCCGATGTTTCCACATCTCAAAACAAATCCCCATTCTTTTGGGAAGCAGCCAATATTTATTTTTTACTTACAGACAGGTTTAACAATGCGGATCCTTCAAACGATGTTAATTTTGACAGGACCATGGAAACCGGGGAACTGCGTGGGTTTGAAGGAGGCGATTTAAAAGGAATCACCCAAAAAATCAATGAAGGTTATTTTACAAATTTGGGGATCAATGCCATTTGGATGACACCGGTTGTGGAGCAAATTCATGATGCCACAAATGAAGGAACCGGGAATACCTATGGATATCACGGATACTGGACCAAAGACTGGACAGCGATCGATCCCAATTTTGGAACAAAAGAGGATTTGAAAGAACTGGTTAATGCTGCACATAAAAATGGCATAAGGATCTTATTGGATGCAGTGATCAATCATACAGGACCAGTGACTGAGAAGGATCCTGTTTGGCCGGATGAGTGGGTGCGTAACGATACTCCTTGTACCTATCAGGATTACGAAACTACCGTGACCTGTACACTTGTAGAAAATTTACCAGACATAAGAACTGAAAGTAATGAGGCGGTAGAATTGCCTCCACAACTCGTGGAAAAGTGGAAAGCAGAGGGAAGATATGAACAGGAAATTGCAGAGCTGGACGAATTTTTTGAGCATACCGGCCATCCGCGGGCGCCAAGGTTCTACATAATGAAATGGTTAACCGATTATATTACCGAATTCGGAATAGACGGTTACAGGGTAGATACGGTAAAACACACAGAAGCTTATGTATGGCAGGAATTTAAAGAAATAGCCGATTATGCTTTTGCTGAATTTAAAAAGAATAACCCTGAAAAGGTGTTGGACGATAATGACTTTTATTTGGTGGGGGAAGTGTATAACTACGGGATTAGCAACGCTAAGGATTTTGATTTTGGAGATAAAAAAGTCAATTATTTTGATGCTGCTTTCACGAGTCTTATAAATTTTGAATTAAAGTATGACGCTGGGGAACTCGACCATGAAACCTTGTTTAAAAAGTATGATAAAATATTGAGCACAGATCTTGACGGATATGGTTCTGTAAATTACCTAACCTCTCATGATGACGGACAACCCTTTGATAAGGAGCGTGAAAAGCCAATGGAAACCGCAACCATACTTTTGCTAAATCCTGGGACTTCGCAGGTGTATTATGGAGATGAATCTGCCCGTTCTTTAATAATTGAAGGAACAGTAGGCGATGCTACTTTGAGATCCTTTATGAACTGGGAGCAAATAGATTTCAGTGCCTCTACAAAAGAAGTTTTAAGCCATTGGCAAAAACTGGGTCAGTTTAGAAGGGATCACCCTGCCGTTGGAGCAGGAACCCATCAAATGATTAGTGAACAGCCTTATTATTTTAAAAGAAGTTTTGAAAAAGATGATTATTCGGATACGGTCATTATAGGGATTGGCGTCTCAAAAGGAGAAAAAGTTATAGAAGTGTCACAAACTTTTGAAAACGGAGAAATGGTTCACGACGCATATTCCGGTATTTCAGCGGAAGTAATAGACGGAAAGGTTTTAATAGCTTCAAAATTTGAAATCGTTTTGCTGGAGAAAAAGTAATTTTTACAGAAAAATCATGAATTTTAAATTATTCAGGTGCGAATTTCAATAAATACGGAATTCAAATTGTAAATAATTAAATAAACGCCTCTTAAACAGGGCGTTTTTTATGAGTTATCAACCGAAAACGTTTGAGTGTGAACTCAAATTAGGTTTTAAGCTTAAAATCAAATATTTTTACAGTAATGCAATCAGAAATAAAAAGAATAGGGGTTTTAACCTCAGGAGGAGATGCCCCGGGAATGAATGCTGCTATAAGAGCAGTAGTTAGGTGTTGTACATTTCAGAATATAGAATGTGTAGGAATTTACCGTGGGTATCAGGGTTTGATAGAAAATGACTTTGAAGAATTGAACGCCCGCTCTGTTAGAAACGTTATTAGCAGAGGAGGAACATTTCTTAAATCGGCTCGATCCAAAGAATTCATGACCAAGGAAGGACGTGAAAAAGCATATGTCAATCTCAAAAATGCGGATATCGATGCCTTGGTTGTAATTGGAGGAGATGGTACTTTTACAGGAGGCTTAATTTTTGAGAATGAGTTTGACTTTCCGGTAATAGGGATCCCTGCAACTATAGATAATGACATTAGCGGAACAGATTTCACTATAGGATATGATACCGCATTGAATACGGTGGTGGAAGCGATCGATAAAATAAGGGACACAGCCAGTTCTCACAACAGGTTATTTCTTGTTGAAGTAATGGGAAGGGATGCCGGAGATATCGCCTTAAACAGCGGTATAGGTGCTGGTGCTGAAGAGATTTTGATCCCGGAAGAAAATATGGGTGTAGACCGCCTGCTGGAATCCCTTAAAAGGAGCCGCAAATCCGGTAAAACATCCAGTATTATCGTTGTGGCTGAAGGCGATAAAAGCGGAAAAAACATTTTTGAACTTGCCGAGATCATCGAAGAAAACCTGGGCGATTATGAAATCAGGGTTTCTGTACTTGGGCATATTCAAAGAGGAGGTTCCCCCAGTTGTTATGACAGGGTCCTTGCCAGTAAATTGGGAGTTGGGGCAGTAGATGCTTTGCTTCGCGGAGAACGCAATATCATGGTAGGCATACATCATCAACAGGTGGTGTCGGTTCCATTGGAAATTGCGATCAAAGGGGAGGCGAAGTTTGATAAAAATTTGCGGAGGGTGGCAGACATCACTTCGGTTTAAAAACTTTAAATACAAAAATTATGAGCACAAAAATTGGAATTAACGGTTTTGGCCGTATCGGAAGAATAGCATTCAGAATTGCTATGGAAAACAAAGATGTTGAAGTAGTTGGGGTAAATGATTTGCTGGACGTAGAACATTTAGCCTATCTTTTAAAATATGATTCAGTTCACGGGAAATTCAAAGGAACTGTTGAGGTGAAGGATGGAAATCTTGTTGTAAATGATAAAACAGTTAGAGTAACTGCAGAGCGTAATCCGGAAGACCTTAAATGGGATGCGGTAAATGCAGAGATCGTTTTAGATTGTACCGGAATATTTACCGATATGCCTGGTGCTCAAAAACATATTACTGCCGGAGCTAAGAAAGTGGTAGTTTCCGCTCCATCTAAAGATATCCCAATGTTTGTTATGGGAGTTAACCATAAAGATGTGAAACCGGAACAAACCATCGTATCCAACGCTTCTTGTACCACCAACTGTTTAGCGCCATTAGCTAAAGTTGTTAATGATAACTTCGGAATTATTGAAGGTTTAATGACAACAATTCACGCCACTACCGCAACTCAGTTAACTGTAGATGGTCCTTCAAAAAAAGACTGGAGAGGCGGAAGAAGTGCTTTGGTTAACATTATACCATCCTCAACAGGAGCAGCTGTTGCTGTAGGGAAAGTTATTCCGGAATTAAACGGAAAACTAACCGGTATGGCATTTAGAGTTCCTACCGCAGATGTTTCTGTAGTAGATTTAACGGTACGTACAGAGAAATCTGTTACTTACGATCAACTTAAAGCTGCATTTAAAAAAGCTTCTGAAGGAGAATACAAAGGAGTTATTTCTTATACAGAGGAAAGTGTTGTTTCCCAGGATTTCGTTTCCAATGCATATACATGTAATTTTGATGCTGGAGCCGGGATCGCTTTAAATGACAATTTCTTTAAACTGGTGGCCTGGTATGATAATGAATACGGATATTCTGCAAAATTGATTGAATTAGCTGCACATGTTGCAACTGTTTAAACTTTTTTAAAGAAATAAATTTCAAAGGCTGTTTTTAAAAGCAATTTTAAACCTTGCAATTAAAACGGCCTTTTTTTATAAATTAAAGAAATTAAGATGATATTAATTGCTGATGGAGGTTCTACCAAATGTGACTGGATCCTTTTAAATAATAAAGGGGATCAAATTTTTAAAACACGTACCAAAGGATTGAACCCTGCCGTGTTTCCGGAAAATATGCTGGAGCAAAGAATCGAGGAGAACACGGACTTGCAGGAAGTGAAAAGCAAAGTAGAGCGAATTCACTTTTTTGGTGCCGGATGCGGTACAGAAACCCCCAGGAAATTACTTGAGGATATCATAGCAAATTTTTTCACCAATGCTTCGGAGGTATTGGTAAAAGAAGATATGGTTGCTGCCGCTTATGCAGCCACCACAGAACCCGGAATAGTTTGTATTTTAGGTACAGGCTCCAATAGTTGCTTTTTTGACGGTGAAAATATTGAAATGGCAGTAAATTCACTTGGATATATCTTAATGGATGAAGCGAGTGGAAATTACTTCGGAAAAAGACTCCTCCGCGATTATTATTACAAAAGAATGCCGCCGGATTTAGCCAAAAAGTTCGAATCTGAATACAATCTGGATTCCGATGAAATAAAGCGAAATCTTTATAAAAAGGAAAATCCAAATACCTATCTCGCAAATTTTGCTGAATTTATTTTCAGCAATGAGAGAAATGGTTATTTCTATAAACTGGTTCACGAAGGGATTCAGGAGTTTATCCATTCCCGGGTGTTAAGTTTTAAACAAGCACAAAATGTGCCTATACACTTTATAGGAACCATCGCTTATTTTAGCGAGGATATTATAAGGGCAGTTGCCCAGCCATATCATCTTGAAATTGGAAATATCATTAGAAGGCCCATAGATGCACTTATTGAGCACTATCAAAAAAACGTTTTAAAGGGTTAATCCCAAGGTTTATAAATATTAAAAAAACTTTTAAAGGCATTTATTTCATTCAGATTTAAGTGCTTTTAGAAGTTTTTTGTTTTATTCTGAATGGGAATTACACGAGATATTACGCCCTGTAAGGGCTTGGAATTTTAATTCCTCCACAACTTTTGAGAATGATCCCTTTTTCCTGCTGGTTATTTTTTAGATTATTCTGAATAAAACTCATAACCAATACATTCCATAAATTTGACTACATTTAAGTAAATCAAATTTAAAATGCTTGTAAAAGTTTACGGAAGTGCTGTTTTTGGGGTGGAAGCAACCACAATTACTGTAGAGGTAAATGTGGTTCCAGGAATTGCATTCTACCTTGTTGGATTGCCGGATAGTGCAATAAAGGAAAGCAGCTACCGCATTGCAGCTGCACTTCAAAATAACTCTTATAATTTTCCGGGTAAAAAAATCACCATCAACATGGCTCCTGCCGATCTCAGGAAAGAGGGTTCGGCCTACGATCTCACCTTAGCCCTTGGGATTCTTGCCGCCTCCGGGCAAATTAATCATTCCACAATTGCAGAATATATTATTATGGGAGAACTTTCCCTGGATGGAAGCCTTCAGCCCATAAAAGGAGCGCTGCCTATTGCCATAAAGGCAAAAGAGGAAGGTTTTAAAGGTTTTATTCTTCCCAAACAAAACGTGAAGGAAGCCGCTATAGTAAGTGATCTTGAAGTTTATGGAGTAAGTAATATCACCGAAGTTATTCAGTTTTTCGACAAAAATGTTCCCTTGGAACGAACTGTGATCAATGTTCGGGAAGAATTCTATAATGATTTGGAACACCTGGAGCACGATTTCGCCGATGTAAAAGGTCAGGAATCTATTAAACGATGTATGGAGATCGCCGCTGCTGGTGGGCATAACATTATTTTAATTGGACCTCCGGGAGCCGGGAAAACCATGCTTGCCAAACGCCTGCCCAGTATTTTGCCACCTATGACCATTCGGGAAGCCCTGGAAACCACCAAAATTCATAGTGTAGTGGGAAAAGTTAAGGAAAACGTAGGTCTTATGTCTCAAAGACCTTTCCGAAGCCCTCATCACACAATTTCTGATGTCGCCCTTGTAGGCGGAGGTGCATATCCGCAGCCCGGGGAAATATCCCTTTCACATAACGGTGTGCTGTTTCTGGATGAATTGCCGGAATTTAAACGCGGAGTTTTGGAGGTATTGCGACAACCCCTGGAAGATAGGGAAGTTACAATTTCAAGAGCGAAATTTACTGTAACCTATCCTTCCAGTTTTATGTTGGTTGCAAGCATGAATCCAAGTCCGAGTGGTTTTTTCAATGACCCGGGATCTCCAATGACTTCTTCTCCTGCAGAAATGCAGCGATATTTAAGCAGGATTAGCGGCCCTTTACTGGACAGGATCGATATTCATATTGAAGTTACTCCGGTGCCTTTTGAGAAACTGAGTGAAGAACGAAACGGAGAAACCAGTCACGAAATAAGAAAACGGGTTACCAAAGCAAGGCAGGTACAAACCCTTAGGTTCGATGATAATGAAAAAGTGCATTATAATGCCCAGATGAGTGTTAAACAGATCAGGGATTTTTGTCAGCTCGAAGAATCTTCAAAGCAACTTTTAAAAACCGCCATGGAACGATTAAATCTTTCGGCAAGAGCCTATGACAGGATCTTAAAAGTTGCAAGGACCATCGCCGATCTTGAAGAGACAGAGAATATTCAGGGTGCACATATAAGTGAGGCCATTCAATACAGGAGTTTGGACCGTGAAGGCTGGCTGGGTTAAAAATTTCACACTTTTCTATAGCTTAGCTTAGATTTTAATACATTTGAAAAATTAATCCCATTTCCGAAATATTTTTCAAAAATGAAAAGATCCCTGATAGTCCTCTTGCTGATTTTATTGATTGGTTGTAAAGGTGAAGACCGTAACAAAGCTGAAGAAAAAGGTAAAATTAATGCCGACAGTATTACAAAATCTGATATTTCTCTTGATGATCTTATCAATGAAGAGATCGTAGAGCTGAATTTGGAACAGGCAAATAAGCTTGCAGCCTTACCGCTTGACTGCGTAAATACCGTATATCCAAATAAATTGGGACAAACCCTGGGTTCAGAAAAAGATCTTAAATCTCCGAAAGAGCTTCATCCTGCCTTTTATGGATGTTTCGACTGGCATTCCTCTGTACATGCGCATTGGTCCCTCGTGAAATTATTAAAGCATTTCCCCAAACTTGATCGCGCCAAAGAAATTAAGGAAGCACTCGAAACTTCCCTGTCAAAAGAAAATATTCAGGCAGAAATCGCTTATTTTAAAGGAGAACATAACCAGGATTATGAACGAACCTATGGCTGGGCCTGGCTTTTAAAACTTTCAGAAGAACTTTATGCCTGGGATACCGATATGGGGGCAGAACTTTCAGCAAATATAAAACCACTTGCAGACTTAATCGTGCAGCGTACAACAGAATTCCTGCCTAAACTGAATTACCCAATAAGGGTAGGGGAACACACGAATACCGCTTTTGCCTTAAGTTTTGCTTACGATTACGCAGTTGCTACAAAAAATGCAGAATTCAGGAGCCTGATAGAGGAAAGAGCCAGAGATTTTTATTTAAAGGATAAAGCATGCCCTATGGCCTGGGAGCCAAGTGGGTTTGATTTTCTCTCCCCTTGTTTAGAGGAATTAGATCTAATGAGAAAGATTTTACCAAAAGCTGCATTTTCTCTGTGGATGGATAATTTTATGCCCCAGCTTAAAAAATCTGATTTCACATTGATACCCGGTGAAGTTTCAGATAGGAAAGATGGAAAATTGGTGCATTTGGATGGATTAAATTTTAGCAGAGCCTGGGTTTTTTATGGTTTGGCAAATCAGTACCCGGAAGATTATTCTCATTTAAGAAAGCTGGCAGATCAACATATGCAACATTCCTTTCCAAATCTTGTAGGAGATAGCTATGAAGGTGGTCACTGGTTGGGCAGTTTTGCCTTATATTCCCTACAGGAATCAAAAGCCAAAAAGTGAAAAACTGGTTAAAAAATGTAGGTCCGGGAGTATTGGTCTCGGCTGCGTTTATTGGTCCGGGGACCGTTACTGTTTGCACACTTGCAGGGGTTAATTTTCAATATGCCCTTTTATGGGCATTATTACTTTCGGTAATTGCCTGCGTGATCCTTCAGGAAATGGCTGCCAGGCTTGGGATCATTGCGCAAAAAGGTTTAAGTGAATGCATTCGGGAAGAAATAAAAAACCCGATGTTAAAAGTTCTGGCCATCATTCTTATATTTTCTGCAATTGTAATAGGAAACGCCGCTTATGAGGCGGGAAATATTACGGGTGCTGTATTGGGAATAACGGCAATCACTTCTCCCTTGACCCTCGAAATAGGTGATTTCACCCTAAATTTATGGAGCGTTATTGTTGGCGCAATTGCATTTGCCTTGCTGGCAATAGGAAATTATAAAATCCTGGAGCGGGTTTTTATCGCGCTGGTTGCATTGATGAGCATTTCCTTTCTTATTACCGCATTTCTTACCAAACCTGATTTTTTTCAGGTTTTAAAAGGATTGTTTATACCAACTACCGGATCTGCAGGGATATTAACGGTAATTGCACTTGTAGGAACCACCGTAGTGCCTTATAATTTATTTTTGCATGCTTCTCTTGTTGGCGAAAAATGGAAGTTGCCTTCCGACCTTAAAATAGCCAGAAGAGAACTCAGCATCGCTATTGTGCTGGGTGGCCTGGTTTCTATGGCCATTGTTATTACCGCTGCGGTTCCCAATTTAGATACTGTTACTTCTGCTGCTGATCTGGCCGTGGGTTTAAAGCCTTTATTTGGGGACTATGCTACCTTGTTTATCGCGGTAGGCTTATTGGCCGCCGGGATTACTTCTTCCATCACAGCTCCATTGGCAGCTGCTTATGTGGTAAAAGGCTGCCTGGGTTGGGAAAAAGGATTAAAATCCCTTAAATTTAAATCGGTTTGGGCCGTAATCCTTTTAATGGGAGTGTTTTTCTCTTCCCTTCAGTTAAAACCAGTGGAAATAATACAGTTTGCACAAATCGCTAATGGCTTGCTACTGCCCATAATAGCAATGTTTCTATTCTGGATAGTTAACCGGTCTTCGGTTATGGGGAAATATCGCAATACATTGAGGCAAAATATTTTGGGCATTGTTATAATTGGGATCACCATTTTTCTGGGGGCGAAATCTATTTATACCGTTTTAGAGGGTATTTAAAAAAACAGTAATATCCGGTAAAAAGGCAAAATCGTTCGGCCGTCCCGGTGAAACTGCAAGAACCAAGAAAAAAGACTTAATTTTAATCGACTGATAAACATTTGGTTATGATTTATATTTTTTCAAAACACTTTTATTATCGAAATAATTGAAAAATTCAGAAAAATAAGGTTTGTTTCCTAAAAATCCCATTGGAATGCCCAATGAATGTGTGGTTTCAGCCTTCACAATAATGTTAAAAAAATGATAACTTATGAAATATATACACATCAATTGTGATCTTGGGGAAGGAGGAGAATATGATGCGCAGTTAATGCCCCTCATCTCGGCCTGTAATATTGCCTGTGGCGGTCATGCTGGTACGGTAGAAAGTATGCACGATACCGTTGTTCTGGCAATGGAGAATAATGTTGAAATGGGCGCGCATCCGTCCTATCCTGATAAGGAAAACTTCGGAAGAAAAACGCTTGCGATGACTCCTGAAAATTTACAACAAAGCCTGGTTGCTCAAATTCTTAGCTTGAAGCAAATTGCCGAAGCTGAAGGTGGAAAACTCACCCATATTAAACCGCATGGCGCGCTTTATAATGATGCCGCTATTGATGAAAAAGTCGCTCAGATTGTTATAGATTCTGTACTGGAATTTGAAGATAAATTCCCGATTTATGCACCACAAAATTCTATGATTTCCCGTCTTGCAGGAGGGAAGATCGAAGTCGTTTTTGAAGCATTTGCAGATCGGAATTATGAAGAAAATTACCAGCTGGTTTCCCGTGATAAACCAAATGCTTTGATCACGAAAAAAGAGGCTGTTTTTCAACATCTTTTTTTGATGTTTACTGAAGGGAAAATACGATGTGAAAACCAAAGGAATATACATTGTAATGCATCTACATTTTGTCTTCATAGCGACACCTCGAATGCGGTGGAAATATTGAAATATTTACAGCAGAGATTCAGGAAGAAAAACATCGAAATTTTACGTCAATGAAAAATGAATATCCGGAAGTAAAAGTTATGGGGGAGCGGGCAATTTTGATTGAATTTAAGCCTGAAATCAATGAAGAACTACTGGAGAAAATTCTGTTTCATAAAAAAGTGATAGAAGAATATTATATTGAACCAATAGTTGAAGTAATAAATACATATAGCTCATTAATAATTTATTATGTATCGTATATAGAGAATGTCTATAGTGAGGTTTTGACTGTAAAAGAACTATTGAACACACCGAATATACCAAAAAAAGTTAACTCTCTGCTTTACAATATTCCAGTATGCTATGATCCTGGTTTTGGGTTGGATCTGGAATTTTTGGCCAATCAAAAAAAATGTTCTGTTGCAGAAATAATAAGCCTTCATACCCAGCCAGTTTATACCGTATATTTTATTGGTTTTTTACCCGGGTTTTTATACCTGGGAGGGCTCGATAAAAAGCTTCATATTTCCCGTAAGGAACAGCCCAGAATGAAGGTGGAAAAAGGGGCTGTTGGAATAGGTGAAAACCAGACCGGAATCTACCCTAAAGCCAGTCCCGGTGGATGGCAAATTATAGGCAAATCACCGGTTGATTTCTTCGATAGAAATAGCAAGCCTCCGTGTGAAATTGGCGCTGGCGATAGAGTGAAATTTTATAGCATATCGAGAAAAGATTTTGATGAGATTTCAGATGAAATATATTCAGGTAATTTTCAGATAAAAAAGGAAATTTATGAAGGCTGAAATTGAAGTTTTACAACCGGGTTTATTTTCCACTATTCAGGATTTGGGACGTTATGGATTTTTAAAATATGGGGTTCCTTTAAGTGGAAACATGGATAGTTATGCATCCAAAATGGGGAATCTTATTTTGAACAATCCGGTTAATTCGGCTGTGCTTGAAATTACCCAGATGGGCCCAAAACTAAAATTTAATGCTAGTGCAAAAGTTGTAATCACAGGAGCCGATCTTTCTCCTGAAATCAATAAAATTCCCGTTGCCAACAATACCATATATTTCATCAATTGCCGGGATGTACTTACCTTTGGGAAAAGAAAATCGGGTTGCCGGGCATATCTTTCCATTAGCGGTGGATTTAAAACTTCTGAAAGTCTTGGGAGCAAAAGCTGGTATGAGGGAATTACGGATTTCTCAAAATTGGAAAAAGGTATGAAGTTGGCTTTTGAAAGTGCTTCTGCTTTTTATGCTGCACATGCTGCGGTAAAAATAAATTCGGAATATTTATTTCAAAAAGAATTTCATGTTTTCCCCGGGCCGGAATATAGTTTATTGAGTTTAAAAGAAAAGGAATTACTTGCTTCCATAGAATTTTCGGTAGATAAAAAAAATAACAGGATGGCAATCCAGCTTCAGGAGCCGATAGAAAATAACCTGAGTCCAATTATTACCGGACCCGTAATTCCGGGTACTGTTCAATTAACCCCTTCAGGAAGTTTGATCGTATTGATGCGGGACTGTCAAACAACCGGTGGATATCCAAGGATATTTCAGTTAAGCGATAAAGCCATGAATGTAATTTCTCAAAAGGTTTTGGGAGATAAAATCTTGTTTAAGATGGATTCAACTTTTATCAAACAATAATCTTTTTCCAAAAAATATCAGGCGGTTAATTATAGAAACTTCCATAAATGAAAAAGTGCCGTTATGTGATTATTAGCTTCTTTACAGCCCTACCTGCAAATTACTTACCACCTTAAACGACACTTTTTAACTTAAAAATCTTTAGGTAACTAAATTATATATACGAAAGTAACCTTATTGCCTGGCTGACACAAGGGGGTTTTTCCCCTTTTTTAATCCCTCCTTGGATGTTTAATCCGACTAACGGACGGGCAGGCTTGCCTAAATTCAAGCGGGCGGACCTCAATTTTTTTTAAAGTTTTTATAGTTCAAATTTATGGGCTCCACGTGGTTTTTGAATTGATTAGAAGCTTTAACCTGAAAGAAATTGGTTAAAATAAAAAGTGCCGTCCAAAATCAAATATTTTTAGCCCTACCTATTAATATTTTTTGTTACAGACGACACTTTATTTTCCCCCAAAACACTTTAGCTAACTAAAGTGACAATAAATACGAAATTAGTTCAAGAAGAAAAGTACTACAAGGGGATTTTTCCCCTTTTTTAATTCTAAAGAAGATTTAACCTAAATATTTTTTTATTTTTAACTTAACTTAATTTTAGGAAATAATGTAATATGAAATGAGCATAACGGAAACGCGATACAAACACCGATGAAGATATGCGATTTACATATTACCAATGAAAAACAATTAAAATTCTACCTATGAATCGTCCAAAGAAATGTATTAGTGTTGAAGAGGCCAGGGGGCTTCAGAATAACTGGAAAAACTCCAGGGGAAAAGAGATCCTGCGTGGTCAGGGATATGAAGACACCCGGGAATTTTCCTTTAGCGTTGAAGAGCTTCAGGAATATCTTGATTATGTTAAGGAAAAATCCAGGGAACAGGGGATCGAAAACCCTGGAATTAGAATTTATTTTGCTGCTTATCCAAAAAACGGCCCAAAGAAAAGTTATAGCACTGTTTTTCTTGCGCCTACAAAAGACGTTGCTGCCCTGGAAACCGAGGGAGAGAGCGGAAATAATTATGAAATTGAACCTTTAAATACTGTTAATGGCGGTAGGCCACCTACAGAATATTAAAATATATAGGAATTGTTAGAGTACTACTTAGAAACTATATTTATAGGGCACTTTATTGAATTTATCGCCGCATTGGCAGGTACCTACTATTTATTAAAAACTCCGCTTACGGAAAATTTAACACGACTGTTTGTATATTTTTTATGGTTAACGGTGTTTGTTGAAGTTGTTGGTTTATATTCTGCATATGCATACTTTTCTGATTATAAAAACCTAGAATTTTTAAAGGATTCCCCATTTGAGAGAAATTATTGGTTGTATAATTCTTTTCATGTACTGTCCTTTATGATGTATTTTTTCTTTTTTATTTATCAATTAAATCCAGTGAAATTAAGGCGTATTTTGGCTTTTATAGCAGTTTTTTTTGCGATTACAGAAATTGCAAACCTCCTTTTTTCCGGAATTTTCTTTAACTCATTATCCGCGTATGCTTCAGTTGTGGGAACCCTTATTTTAATAATTTGCATTATGGCCTATTATTATGAAATGCTGAGAAGTGACAAAATTCTGGGTTTTTATAAAAACCTGGCATTTTATGTTTCGGTTGGGGTATTGATCCGGTATCTGGTTGTAACTCCTTTATTTATTTACAGCAAATATTTCACTGCTGCGAGCCCGGATTTTGTAGGCATATACGGCTTAATTATTAATGTTTCCAATGTATTTATGTATGGAATGTTTATCATAGGATTTATAATTTCCGCCAGGAAAAGTAAGTCAATTGGGGTGAAAGTGGTTTATTGAAATTTTTAGTTTTTTGTATTCTCCCGGAAAGTGAGGATTTATAGGAAGTAATGATTAAAATTTAAAATATATGGAAGCAATTTGTTGAAAATAAAAAGTGTCGTCCAAAATCAAATACTTATAGCCCTACCTATTAATATTTATTTTTGTGAAAGACGACACTTTTTCCCCCAAGAACACCTTAGTTAACTAACCCCAAAAACACTTTAGCTAACTAAAATGACAAGACTAAAGTAGTTTATATGGAAAAGTGTTACAAGGGGATTTTCCCCCTTTTTATTGATTGTACATAAGATTTAAGCTAATTATTTTTCTATTTTTATCTTATCTTAACTTAATTTCAAGAAATAATTTACCGTTACATGGAAAAACCAAAAAAATGCATTAGCATCGAAGAGGCGCGGAAGGAACGGGACGAATGGGTACGCACCCGTGGGAAAGATATACAGGAATGTGGGGGTTATGAGGATACCCGTGAATTCTGGTACAGCCTGGAGGAATTACAGGAATACCTGGATTATGTTCGGGAGAAATCTAAAGAACAGGGCGTGAAGAAACCTGGAATTCGGTTTTATTTAGGGGCTTATCCTGCAAAAAAGGATAAAAAAGGCTATGCTACAATATTTTTGGTACCTACAAAAGAAGTTGCGGAAGAAGCGGAAAGTACTGAAGAAGTTTCCGGCCCAAATAATTATGAGATTGAGCCAATGAATATTACCCACGGTGGTTATCCTCCAACTAATTATTAATGAGAGATTTTGGATTTCTGGTACTTATACTTGAAGGTGTTGCTGCTGTTTCCGGGCTTTTTTATTACAAAAGAAACCCGACTGATAAGGCCGTCGGGTTTTTTTCATATTTTTTATTGCTTACATTTTTTGTAGAAGCATTAGCTTTAATTCCGGCAGTAATCTATTTTAATGAGCAGTTGCATTTTCTTAAAAACACTTTTTTGTACCGAAATTTTTGGCTTTATAATCCTTACCTTATTGTCAATTTTTGTACTTATATTCTATATTTTAAATGGAATGTTTCTAATGATAAAATAAGGGATATTATTAATAAAGGTTTGATCTTGTATGTTATAATCAGTATTGCCAATTTAATATTTTCAGACATATTTTTTCAAAGTCATTCTGCAGTCACGTATATGTTAGGAAGTTTTTTTCTGTTAGGAGTGATTTTCTATTATTATTTTGAAATTTTATTAAGCTCTAAAATTTTAAATATAAAAAGGGAAATCAGTTTTTATATTTCCTTTCCTGCGCTTTTACATTTTTTAACGACCGCCCCTATTTTTATTTATTATAAGTATTATACGACTACAAGTCCGGGATTTGTGGAACTGAGTAGTTCGGTTATAATTGGTTTGAATATTTTTATGTATAGTTCTTACGGCATTGCCTTTATATGGCTGGCCAACAAGAAAAAATTGTCCCCTAAAAATTTAAAAAATGCTCTCTAACGAAGAACTCTTACTTATCATATACTTTATTGTGGTAATTCTATTGCTTACGGCTTTTGTGATCGTGTTTTTTGTAGTGTATCAAAGACGAAAAAATAAAATGGTGCAAGAGCAATTTGAGGCTGAAAAACGCTTCGAAAAGGAGCTTACCCAATCCAAACTGGAGATACAGGAACAAACTTTAAAGAATGTAGGATGGGAACTGCACGATAATATTGGGCAATTACTGTCTGTGGCTAACATGCAGCTTAATATCCTGGCAGGCAGGATTGAAGAGCCGGAAAAGTCTGCTGTAGCAGAAATAAAGGACGTGGTGGCAAACTCGCTTCAGGAAGTGCGTTCCCTTTCCAAATCCCTTAATAATGAAGTGATTGATTATGCAGGTCTGGAAGCTTCAGTTAAAAATGAACTTTCCCGATTTAAAAGGCTAAATATTCTTGACACCAAATTCCTTATTTCAGGAGAAAGTATGGAACTCCCTCAAAAAGATGCTATTATCCTATTCCGGATCCTTCAGGAATTTTTTAGCAATGCTATCAAGCATTCCAAAGCGAAAAAACTTGAGATAACCTTTTGTTACACACTTTCAGAATTAAAAATTCGGGCTTCAGATAATGGAACCGGTTTTAAACCGGAGGAAGTACAAAAAAGCTCCGGCCTTTTGAATATGAAAAGCAGGGCAAAACTTATTAAAACCGACTTTAGCTTAAAATCCTCCAAAACTATGGGAACTTGTTTATCTTTACTTTATCCAATCAGGAAATAGAATAAAAATGAATAAAACCATCGCGATTGTTGATGATCACAATCTTTTTGCGCAATCCCTTAAAGGTCTTGTGAATTCTTTTCAGGAATATGAAGTCCTGGGAATATTTAAGAATGGACAGGAACTAATAAATTATTTTTCTGCCAATAAAAAACATCCGGATATCGTTTTGCTGGACATTCGAATGCCGGTTTTGAACGGTATTGAGACTATGGCGTGGCTTAAGGCTAGCTATCCTTCTCAAAAAGTGCTGGCTTTAACTATGGAACACGAAGAAGAGATCATTATTAAAATGATTAAAGCTGGTTGCAGGGGTTATTTGTTGAAAGATATAGAGCCAGATGAATTCTTTTTTGCACTTAATTGTGTTAGCTCTTCTGGCTATTATATGAATGAAGACTTTTCTACCGCACTAAAATGTCCGGATGAAAAAACATTTAAGAATTTTAGTTCGCGGGAGGTTGAATTTATCAATCTGGCTTGTAGTGAACGCACCTATAAGCAGGTAGCAGATGAAATGAACCTTAGCCCGAAAACCATCGATGGTTACCGGGAAGCTTTGTTTCAAAAGTTGGATTTAAAAAGCAGGGTAGGGCTGGTTCTTTTCGCGGTAAAAAATAAGATGGTAAGTTTTTAGCCCTATATTATTTCCCTTTCGTGCGCAAATCTGGTTTTTTCTTCCCTGGGATACCATCTACACTTGTTTTTCGTTATTTTTTATTTTATAGCAACTCTTGAAAGATTCTGTTTTTCTGCTTTTAACTTATTTTAACCTGAGAATCTTCAGAGTAAATGATTTCCTGAGTATCTTCGCAGCCTAATAATTAAATACATACGTGATAGATTCAGCTAAAATAGAATTAAGGAATTTAAGATTAAAGGATTATCAGCAATTGAAAATCTCCATGATCAAAAGCTATAAAACAATGGCCGATGAATACTGGAGCAAGGCCCAGATCAAAACCCTTATCAATAAATTTCCCGATGGTCAGTTCTGTATTGAAATCGATGGTAAAATTGCCGGTAGTGCCTTGGCAATTGTTGTAGATTATGACAAATTCGATGTAAATCATAAATATGAGGACATCCTTGGAGGAGAAAATTTTTCAACGCATACCAAAATGGGGGATGTTCTTTATGGAATAGATGTCTTTATACATCCGGATTATCGCGGAATGAGATTGGGACGTAGATTGTATGAGGCCAGAAAGGAACTTTGCGAACAGCTCAACCTAAAAGCCATAATTTTTGGCGGTCGTATCCCAAATTACGCCGGTTATGCCGAAGAACTCACTCCTAAAAAATATATAGACAAGGTCAAACTGAAGGAAATTCACGATCCTGTTTTATCTTTTCAGCTGTCCAATGATTTTCACGTAAAGAAGGTGATCAAAGGATATTTGCCGGGGGACGAAGATAGTTTGGAATTTGCAACGCTAATGGAATGGAATAATATCTATTACACCAAAGAGAAAAAACTTATCGATACCAAGAAAACCGTAGTTAGACTGGGATTGGTGCAATGGCAAATGCGATTGTTTAAGGACTATGAGTCGTTGGTCTCCCAAATAGAATTCTTTGTTGATGCGGTGAGCGATTATCAAAGTGATTTCATCCTTTTTCCGGAATTGTTCAATGCTCCGTTGATGGCACAGTTTAATCATATGAATGAAGCGGAAGCCATTCGTGGGCTATCTTCTTACACGGACAGGTTGCTGGATACTTTCCGGGGATTTGCCATGAATTATAATATCAATATTATCACCGGAAGTATGCCCCAGGTGGTCGGGGAGCATATGCATAATGTTGGATTTCTTTGCAGAAGAGATGGTAGTTATGAAAAATATGAAAAACTCCATATTACCCCGGCCGAAGAATCTGCCTGGGGAATGAAGGGCGGTAACATCCTTGAAACCTTTGATACCGATTGTGGTAAAATTGGAGTGTTGATTTGCTACGATGTTGAATTTCCGGAACTTCCCCGCTTGTTGGCCGAAGAGGGAATGAATATTCTTTTCGTGCCTTTTATGACCGATACACAGAACGGGTATTCCCGCGTAAAAATTTGCGCCCAGTCCAGAGCGGTAGAAAATGAATGTTATGTTGCTATTGCGGGCTCTGTAGGGAATTTACCCAAAGTAAACAACATGGATATTCAATACGCACAAAGTGCTGTTTTCACACCCTCAGATTTTGCATTTCCTGTAAACGGGATCAAAGCGGAAGCAACTCCTAATACTGAAAGCACGCTGCTGGTTGATGTAGATTTGGATCTTCTGAAGGAATTACATGCTTTTGGAAGTGTGCGGAATATGAAGGACCGAAGGAAGGATCTTTATTCGCTGAAGCGGAAGAAATAGTTTATCAAAACTGGCTTTTACAGGCTTAATTAGATGATGGGATTAGAGTAATGTAGCCTTTACAAGCCTCGAAAAAACTTTGTACATACATACCGAATACTCAAAATAAAACCGCTTTAGAAGAATTTTCTAAAGCGGTTTTTATTTTTGCTCTATACTGAGATTTTAGGTTGCTTTTAAAATCTAAAAGAAAGATTGGTAAAGATCCTGGTACCGTCAATATTGAACTGGGTTGTTTGCCAGGGATATTTAAATCTTCCTACGAAATCCAGATTTCTGTCATTCGGAACTCCTCCGTTACTTGCGTAAGCATCGGCAAAAGTATCGGGATATACGTCAAAGATATTATTGGCTCCTATCGTAAGATCGATCTTCTCTGTGAAAGCATAAGAAAAACTAAGATCGGTTAGGGTTTTCGCACCGTATGTAGCATCATCTGCAGGATTGCTTGGATGCCTGTATGTCACTTCTCCAAAATTAGTAAAGGATAAAGTAGTGGAGAATTTGTTCAATTCATAAGTTGCAGCTCCAATGATCTTTTGTCTAGGTCTCCAGCTTTCAACCCTTGAGATATCTTCTCTTGAAAACAAAGCATCTCCAAGGTTGTTCTGCTCAATAAAGTCGGGGAAATTGGTTCCTGTAACTTCGGTTTTATTAAAGTTGGCAGCGAGACTTCCGCTAATAAATCCGTTACCAACTGCGGTTTTACTGTAAGTAAGAACAATGTCTACTCCTTTAGACCGGGTATCTATGGCATTTAAAAAGAAACCGGCAGAACCTACGTTCACACTTTCCAGGGTTTGATCAATTGGATTTGTAGGATCTCCTGTTCTACCAACCTGGCCGGAAAGTACGATCCTGTCATCAACATCAATTTGATAAGCATCTACGGTTAATCCAAGTTTAGGGGTAAATCGGTAGGAAAATCCAGCACCTAAGTTAAATGAAGTTTCCGGTTCCAGCCTGGAAATACCCAAAGCTCTCAAAGCAGGATCGGCATTGTTAAGGATCCCGTTTTGCTGTACCCCATTTTCAGTTAGGGTTGTGGTTAGGGCAGTATAGAAAATCTGGTGAAGGGATGGTGCTCTAAATCCGCTACTCACAGAACCTCTAAGGTTTAGTTTATCATCAAGAAGTTTTAAGCGTGTCACACCTTTCCAACTTACATTAGTTCCAAAATCGCTGTAATTCTCAAAACGAATAGCTCCACCTAATAGAAAATTTTCGGTGAAATCTGCAGTAATATCGGTATAGATTCCCAGGTTATTCCTGTAATCATTAGATGCATTTTCAGGAGCAAAACCTCCAAAGGATTGACTTCCGGCGTTATCTGTAGGATCATTAGGAGTTCCGTCGCCATAAGAGGCAAATTCTCCTTCTTCAGTAACAAATCGTTCATTTCTGTTTTCTGCACCAAAAGCTACTGTCAAAGCTTCTATCCCGGCATCGTTAAATGTCCTTACTACATCAAGATTATTTACGATATGGCTGAACTGGTGAGCACCATTGTAAAAATCTGAAGGGCTTCCGGAACCAAAAGACTGATTAAAGGAATTTTTGATATAATAATCTATCCGGCTTTTTCCCAGGGTAGAACTCAAATCAAAATTCCATTCGTTTAGAACTGTTTTTAATCCAAGTGCAAAGGTATGGTCATTGATTTCCGGAGCCATTTCCGCAAGGAAAAAATCTGCTCCCGGATATATTTGTTCAAAACCAGGGATCCAGTAAGGAACTCTTGCAAACTGCGGTGCAGCACCACTTCTGTTGGCCATTGTTCCGAAGGAATAGATTTCTGTTTCGGTTTCTTCATCAATAACATAACCTACATTATACGAGAAATTGGAAATTGTCATGTCTGGTATTCCTACCTGGAAACCTGCACTGGGATTGCGCTGTAGAAAACTTGTAAGATCTGATGTGTTAAAATCAGAATCATCTGTTACGCCCCAATATCCAGCCTCATCTGCAACACTGGTTATAGTACCTTGTCTTTGGGTTCTTTTTTGGTCGAAATAATTTAGGGTGAAATTGGCGTAGCCTTTATCGGTTTGTACTCCGTATCCTGCTTCCAACTGGTATTGTTCCCCATCACCTTCTGTAGTTGTGCTGAAACTGGTGTTGATAAAAGGATCGGATGCTTTTGCCATAACCAGATTGATCACTCCTGCAATTGCATCAGATCCATACTGTGCTGCTGCGCCATCTCTTAAAATCTCAACACGCTCAAGAGCAGCAGAAGGAATAGCTTTCATATCTACACCTACTTCTCCACGTCCAGGGGTAACATAACTGTATACCAGGGCGCTGGAATTTTTCCGTTTTCCGTTAACAAGAACCAACGTCCTGCTTGGAAAAAGTCCTCTTAAATCTGCAGGGCTAAAATGTGCGGCGGCATCAGATACCGGTTGTTCGGTAGCGTTGTACGATGGCACTTTAAACATTAATTGCTGATCCAAAACGCCTTTTCCGGTCTTTTTAAGATCGGCAGTTTGAATATTATCCACGGGTACAGGAGAATCAAAAGAGGTTCTTGGTTTTCCCCTGCTTCCAATAATAACAACATCATCAAGTTGGGCTGCAGATTCCTGTAAAGTTATATTTATCTTATTGGTGTTGGTAACATCTACTTTCTGAGTAATAAATCCAAGGAAATTTACCACAAGCGTATTTTTCCCGGTAGGAACATCTATGGTGAAGTTTCCATCAAAGTCGGTTTGAACACCAATTTTTGTGCCTTCAACTATAACCGTGGCTCCAGGTAAAGGCATTCCGCCGGCATCTTTCACATTTCCGGTAACTTCCCGGTCTTGCTCAGCTCTTTTTACAGGAGCAGTCTCCTTTTTAGAAAGCACGATTTGTTTTCCAATAAATTTAAAAGTCATGGGAGTGTTTTCCAGTAACTTAATTAGAACCTCTTCTACAGTTTCATTATTTGCTGCAATGGAAATTTTTCTTTTATTGTCAATGTCCTCATTTTTGTACAAAAATTTATAATCTGTGCGGTCTTTTATAACTGCAAGCACCTCATCAAAACTTACATTTTCAAGGGTAAAAGCTAATTTTTCCTGATTTGCAGAGGATGCGGAAGCAGGTAAAATGCTGAATAAACACATCAATATGCAAAATTTCATCTTCAGAAAATCAGTTATTGAAATTTTTAAAAAGGGATACTTAATAATTCTTTTTTTCATGATTTTAATTGTTAAAGTTTAACATGTAATGTTTGTGGCTTAAAAATCTAAAAGGGAATGTGCCAACATTCCCTTTTTATCATTAGTAGATCCTGATGTTCCTACCATTAATTTTATAATCGAAATTTGAAATTTCTTTCAAGGTTTTTAAAACATCTTCAATAGTTTCTATATCAAATTCTCCCGTAAATCTTTCCTGGTTAAAATTTTCCAGCTCATTTGTGATATTTACATTATAGGTGCGTTCAATTTTGGTAGTTATACTTTTAAAAGTTTCATTTTTAAACACAATTCGCTTATCGATCCAGGCAGTGAAATCATCTGTATTTACCTTTGAAACACTACTTGAAAAAGAAGATCGTTCGTATGCGGCCTGGTAATTTGGTTCCAGCTTAAAAGACAGGGATTTAGAAGCAGGAATACCTATTTCGACCGATCCACTAACCAAAGTGGTTTTTATATCTTCTTCAGAAGGGTAAGAGGAAATATTGAATTTTGTTCCCAATACTTTAATTTCCAGCGCTCCAGATTTCACTATAAATGGTTTGTCTTTATTATGAGTTACATCAAAAAAGGCTTCTCCTTCAAGGTATACTGTCCTGGTATCTTCAGAATTTAAAAATTTCTCAGGAAAGCGAATCTTGCTTTCTGCATTAAGCCATACCAAGGTTCCGTCAGAAAGGATAATTTTAAAAACTTTCCCCCGTGGGATTTTTAAGGTATTAAAAGATTGCTTTTCAACATCCTCCTTTGCTTTTGAAAAGGTGAGCTGTTGTTTTTCAGCTGAAATAATATCAGATGAACCATCTCCATTTATTAAAACAATTTGGTCATCATATGATTCTGTTACAGGAACTGAAACCATCTTATTCTTTATCGGGGTGTCGCTTGTTGAGCGGTTATAAAAAAAGTAAAGGGTGGAAATTGCCACAAGAAAAACTGCAGAATATTTTGAGAAATTTAGAATATTGTAGGTTTTTTCTTTCTTAATTTCAGTTATGTTTAACTTTTTGTTTATTAATTTAAACGCATCCTTGCTTTTTGTTAAGTTTTTATTAACTTGAAAATTATTCCAGGATGTAATTTGGTCAATATATTGTTTTTTGTTGGCTTCACATTCTTTTATCCAGGCGAGGATTTTTTTTTCTTCGCTGCTGGAGGTTTTTCCGTTAAGGTACTTTTTAATTAAGAAAAACATGGTTTTAGTATTGGTTTCTATATAAGAGATGCATCTTTTTATAAAAACCCCTATAGATTTTTTAACTATTTTAATAATAATAAGAATCTCCAACAAAAAAGAATCATATAAACCCGTTAAAAACCTTGCTATCACAGGGTCCATCTTTCAAAATATTTTTCACAAATATTACGAATGGCTTTGTAACTACGTAGTCAAACTTTCTGGTGATCCTGCGCTGGCGGATGATATTGTACAGGAGGTTTTCATCAGGTTTTGGGAGATGCGTGAGGAAATAGAAATACATTCTTCGGTTAAATACTATTTACTTAAAACCTGTCATAATCAATTTCTTCAGCATATAAGAAAAAATAAAAGGGAGGTAAGCCTATTAGAGGAAATTAAATGGGAAACCTTAAGGGATCTTCAGGTTGAAAATAAAGAAGATCAATCAAAAAATGTACGGTTATTACAAGCCGGTTTAGAGGAACTGTCTCCCCGGTGTAAAGAGGCTTTTCTTTTAAGTAAGTACAATAAACTCAAATACAAAGAAATCGCTGAAGAAATGGGGATTTCAGTAAAAACTGTAGAGATTCATATTTCCAAGGCTCTTAGTATTTTGCGAAAAAGTATTTCCCTGTTTCTTTAATTCCCTTTCTTTATTTCAATTCCTCCAGAATCTCATCTGTGTTCTTAGTTACAGGGTTACATCGTTTTTGACTGAAGCCACAGTATTATTTTGGCCAATTTCCTTAACCCCATCGGTTAATTCCGTATCCTGAAAGCCCTTATCTTCCAGTATCCCATTTTAAAATAGACATATCCTGCTATGGCAGCTATTAGATTGGAAATGGGAAAAGACCACCAAATTCCTTCATATCCCAAAGAAGTGTTATAGGAAAGCACATACGCCAGCGGAAACCGTACAACCCAAAGACTCATAATGGAGATTAGCATGGAAGCTTTGGTGAAACCCGCCCCGTTAAAAGTTCCGTTCATGACTTGCTGCACTCCCAGCAGCCCGAAGCTGGGAGCCATAATTTTTATAAATAAAGCTCCGTCCCTAATAACATCAGGATCGTTTGGAATAAAAAAGGCTGTTAAAGGTTCAGCAACAATAAACAGGATAATACCTAATCCGGTAAGTCCAAAAAAGGCGATCTTATTGCTTAAATTGGCAACCTGTTCTGCCCTTTTAATTTTTCGTGCGCCAATATTCTGCCCTACCAGGGAAGTAGTGGCAATCCCTAATCCCAGCGCCGGAATTACAATGAGACTTAAAATCCTGGCTCCAATCCCGTAAGCGGCGACGATCTCGCTTCCAAAACTGGTAACGATTATTATCATCATCGTCATTCCCAGGGCTCTGGTAGATTGTTCCACACTGGCAGGAAACCCAAGTTTGAATATCTTCCGAAGACTTTTCATATCCAGGTACATGGAAGAAAAGCTGATTTTTATACCGTGTTTCCCACGCAATAAAATGGCAATCCCAATCACTGCTGATATCCCCTGAGTGATCACACTTGCCCAGGCAGCACCGGCAACTCCATAACCCGGAATAGGGCCATATCCATAAATAAAGAGAGGATCCAGCACCAGATTAAGAAATACAGTAATAAGGATGATATAAACAGGAAGCATTACATTTCCAATTCCGCGCATTAGCGACTGAAAAATGAAAAACATAAAAAGGAAGATAAATCCGAAGGAGGAAACCTTAAAATAGGCTACAGAATCATCATAGATTTCAGGACCAGCACCAATTATGTTCATTAAATGTCCTGCTGAAAAATAGCTTAGAACAGCCAGCAGGCCGGAAATAATAAATATCAGGAAAACACTTTGGGACGAACTGAAATCCACCATTTGTTGATTTTCTGCTCCTTTATAATTGGATACCATAACGGTTCCCGCTAAGGTTAAACCTGTACCAAGGGATAAAACAAGGAAAAGCACCGGAAAACTCAAACTCACTGCGGCTACTGCATTCGCACCTAATCTTCCAAGCCAGAAAGTATCGATTAGCTGATAGGTTGTTTGCAGGATATTTGCGAAAATAATGGGAAGCGCTAAACTTATTAGAGAATTTAAAATCCTGCCTTCTGTATATTTATTCTTTATTTCAGTTTTCATTATTTGCAAAATTAATGGAATAATAAAGCGCGGCTTAGTAAATTTCACTTAATGTATCAATACTGTCCTAAATAAATTCAACCAATATTAAGCTATTGCTTTTGTTGGGTTTACCGGCGGTAAATTGTAAATTTCAAAGAAGAACCCCCCTTGTCTATTGTTTGGTGGCGGTTGTCCACTATCTCAAATGCTTTATCAAGCCATTGTTAAAGGATAATTTTCACAGATAAGTTGAGCCTGATAAAGGCAACCAAATTGGATAAATACCAACCGTATTACGCCATTGCCTTGAGGGCCTTTAGTACAAGAATCGTAATTAAAGCTATCCATATTTGTATCATAACTGCATTTTCAGAGGTGCCAACAAATGATTTTATATCCCTTAAAAATATTTCCATCTGCTATTTGCTTTTATAGAGCTCGGATATAGTGTTTGCTGTCCAGGTTTTTTGATTTGTGATTACTTCTATGACCTGTTTGTTTTTATCATCCCATATTGCAACCCTTCTAAGCTTTTTTGGGAACTTTTTCTTTGACTTGATTCCTGTCAATTCAATCATTTCATCTTTAAGGATATGTTCAAGTCTGGTATCGGGCGAGGGGTTTTCTTTAATCTCTTTTGGGTTTAATTCTCCGAGGCGTGCCTCGTTTTTAGAGGAAAGTTTGAAAACGGATGGGTTTTCATTAAATAAAAAGCTTTCTGCCGCTGGATGCCTCGTGGGCTTGCCCCGAGGTAGTTCACCGACCTTAAATTGTGCCTGACATTCAAAAATACCTGGTTGCTGGCCCAAACGTTCAACAATGAAAAATCCTTGTAAAACCGGTATTCAACCACCACGCTGTTTTTTATCCAAGGGATATCATAGGCCCCTTTATTATAAGCTGTATTGCCATTGGTGATATTTATATAAGCTGGCAGGTTCCCGTCATAATCAAGTAATGGGTGCATCTTTATAGCTTCTTTTGCTGTTTTATTTTTTCCCAGTCAAACAGGCTTAAGCATAAACTAATGCTGGTGGAATCCGGTAAGAAAATTTTGGATTTTATCTTGAATAATCAATCCGGAATCAGCCAACAACCCGAATTTTTTCTATGACGATTTAAGGGTATTTAATTTGAGAAACTTTGGAAATTTTAAATTCTGACGATGAAAACCTTAGTAAAGCAGGATAAAAGTTTGTGCGAAAGTTTTATAAAAAAAAAGATCAGTTGACTTAGAAGCTATCAACTGATCTTTTTATTGTTCTTTTTTCAAATAATTAAAATATATAACGTAGCCCAACCTGCATTCTCCATCTTGACAATAAACTCGTGTCAGGACCAAATGTATTTTTCAAATTTGGGTTAAAGGTGTAAGTTGGTTCGTTCGTATCCGGATCTAAGTTTACACCAATGGGTTGTAATACCTGTGGTATTTCCACAACGCCCCAATCTGAATTCAATAGATTTCCAAAGTTCAATATGTCTACACTAAACTGAATAGTATTGGTTCGGTCATTGGAAACTTTAAAATTATAGTCTTGTAATAATTTCACATCTACAGTGCTTCTCCAGGGAGATAAATCTCCATACCTGTCAAAATATCCCCCACGATTTTCCCTTAAATATTCATTGTTCAAAATAAACTGGTTAAAAGATTCGGCTTGTCCGGCTCCTGTAAAATTCATCTGAGCTATTTCGCCTTCAGTAGGAATATAGATAAGATCATTCACAGAAGATCCATCGTTATTAATATCACCTCCATAAGTGAAATTATAACGTCCTCCCTGGGCATACTCCATAAAACTTGAAATTGTGGTTCCCCATTGTTTTTGGGTTCCATAGGACCATTGTTTGGAAATCACTGCTATAAAACGGTGTGTATCCCCATATTTTGAATAGGAAAGGTCAGCGGTATTTGCATTTCCTTTTGTTGGGTTAAAGGCAAAGGCATCTCCGGTAATTTCTGCTTCAATGGAATTTACATCTTTTGCATTGAGGTAACTGTAGGCAAGGCTCGTATAAAGGCCATTATCAAAAGTTCTTTTAACAGATCCAGTCCAGTTAACAACCTGACCTTTACCGGAATTTGTAAATACATATGCATTATTTTCACCTTTATCTGCAGCTAAATAAACAGGCCTGTTATCTACACCTTGCAAAGTTCCTGTAGGGTTCTTTAATCCCCAGTTTTGAACGTGTGCCGAATTAATATCTTCGGTAAAGGAGAAATCCCCGGTAAGGATAATTCCATTGTTTAACCTGTAATCCAGTCCAAGACTGGAACGCCATACCTGCGGAAATTGAAATTCAGGATCTACAATTTGAAAAAATCCCTGGTCGGCACCACTTACCTGGTTACCAATCCATACAAAGGGCAATCTTCCGGTGAAAATCCCGGTTCCCCCTCTTAATTGGATGGTTTTGTCATTTTTTACGTCCCAATTGAAACCTACCCTTGGAGAAAACAAAATTTTATCGGTAGGCAACTGAGTGGAATTTAACGTGACTGCCTGATTTGTTTGTGGATTGAAATATTGTGTTGTAGGGTCAACGCTTGCTCCATTATCTGTATCAATAAATTTCTGGATCAACTCATCTGTATTAAAAAAAAGTGGCTTATCAAACCTAATCCCCGCGGTTACTTTTAAATTGTCCAACACGCTCCATTCATCCTGGAAATAGAATGCCAATTGACCAACATTTAATTCGGATAGTTTCCAGCCGCCGTCATTTCCTGTTCCAGCCGCATTTTGAGAATCAAAAGCATTTTGTGTTGCTGTTAAAGTTTGATCTAAAACGCCTCCTGGTTGAGCATTATCCAAAAATTCCTGCACACTGGGATAAGGACTGAATAATCCATAGTAAGGGAAAACACCAAAATTAAAGGATTCATAATTAACAAGGTTGAAGGAGTTTTCAAATTCAAAACGTTCAAAGGAAAATCCTGCGGTAAGTGCGTGATCTCCTAAAAATATATTTAAATTATTTGTAATTTGAAAAACTTTTTGATCTAATACATTATTGATGGAAAAAGGTTCGTGACCTGCAATAATATAATTAGTTCCAGCACCATCCTGAATGGTAATAACCGGAGCGGGAGCGGATAACGGATTTCTGAAATCATCAAAATGGGTGTATCCTACCTGTAATTTATTTGAAATGTTATTGCTGAAATTGGAATTTAATTCCATTTGAAAGGATTGGATTTTATTGTTGATCTCATATCCTGAATTTTCAAATTGCAGGGTATTTGCATTTGGCCCTCTAAATCCCAATGCTGTTGGATGAGCGGGCTTTTCCTTGGAAGCATCCAAAAAATTATAAATTACTGCCAATCTATGTTTGCTGTTAATGTTCCAGTCTAATTTGAAAATACCTTTTACCGATTCAGAATCATAGTTGAAATTTTCAAATCTGCCGGTATCATAACCTAAATCGGCCAAGGCATCCGAAACCGAAATTAAATCATCAATCGCAACCCGTGATTCATTCACAGAACCTGTCCCTCTATTTGGTAACCAGGGAGAACCCAGATCTGTTCGGGAATCAATTTCGAAATTTGTAAAAAAGAATAGTTTATTTTCTACAATCGGACCTCCTAAGCTAAATCCGTATTGGGTTTGTTCTAAATCGGCATTAAAAACTTCTTCTCCATTAATTTTATCTCCGGTTAAATCTTCATTTCTAAAAAAACCGTAAACTGTACCTTTAAGTGTATTTGTACCACTTTTGGTTACAGCATTTACCGAAGCTCCGGTAAAACCAGATAAAGTTACGTCATAAGGAGCGGTGGTAACCTGAATTTGTTCTATGGCATCCAATGAAATTGGCTGAGCGTCCGTCTGCCCTCCAGGAGTAGCTGCATCAAGTCCAAAAGGATTGTTGAAAATTGCTCCGTCCAGGGAAAAATTGTTGAATTGGTCATTTCTTCCTCCAAACGAATTTCCGCTTGCTGTGGGTTCCAATCTTGTAAAATCCTGTGCCGATCGGGAAATAGTTGGTAAAGTTCTCAAATTTCTACTGCTTACCTGTGTCGCTGCACCCGTTCTGTCACTGGAAAAAACTTCGTCTTTCGATGCTTTTATCACAACTTCATCCAGGAGGTTGTCATCGGTTAACAACTTGCCTTCAATGTCTAAAGTTTCTCCCAGGGCTAAAGAAACATTGTCAATAACTTGATCCCTAAATCCAACGAAACTAATTTTTATTTGATAAGGTCCGCCAATTCTTAAGTTTTGTAAATTAAATCGTCCGTCAAAATTTGTAATAGCACCATAAATGGTACCGGTGGGAAGATGGGTTGCAACCACATTTGCTCCTGCTACAAGTTCGCCGGAATTATCTCTTACCAATCCCGAGATGTTTGAAGTAGTTACCTGGGCAAATGTTCCAGATATGGCAAATAGAATTAAAAAAATAAAGCAATAATTTTTCATAAGGGTTAATTGATGTTAAAATTTTTCAAATTTAACATTTATTTAAATTTGAGGGAACATTAGATTTAGTTTTTATGAACAAAAATTTTTCAATGAAACAAGGGAGTTTAATTTCCTTAGGATTTTATCCAATTTCCGGTTATTTCTTCCTTTTGGATCGTTGTTGAATCATTGTTGTCCGGTCAACATTTTTGCGAAAACTTGAAACCACATAATCATTGGGCATTCCAATGGGTTTTTAAATAAGCAAACCTTACTTTCTTGAATTTTTCAATTATACCGATAATTAAAGTTTTCTGAAAAAATATAAATCATAAAATGTTTATCAGTTAATTAAAATCAAGTCTTGGTTCTTTGTTCCTACAGTTACGCCAAAGGCGGAACGATCTTGGCTCTTTACCGGACATTACTGTTGTTGAATGATATTTTTCAGAATTGTATCAAGCTTTTAAAATTTCCCCGTCGTTTTTAAAGATTCAGAAGCCGTAGAAAATTAAGAGTTAAATAACTGATAATGAGAAGTATAATAATCGTATTTTAGGATTGAGAGTAATTGAAACCTTTTAAAAAATCTCGCAGGCTTCTTTTAAGAAAGTAGTTTTATAGCATATTTCTAAAAAAATAATGAAGAATACATACAGCAAAATATTAACTCAAAGTGATTCCCAACCGGGAGCACAGGCCATGTTGCACGCTATAGGCCTTACCAGGGAAGACTTTAAAAAGCCTTTTGTTGGTATTGCAAGTACCGGATACGAAGGTAATCCTTGTAATATGCACCTTAATGACCTTGCAAAACTGGTGAAAAAGGGAAGTAATGAAAGCGGACTGGTAGGTTTAATTTTCAATACCATTGGAGTGAGTGACGGGATTTCCATGGGAACGCCCGGGATGCGATATTCTTTACCGTCCCGTGATATCATTGCCGATTCTATTGAAACGGTTATCCATGCGATGTCTTATGATGCACTTATCACAGTTGTAGGCTGCGATAAAAATATGCCGGGAGCACTTATGGCCATGCTACGCATAAACAGGCCTGCCATTCTTGTATATGGAGGAACAATCGCTTCCGGATGTCATAACGGTAAGAAACTCGATGTGGTTTCTGCTTTTGAAGCCTGGGGCGCTAAGACAGCCGGAGATATCGATAAGCAGGAATATGATGCTATAATCGAAAAAGCCTGTCCGGGAGCAGGAGCTTGTGGAGGGATGTATACAGCAAACACGATGGCTTCTGCCATTGAAGCTTTAGGGATGGCATTGCCTTATAATTCTTCCAATCCTGCAGTGGGAGAAGAGAAGCAAACCGAAAGCGAACAAGCCGGTAAGGCGATAGGATTATTGATAGAAAAGGATATCAAACCCAAAGACATTGTTACTAAAAAGGCCATCGAGAATGCAATCAGGTTGATAACTGTACTTGGCGGCTCTACAAACGCCGTGCTGCATTTCCTGGCAATAGCAAGAGCCGCAGAAGTAGATTTCAGCCTAAAGGATTTTCAACGAATTTGCGATCATACTCCGTTTTTAGCCGATCTAAAACCCAGCGGGAAATATGCTATGGAAGATGTGCATAAAATAGGAGGGATCCCGGCAGTATTAAAATATATGCTGGAAGAAGGACTCTTGCATGGGGATTGCCTCACCGTTACCGGAAAAAGCCTTGCAGAAAATTTGAAAGACGTTCCGGATCTTATAAAGGATCAGGACGTTATTCGGCCTTTAAGCAATCCTATTAAGAAAACGGGTCATATAAGAATGTTATATGGCAATTTAGCAGAAGAAGGATCGGTTGCGAAAATCACCGGAAAGGAAGGTTTGGTTTTTACAGGAAAGGCAAATGTTTTCAATAGTGAATATGATGCCAATGACGGGATTTCCGAAGGGAAAGTCAAAAAAGGAGAGGTGATTGTCATTCGGTACGAGGGGCCAAAAGGAGGTCCGGGAATGCCTGAAATGCTCAAGCCAACTTCAGCAATTATGGGAGCGGGTTTAGGAAAAGAAGTCGCTTTAATTACCGATGGAAGATTCTCTGGAGGAACCCATGGATTTGTGGTTGGCCACATTACCCCGGAGGCTCAGGAAGGCGGCTTGCTGGCGCTGGTTGAAAACGGAGATGAAATAACCATCAATGCCGAAACCAATAGTATTGAGGTAAACCTATCTCCCGAAGAAATTGAAAAAAGAAGAAAAAACTGGAAAGCTCCGGTTTTAAAATATACCAATGGAGTGTTGTACAAATATGCAAAAACGGTTTCATCGGCCTCCAGGGGATGTGTGACTGATGAATTTTAACAAGTTGAATTATGGAAGTGAAAACCACTAATTTTGAAAAGAAAACCAGTCATTCCACCACAACCGTTTCCGGTGCGGAAGCGGTGATAAAATGTTTGCTGGAAGAAGGGATTGATACCATTTACGGGTATCCCGGGGGTGCAATTATGCCGGTATATGATGAATTATTTAAATACCGGGACGAGCTGCATCATGTACTTACCCGGCACGAACAGGGCGCAACTCACGCGGCCCAGGGATATGCAAGGGTTACGGGGAAAGTGGGCGTGGCAATAGCCACTTCAGGACCGGGAGCTACCAATTTAATTACCGGGATTGCCGATGCTCAAATAGATTCTACACCGCTTGTTTGTATCACAGGTCAGGTAGGATCTCATTTGTTGGGAAGCGATGCTTTTCAGGAAATCGATATTGTAGGGATTTCAACTCCAATTACAAAATGGAATTATCAGATCACAAAAGCTTCAGAAATCCCGGAGGTATTTGCAAAAGCATTTTATATTGCCCGCTCCGGAAGGCCAGGCCCGGTTTTGATAGATATTACCAAAGATGCCCAGTTTGCCTCGATGGAGTTCAGCTATAAAAAATGTTCAGGGATACGTAGTTATACGCCGTTTCCAGAAGTGAATCTTATAGCTGTAGAACGTGCTGCTGAAGCTATGAACCAGGCTAAAAAGCCACTTATTGTTTTTGGACAGGGTGTAATTCTTGGTGAAGCCGAAGCGCTGTTTAAGCAGGTAGTAGAAAAATCGGGGATTCCCGCGGCCTGGACTATATTGGGACTTTCTGCCTTAGCTACAGATCATCCTTTGAATGTGGGGATGGTTGGGATGCATGGGAACTACGGCCCGAATATGCTCACCAATGAATGCGATGTTTTAATAGCGATTGGAATGCGTTTTGACGACCGGGTTACAGGAAATTTGGAACGCTATGCAAAACAGGCAAAAGTTATTCATTTTGAAATCGATCCTGCTGAGATCAATAAAAATGTAAAGGCAGATATTCCTGTTTTAGGGAATGTAAGGCATACACTTCAGCTTTTACTTGAATTCTTGAAACCAAATCAACACACTTCCTGGCACCAGGAATTCAAGGATTACTATGCCAAAGAATATGATAAAGTCATAAAACATGATCTTAATGCGAGTGAAGGAGAATTAAAAATGGCGGAGGTAATCGATGAGATCAACACCTGTTTTAAGGGAGATGCGATTATCGTTTCAGATGTTGGACAACATCAAATGATTGCCTGCCGGTATGCAAAATTCAATTCATCCCGGAGCAATGTCACTTCTGGCGGATTGGGAACGATGGGATTCGCTCTTCCTGCAGCGCTGGGCGCAAAAATGGGCTGTCCGGACCGTGAAGTGGTTGCGATTATTGGAGATGGCGGTTACCAAATGACAATTCAGGAATTGGGGACTATTTTTCAAACCAAATCGGCGGTTAAAATCGTGCTTTTAAATAATGGTTTCCTTGGAATGGTAAGGCAATGGCAGCAATTGTTCTTTGAAAGCAGATATGCTTCTACAGAACTTGTAAACCCAGATTTTATTACTATCGCAAAAGGCTATCATATAAAAACCAACCAGGTTACAGAGCGGTCCCAGTTAAAAGATGCCGTAAGGGAAATGTACGATGCAAAGGAGCCTTATTTTCTAGAGGTAAAAGTTGAAAAAGAAGAAAATGTTTTTCCTATGATCCCTACAGGAGCTGCAGTTTCAGAAATACGTTTGGAATAATGGAAAAGAAAAATTTTACAGTTTCAGTCTATACTGAAAACAATATAGGATTGTTGAGCAGGATTGCTGCGATTTTCCTGAAAAGACACATCAATATAGAAAGTATCACCGCTTCCAAAAGCGAAGTGAATGAAGTGATGCGTTTTATTATTGTGGTGAATGTAACCGAGGAAAAAGTTATAAAGATCGTTGGCCAGATAGAGAAACAAATTGAAGTGATCAAGGCTTTTTATCACACCGATGAAGAATTGATCTATCAGGAAACAGCGCTTTATAAAATAAGATCGGCAGATTTTGTTGAAGATCTCAATATTCAGGATTTTATAAAAGAAACCAATGCAAGGATAGTTACTGTAACTCCTCAGTTTTTCGTGATAGAGAAAACAGGAAAACGCCAGGAAACAGAAAATTTATACGAAAAATTAAAACCTTATGGATTGATGCAATTCGTACGTTCTGGAACTATTGCAGTTTCCAAGAATGAAATGCAGATCTCAGAGATCCTTGAAAAATTTAATACAAATACAGTATCATGAAATGAGCATAACGAAAAACACGATATAAAGATCGATGAAGAAATGCGAATTACTCCCGATAGCTATCGGGAGACCAATAAAAAAACAATAATATAAACAGATGAAAAATTATTTTAACAGCCTTTCGCTACGTGAACAGTTAGCCCAGTTGGGAACCTGTAGATTGATGAGTTCAAATGAATTTACCGATGGGGTTTCAGTATTAAAAAATAAAAAAATTGTCATTGTGGGATGTGGAGCTCAAGGCCTTAATCAGGGATTAAATATGCGTGACAGCGGTCTGAACATTTCCTATGCATTAAGGGAAGGAGCTATAAAGGAGAAACGCCAATCCTATAAAAATGCTTTGGAAAACAACTTTAAAGTAGGCACATATGAGGATTTGATCCCGGATGCAGATTTGGTAATCAATCTCACTCCCGATAAGCAGCATACTTCGGTAATAAATACCATTATGCCTTTTATCAAGGAAAATGCAGTGCTTTCCTATTCCCATGGATTCAACATCGTTGAGGAGGGAATGAAAATAAGAAAAGATATCACTGTAATTATGGTGGCTCCAAAATGTCCTGGAACGGAAGTCAGGGAAGAATATAAACGCGGTTTTGGTGTGCCAACTCTTATTGCAGTGCATCCGGAAAACGATCCCCAGGGAATAGGTATGGAATGGGCAAAGGCGTATGCCGTTGCAACCGGCGGTGACAAGGCGGGTGTATTGGAATCTTCTTTTGTAGCCGAAGTGAAATCGGATCTTATGGGAGAACAAACCATTTTATGCGGAGTATTACAAACAGGCTCCATCTTAAGTTTTGATAAAATGGTTGCCGACGGGATTGAACCTTCCTACGCCGCAAAGCTTATTCAGTATGGTTGGGAAACCATCACCGAAGCCCTGAAACACGGTGGAATTACCAATATGATGGATCGGCTTTCAAATCCGGCGAAGATCCGGGCAAATGAAATTTCGGAAGAATTAAAAGTGAAAATGCGTCCTCTTTTCAGGAAACATATGGATGACATCATTTCCGGGGATTTCAGCTCCAGAATGATGAAGGATTGGGCAAATGATGATAAGGAATTATTGGAGTGGCGCGCAGCCACCGAAAATACAGCCTTTGAAAAAACAGAAGCCACCTCAAAAGTTATAAATGAACAGGATTATTTTGATAAAGGGGTGTTGCTGGTATCCTTCGTGAAAGCAGGGGTGGAACTTGCCTTTGAAACGATGACCGAGGCCGGGATCATTGAAGAATCGGCTTATTATGAATCATTGCACGAAGCTCCACTTATTGCAAATACCATCGCACGAAAGAAGTTATACGAAATGAACAGAATAATTTCAGATACTGCAGAGTATGGTTGCTACCTGTTTGATCATTCATGCAAGCCGCTTATCCAGGATTATATAACCGGGCTGGAACCGGAATTAATCGGTAAAGTATATGTGAACGGAGGTACTGCCGTAGATAATAAAAAACTTATTGCAGTGAATGCGTCCATAAGGAATCATCCTGTCGAAAAAATTGGGAAAGAGCTTAGAGAAGCGATGACTGCAATGAAAAACCTAAATTAATGAGCACACTACTGGCAAATTCCGCTACATATAAACCAACTTTGGAGGCTGTAAAGAAAGCAGCAGAACGCATTTCGAAGGTTGTGGTTAAAACTCCATTGGGTGAATCCTTTACGTACTCTAAAAAATATGCTGCCAATGTTTTTCTGAAAAGAGAAGATCTGCAGCAGGTTCGTTCCTATAAAATAAGAGGTGCATATAATAAAATTTCCAGCCTTTCTCAGGAGCAACTGGATAAGGGTGTTATTTGTGCAAGTGCAGGAAATCATGCGCAGGGTGTAGCTTTTGCCTGTAATAAATTAAATACTAAAGGAGTGATCTTCATGCCTGTAACAACCCCAAAACAAAAGGTGGAACAAACTGAAATGTTTGGCGGGGAATGGGTTGAGGTGATTTTAAAAGGGGATACTTTTGACGATGCCTATAAAAATGCCGTTAAATACGGAGATTTAAACAAACTGGTATTTATTCATCCGTTTGATGATGAAAAAGTAATTGAAGGACAGGCAACCATTGGCCTTGAAATAATGGAACAGGCAGAAGGACCAATTGATTACGTTTTTGCACCACTTGGTGGAGGCGGACTTTTAGCCGGATTATCTTCGGTTTTTAAACAGTTATCTCCAAAGACAAAAATTATAGGAGTTGAACCGGAAGGTGCTCCTTCGATGAGTTTTTCCCTGAAAGAAGGAAAAGTGGTGGAACTGTCAGAGATTGATCGTTTCGTGGATGGAGCTGCTGTTCAAAAGGTTGGAGCAAGGAATTTTGCCATTTGCCGGGATAGCCTTGATGAGATGGTTACGGTTCCGGAAGGTAAGATATGTCAAACCATTCTGGATTTATATAACAAGGATGCAATAGTGGTAGAACCGGCAGGAGCAATGGCCATAACTGCACTGGATTTTTTTCAGGAGGAGATCAAAGGGAAAAATGTGGTATGCATTGTAAGTGGCAGTAATAATGATATTACCAGAACTGCTGAAATTAAGGAACGCGCGTTGCTTTATGCAGGCTTGAAGCATTACTTTATCATACGTTTTCCACAAAGGGCAGGAGCATTGAAGGAGTTTGTTGCTGAAATTTTAGGTCCTGACGATGACATCACTCATTTTGAATATTCAAAAAAACATCATAAGGAAAATGGGCCTGCAGTAGTTGGAATTGAACTGAAAGATCCCGCAGATTTTGACGATCTGGTAGGAAGAATGAAAGCTAAAAATTTTTACGGACAGTATCTTAATGACAAACCTGATTTGTTTCAGTTTTTAATTTAAAGTTAAAAAAGGAGGATAGTACAATTTTTTTTATACATTTACCTTGTGAATTCAAATAAACTAATAATAGTATTATACCCCCGCCGCCGTTCCATTAGGTAACCGCTGCAGACACTTCGTATTGATATTTTTATTTTGAATTTACATATTTTGAAAAACCAACTCACATTTTTTACATATTCAATTTTTAGAAATTATTCTGAACGTTTCCCCTTACGCATTTTTTTGCCGCGCGTTAAGCGTGTATAAACTTTATGGAACTTAGGTGAGTCCGGTTCCCCTCTCAAAATCAAAATCTCTTTTTTTTTATCACTAATTTTCTCATAAGATGAAGATTAACATTGCTAATAACTCTCATGCGCAATACGCAGAGATCATTTGTAATACTATTGAGGATTCGGCAAAAGTCCGTGGAACCGGAATTGCCCGAAGAACTCCAGAATATATTCTAACCAAGATGGCTAATGGCAACGCTATTATTGCCCTGGAAGGGGATAGGTTTGCCGGTTTTTGCTATATCGAGGTTTGGGGACATGAAAAATTTGTTGCCAATTCCGGATTGATAGTTCATCCCGATTTCAGAAATCAGGGACTGGCTAAAGCGATTAAAAAAGCGGTATTTGAACATTCCAGGAAGAAATATCCCGAGGCCAAAATTTTTGGGATTACCACAGGCCTGGCGGTGATGAAGATCAATTATGAACTTGGTTATCAGCCGGTAACCTTTTCAGAATTAACCGATGATGAGGTTTTCTGGAAGGGTTGTCAAACCTGCAAGAATTATGACATCCTAACCCGTACAGAACGAAAAATGTGCCTTTGCACAGGTATGCTGTATGATCCTGTTAAAAAACAGGTCCCAAAGGAGAAGAAAAGTTTTAACGAGAAAGCCTTTACCAGGTTGAAGCATATAAAAAATACACTTTTCTATAAAAAGGAGAAAAATGATAATAAAATTTAGAATCCTCTCTGAAAACTCGTAAGATTTAAAAGTAATTAGTGAAATTGTAGCTGAAAAGTACGTAAAAAAATAAAAAAATGAAAAAAGTAGTAATTGCATATAGCGGGGGACTTGATACTTCTTATTGTGCTAAATATTTATCTAAAGAAGAAAATTTTGAGGTGCATGCGGTAAGTGTAAACACTGGTGGTTTTTCAGAAGAAGAGATCTACAAAATAGGATCCAACGCAAAACTGATGGGGGCAACCTCTTATAAAAACATCCATGCGGTTTCCACTTTTTACAATAAGGTAGTAAAATTCCTCGTTTTCGGGAATGTTTTAAAAAACAATACCTACCCGCTTTCCGTAAGTGCCGAAAGGATTATTCAGGCCATTGAGATCGTTAATTATGCAAAAGAGATCGGGGCAGAATTTATTGCGCATGGAAGTACAGGTGCAGGAAACGATCAGGTGAGATTTGATATGATCTTTCAGATACTTGCTCCCGGAATAAAAATTATTACTCCCATTAGAGATAAGCAATTAACCCGGCAGGAGGAGATTGAATATCTTCAGAAAAATGGCGTGGAACTAAACTGGGAAAAGGCCAAATATTCAGTAAATAAAGGCCTTTGGGGAACCAGTGTGGGAGGAGCAGAAACCCTGACTTCCAACAAACCCTTACCGGAATCTGCTTATCCGTCTCAATTGGAAAAAAATGAACCAAAACAAATCAGTCTCACTTTTACAAAAGGAGAACTAACTGCAATAAATGAAAAGGAGAATCTTCCGGAAAAGAATATTGAAATTCTGGAAGGGATCGCTTCAAAATATGCCATTGGAAGGGATATTCACGTTGGAGACACCATCATTGGGATTAAGGGCAGAGTGGGTTTTGAAGCCGCGGCCGCATTAATTACCATAAAAGCGCATCATTTGCTGGAAAAACACAGCCTGAGCAAATGGCAACTTCAGCATAAGGAATATATCGCCGGCTGGTATGGAACACATCTTCACGAAGGTCAGTATCTGGATCCGGTGATGAGGAATATGGAAGCTTTTTTAGAAAGTTCTCAGGAACAGGTGACCGGAAAAGTCTTTTTAACCCTGCATCCATATCGCTTTGTGCTCGACGGAATTGAATCTCCATTTGATTTGATGAACAGTGATTTTGGAAATTATGGCGAGGAAAATAAAGCCTGGACTGCCGATGATGCCAAAGGATTTATTAAGATCTTATCAAATTCTGGAAAGATATACCAAAACGTAAAACAAAACTGATGATACAAGTTGGAATTATAGGAGGAGCCGGGTATACCGCAGGAGAACTCATCAGGATATTGCTGAGACATCCGGAGGTCAACCTGAATTTTATTTACAGCACTTCCCAGGCTGGAAAACCTGTTACTCACATCCATCAGGACTTGCTGGGAGAAACGGAACTCCACTTTAGCGGAAAGATATCTAAAGATGTAGATGTATTATTTTTATGTTTAGGTCATGGAAATTCGATAAAATTCCTTGCAGCGCATGATCTTTCAGAAAACACAAAGATCATAGACCTTAGTACCGATTACAGAATGGCTTCTGATGATCATTCTTTTGTATATGGTTTGCCTGAATTTAACAGGGAAGCGATAAAAAGAGCACATTACATTGCCAATCCGGGTTGTTTTGCAACAGCCATCAGTCTGGCTATTTTGCCGCTTGCCGCTGAGAAGCTTCTAAAGGATGCTGTTCATGTAAATGCGGTGACCGGTGCAACCGGCGCCGGGACTTCGCTTTCAGAAACCACTCATTTTACCTGGCGGGACAATAACTTTTCGGCATATAAAGCTTTTGAACATCAGCATTTAAATGAGATAGGGCAAAGCGTAAAAATGCTTCAGAAGGCACACGACCAGGAAATAAATTTTATACCAAACCGGGGTAATTTTTCCCGGGGAATTCACGCTACTGCTTATACCAGATTTAGCGGAAGTCCTGAAGATGCGATTGAAATTTATAAACGGACTTATATGGATGCGGCTTTCACCTTTGTTATAGACGAAGAAATTCATTTGAAACAGGTGGTAAACACCAATAAGTGTCTTCTTAAACTTCAGAAATTCGGAGATAAGTTGTTAATTACAAGTGTGATAGATAATTTATTGAAAGGAGCATCCGGGCAGGCAATTCAAAATATGAATTTGATGTTTGGGCTTGAAGAATCTACAGGACTGAAATTGAAAGCGAATTATTTTTAAATATTAATTAAACCTCACAGGTTTTAAAAACCTATGAGGTTTTTAAAAAGAGAACTCATGAAAATAGCCATCATCGGAGCCGGGAACCTTGGGATTTCAATCGCAAAAGGATTGATCCTGAACAATGCGATCACCAGTCTTTATCTTTCAAAACGAAAAATCGGGAATCTGGAGGAATTTAAGGACTTTCCAAAGGTTGAAATAACCCCGGATAATAAACTGGCAGTTGAAAACTCGGATATCCTTATTCTTGCGGTACAGCCACTTCAGCTTGAAAATGTGCTGCACGAAATAAAAGATCTGTTAACAGAAAATCACGTGCTTATTTCAACAGTTACAGGTTTTGCAATTAGCCGGATGGAAAGTATTGTGGGAGAACGCTATATCATTCGTGCTATGCCCAATACGGCTATCGCAGTTGGGAAATCAATGACCTGTTTAGCCAGCAACAAAATAGGTGAAAAAAGGATTGCTGTAGCAGAGGCTATTTTTAACAGATTAGGGACCAGCATTATTATCCCGGAATCTAAAATGCAGGCCGCAACAGTTATTTGCGCAAGCGGGATCGCATTCTGGATGCGTTTGATGCGGGCAACAACGCAGGGTGCCATTCAACTTGGGTTTGATGCAAAGGAAGCTCAGGAATTATCTATGCAAACCTGTCTTGGAGCCGCCAGTTTATTGATAGAATCGGGAATGCATCCGGAAGCTGAAATAGACAAGGTTACAACACCGCGTGGCTGCACTATAGAAGGTTTAAATGAAATGGAACACAATGGCTTAAGTTCCTCGCTTATCAAGGGAATTCAGGCTTCGTTCAAAAAAATCAATACGATCACAACCGATTAATTATGAAATTATTTGATGTTTATCCGCTTTATGATATCACTCCGGTGAAGGGAAGCGGCGTTTATGTTTATGAGGAGAATGGAACAGAATATCTGGATCTTTACGGTGGTCACGCAGTGATTTCCATAGGACATTCACATTCCGAGTACACAAAGGCGATTTGTGAACAGGTGGGGAAACTGGGGTTTTATTCAAATTCGGTCCATAATCCCTTGCAGGATGAATTTTCCAAAAAACTTGAAAAAGTATCAGGAATCAGGGATTATAGCTTGTTTTTATGCAATTCCGGAGCAGAAGCAAATGAAAATGCTTTAAAACTGGCATCCTTCCATACCGGAAAAAGCAGGATCATTTATTTTGAAAATGCCTTCCATGGAAGAACTTCGGGAGTGGTTGCGGTAACAGATAATGAATCTATCAAGGCGCCATTTAATATTCATAATCCTGTTACAAAACTTGCTTTTGAAGATTTGAGCAGACTGGAAGAAGCATTGGCAAAAGAGGATGTTGCAGCGGTTATTGTTGAAGTTATTCAAGGTGTTGGCGGACTCGATGAAGCAAGCACAGAATTTTACAGATCAACTTCAGAATTATGCAAAAAATACAAAACTGTTTTAATTGCCGATGAGGTGCAGTCTGGATATGGAAGAACCGGTGATTTTTTTGCATTTATGAAACACGGAATACGGCCGGATATAATTTCCATTGCAAAAGGTATGGGGAATGGATTCCCGATAGGAGGTGTTTTAATAGATAAATCCATCAAGGCAAAACATGGATTGCTGGGAACAACATTTGGCGGAAACCATCTGGCATGTGCTGCCGGGGTTGCTGTTCTGGATACTATAGAAAAGGAAAACCTTCAGAAAAACGCCAAAGATCTTTTTGAATATGTAAAATTAAAGTCGGCTGAAATACCGCAGATAAAAAGGTTAAAGGGGCGGGGATTGATGATAGGGCTGGAATTTGATTTTGAGATCGCTGCGCTTCGGAAGGAACTTTTATATAAGCACAGGGTTTTTACCGGAGGCTCTTCCAATAAAAAATTGCTTAGAATTCTGCCTCCGTTAACTATTAAAGAGGAACATTTTGAAAGGTTTTTTGAAGCATTGAAAATAGCGTTAGCAAATTAAAAACAGTAATGAACGGTAAAGAGTCAAGATCGTTCCGCCTTTTGCGTAACTGCAAGAACCAAGAAAAAAGACTTGATTTTAATTAACTGATAAACATTTTGTTATGATTTCTGTTTTTTCAAAATACTTTAATTATCGATATAATTGAAAAATTCAGAAAAGTAAGGTTTGGTTATTAAAAATACCATTGGAATGCCCATAAATGAGTGGTTTCAGCTTTCACAAAAATGTCTGCCGGACAACAATGAATCAAAAAAATCTAATAGAAAAAATTAAATGTCACTATAAACAGATGGAAAATTACATCGATTTAACCGATATAGAAGACCTTCAGGAATTGATAAAAGAAGCGCTTCAGCTAAAAAAAGAAAATTCCGCAGCCAAATTGGGGAAAGGGAAAACCCTGGGAATGCTGTTTTTTAACCCAAGTCTTCGCACAAGATTAAGCACAGAAAAAGCCGCCAGATTGCTGGGAATGGATGTGATGGTCATGAATGCGGGTACCGATGGCTGGGCGCTGGAATTTGAGGATGGAGCCGTGATGAATTCAGACAAGGCAGAGCATATAAAGGAAGCAGCAGCGGTGCTATCCCAATATTGTGACATTATCGCGGTGCGTGCTTTTCCGGGATTAAAGGACAGGGATAAGGATGAAATGGAGCTTGTGATGAACAGTTTTAAAAAGTACGCTTCGGTTCCGTTGATCAACCTGGAAAGTGCAACGGGACATCCGCTGCAGGGACTTACCGACGGGCTTACAATTACAGAGCTAAAATCCACCAAAAAACCAAAGGTTGTGCTTACCTGGGCACCACATCCAAAGGCTTTGCCACAATCTGTTCCTAATTCCTTTGTGGAATTTATGCAAAAACTGGATGTTGATCTTGTGATCACCAATCCGGAGGGTTATGACCTTAATCCTGCAATCACAAAAGATACACCGGTAATCCATGACCAGGAAATGGCCTTAAAAAACGCCGATTTTGTGTATGTGAAAAACTGGAGCAGTTATCAAACCTATGGGACAATATTGAACACCAATCCTTCCTGGACTTTCGGCGCAAAAAAGCTGGGGTTGACTAATAATGCAAAGGTGATGCATTGTCTTCCAGTAAGAAGAAATGTGGTGATTGACGATGAGGTATTGGACAGTGAAAATTCCATTGTAATCCATCAGGCCAATAACAGGACTTTTGCGGCACAGGCGGTTTTGACGAGGTTGTTGTCCCCCCCAACCCCCGAAGGGGGAGTTGAAAAAGAGTTCCCAGTTCAAGAAAAAGAATAAAAAAATATTCGTGTATTCGTGGCTAAAAAATCCGATGTAATAAACAATAGAAATGAAAAAACAAAGGCTTAAAGTAGTAAAGATAGGAGGGAAGCTCATTGAAGACGAGGAGAAATTCCAGCTGTTTCTGAAGGATTTTTCATCTTTGGAAGGGCCAAAAATCCTGGTTCATGGAGGAGGGAATTATGCTACTGAAATGGCTGATAAGTTAGGCTATGAAACCAAAATGATCGACGGCAGAAGGATTACCGACAGCAATTCCCTGAAAGTGATCATCATGACCTACGGTGGCCTGATAAACAAAAGTATGGTCGCCAAATTACTGGCTTTGGACTGTAATTCCATTGGACTTTGCGGAGCCGATGGGGGAAGTATTATTTCTACGAAAAGGGAAGTAAAGGATATTGATTATGGATTTGTTGGTGATATTGCTGAAATCAATTCAGCCTTTATTTCCTCACTTTTAGAGCAAAATATCACACCTGTGTTTTCTGCAATTTCCTGTACCCGGGAAGGGGAATTGTTGAACACCAACGGAGATTCTGTTGCAGCTGAACTGGCCATCGCGCTAAGTTCCAGCTATGAAACGGAACTTTATTTTTGTTTTGAAAAAAAGGGAGTGCTTGAAAATGCAGCCGATGATAATTCGGTTATAGAAAATTTGAATTTAAAAAAATATAAAGCCTTACTCGCTGAAAAAGTGATTAGTGACGGGATGTTGCCAAAGCTTTACAATTGTTTCCAGGCGCTCGAAAGTGGCGTTTCCAAAATCTGTTTAGGAGATTCGTCTTTGCTTCAAAAGAATTCAAAACATACTAAAATATTCAAATAATGAACATTCCAAAACTTCAGGTGCAAGCCATAGAACTACTCAAAAACCTCATTCAGACTTCATCTTTTTCAGGTGAAGAAGGCGATACCGCCAAATTGTTGGAGAATTGGTTTATAGCACATAAAATTCCATTTAATCGACATTTGAATAATGTATGGGCTAAAAATGCCGGTTTTGATGAAACCAAGCCAACTTTATTGCTCAATTCTCATCACGATACGGTAAAACCAAATTCCGGATATACGCGAAATCCTTTTGAAGCAATTGTAGAATCCGGGAAACTATACGGTTTGGGAAGTAATGATGCCGGTGGATGCCTGGTTTCACTTTTGGCAACCTTCACCTGGTTTTATGAAGCTGAAGATTTAAATTATAATATCATTTTTGCGGGAACCGCAGAAGAGGAAATCAATGGCGAAAATGGGATTGCATGTCTGTTGCCCATTTTACCGAAAGTCGACGTGGCAATTGTGGGAGAACCTACCTTAATGCAATTGGCAATTTCAGAAAAAGGCCTGGTGGTTTTTGATGCTATTGTACATGGAACGCCTTCCCACGCAGCGCATCCCAATAATGATAATGCAATTTATAAGGCTGCCAGAGCGCTGCAATGGTTTGAGAATTTTAGTCTTGAAAAAGTTTCAGAATCCCTTGGGGAGGTTAAATTGACGGTTACTCAGATAAATGCCGGAAGTCAGCACAACGTAGTTCCCGCACGTGTACATTTGGTGCTGGACGTGAGGGTAAATGATTGTTATACCAATGCTGAAATTGAACAAATTTTAATGGAGAAGGCTCCTGTAGACGAAATAACAGCACGTTCACTCAGGTTAAATTCCTCCTCAATTCCTGAAGATCATGATTTGGTAAAGGCTGGAGTTTCACAGGGAATGAAAACCTACGGTTCCCCAACCCTTTCAGATCAGGCAATGCTGAAATGTTCATCCTTAAAACTTGGACCAGGAGATTCCACAAGATCACATTCTGCAAATGAATTTATTTATGTGAAGGAAATTGAAGAAGGGATCGAAAAATATATCAAATTGCTGAAAAAGGCTCTTAAATAAAATAAAACACATATGAAACTTTGGGATAAAGGAATACCGATAAATAAGAAAATTGAAAAATTCACCGTTGGAAATGACCGGGAGCTCGATATGTTTATCGCCAGCTACGATATTACCGCTTCAAAGGCACATGCCAGAATGTTGGGGAAAGTGAAGATCTTAACATCAATGGAGGTTGAAGAGATTTGTGGGGAACTTGATAAACTTCAACAACAATTAAATGATGGGACTTTTGTAATTGAGGAGGAATTTGAGGATGTTCACTCCAAAATTGAGTTTGAACTTACCAGGGTTTTGGGAGAAACCGGAAAAAAGATCCATACAGCACGTTCAAGGAACGACCAGGTTTTGGTGGCTATGCAGTTGTATTTTAAAGAAAACCTTATAGAGATCTCAGGAAAAACCGGAACATTGATCGATGTATTATTGGATCTGGCAGAGGAACATAAGGAAAAGGTGCTACCGGGATACACACATTTGCAGGTGGCGATGCCTTCTTCTTTTGGCTTATGGTTTTCGGCTTATGCCGAACTATTGATCGATGATCTTTATTTACTAGAAGCAGGTTTGAAGATCGTAGATCAGAATCCGCTTGGTTCTGCGGCGGGTTATGGTTCTTCATTTCCTATAGACAGAGAGTTTACAACAAAAGAACTCGGCTTTAAAACCCTTAAGTATAATGTGGTTGCCGCTCAAATGAGCAGGGGGAAAAGCGAGCGTACTGTTACCTCGAATATAGCATCTCTTTCAAATACCTTGTCAAGGTTTGCGATGGATGTTTGCTTATATATGAGTCAGAATTTTGATTTCATCACTTTTCCCGATGAACTTACCACTGGCTCGAGTATTATGCCACATAAAAAGAATCCGGATGTATTTGAACTTATTCGCGGGAAATGCAATAAACTGCAGGCCATTGCAAATGAGATGATCCTTATCACAAACAATTTGCCAAGCGGCTATCACAGGGATTATCAATTGATAAAGGAAAACAGTTTATATGCAGTAGAAAGTATCAAAGAGATCCTGGATATTTTTATTTATTCCATCGCTTTGGTAAAAGTTAAAGAAGTAGATCTAAATCAGGAAAAATATAAATACCTGTTTACTGTTGATAGTATTAATGATCTTGTAATGCAGGGGAAATCTTTCCGGGAAGCTTACAAAGAGATAGGGGAGCAGGTTCAGAATAGCACCTATGAGGCATCAAACCCAAAAAAACATACTCATTTAGGAAGCAAGGATAATTTGGCATTGGCAGAAATTGCGAGGAAAAAGGATGAATTATAGCAGGAATCAATCAAAAACCTCGGGGGAATAAAACCCTCAATGAGGGATTTTAAAAAAAACCTCCCCGTAATAATGACAAAAGAGGAGGTTGCATTCAAACTAACAAAAAATTTAAATAATCGTCATCTGCCCGTATTGCAGGTTTTCATTGTTGAAATCACCGGGTTCCAGCACGAGACTTTCAAGAACATCCCCCACACTTTTAGTGGTTTGTACGCCCCCTATATCCGGAGTGCTTATTTGTGATTTTATACTTAATTCTACCGCATCAATAACAGCCTGAGCTTCTTTTGCCAAATTAAAATGCTCCAGAAGCATTGCAGCAGAAAGGATCGAAGCCACAGGATTTGCAATCCCCTTTCCTGTTGCCTGCGGATAAGAACCATGAATAGGTTCAAACAAAGCGTAGGTTTCTCCTACAGATGCCGATGCCAGTAAACCAATGCTTCCACCAATTATACTAGCTTCATCAGAAAGGATATCCCCGAACATATTTTCGGTAAGGATCACATCAAATTGCCTGGGATTAAGAATTAATTGCATAGCGGCATTATCTACAAAAAGGAAATCCAGCTCCACATCGGGATATTCTTTGGCCAGTTGGGTTACCGTTTTTCGCCATAGCCTGGAAGTTTCCAGAACATTGGCTTTATCAACTAAAGTGATTTTTTTTCGACGATTTTGAGCGGCCTTAAAAGCCAAATGCGCAATTCGTTCTATTTCTTCAACCGTATAAGTACAAGTATCGGTTGCACTTTTTTCATCTTCAGAAAGACTTCTTTCACCGTAATAAATTCCGCTGGTTAGTTCCCTGTAAATTATCATATCTGCACCATCAATGCGCTCTGGCCGCAAAGGGGAATGCTCCAGTAAACTTTTATAAGCTTTTATAGGCCGGATGTTTGCGAACAAGCCCAATTCCTTTCGCAAGCGCAAAAGGCCTTGTTCCGGGCGAATTTTTGCCTCAGGGTGGTTGTCATATTTTGGATCACCAATGGCTCCAAAAAGTACGGCATCCGATTTTTTACACAACGCAAGGGTCGCTTCCGGAAGGGGATCTCCCGTAAGTTCAATACCTGCTGCTCCTACCGGTGCCGATTCAAATATAAATTCGTGCTGAAAGCGTTCGGCTACCGCCTGCAATACTTTCACCGATTGCTGCGTTATTTCAGGACCTATTCCGTCTCCCGGTAAAACTGCTATATTTAATTTCATCTGTTTATATTATTGTTTTTTATCGGTCATATGTAACATCCATAATAATCATCCCCCTGTGTATCGACTTGCCGTTATGGATGTTTCATATTTGTATTATTTTTTAAGGCTACATCAACTTTTTACACAAAATTTTCATCGGCATGTTCTTTTAAAAATTCCAGTTGCTTTTCTTCGAAATTTTTAATCGCTTTCTTTCTGCTAATCAGGAAATCAATATCATCATATCCACTGATCATGCAGGTTTTTTTATACGGATCTATCTCAAAATTTTCTGAAAGATTTTTATCAAGAATTTCTATTTTTTGATTCCCGAGATCTATTTTCAGCTCGCTTTTAGAGTTTTCCAGAATGCTTTTGAAAAGCGCGTCCAAAAATTCTTTACTAACCTGAACCGGAAGAAGTCCGTTGTTAAGAGCATTTCCTTTAAAAATGTCGGCAAAATAACTCGAAACAATCACCTTAAACCCAAAGGCCTTCAATGCCCAGGCAGCATGTTCGCGGCTGGATCCACAACCAAAATTGTCTCCGGCTACAAGGATGGATCCGGTATATTTTTTATCGTTCAGGCTGAATTCCTCATTGGGATTTCCGTTTTTGTCGAATCGCCAGTCCCGGAACAAATTCTCTCCAAATCCTTCTTTATCGGTAGCTTTTAAAAAGCGGGCAGGAATAATTTGATCCGTATCAATGTTTTCAATCATTAATGGAATGGCAGTATCTTTTAGGGTGATAAATTTTTCCATCTTAATTAAGGTGTTTGGTGAAATCGGTTATTTTTCCGGCAATTGCCGTTGCTGCCGCGGTAAGCGGACTCGCAAGAATTGTTCTGGAACCTTGTCCCTGCCTTCCTTCAAAATTCCGGTTACTTGTTGAAACGCAATATTCCCCCTCCGGGATCTTGTCATCATTCATCGCAAGACAAGCCGAGCAACCAGGTTGCCTTAGCGTGAATCCTGCTTCTTCAAAAATCTGAACCAATCCTTCTTCCCGTAATTGTGCAGCTACCTGTTGGGAGCCGGGAACTATTAGCGCATTTACATTCTCGGCTTTTTTCTTTCCTTTGATATAAGCTGCCACTATTCTAAAATCCTCAATTCTGGAATTGGTGCAACTTCCTATAAAAATGTAATTGATGGTTTTATTTATCAAGGATTCTCCTTCCTTAAAATCCATATATTCCAGGGATTTTAAATCGCTTTTTCCAAGATTTGAGGGAATGGTCCCGCTTAATTTTATCCCCATTCCGGGATTGGTCCCATACGTGATCATAGGCTCAATATCTTCAGCTTCCAGGCTATATTCCTTATCAAAAACCGCATCTGCATCCGTTTTTAAGGTTTTCCAATAAGCCCTTAAGTTTTTAAACTCTGTTCCTTTGGGTGCAAATTTCCGATCTTTTATATATTCAAAGGTGGTCTCATCCGGTGCGATCAAGCCTCCACGGGCTCCCATTTCAATACTCATATTGCAAACGGTCATTCTGCCTTCCATAGACATCTCCTCAAAAACATTTCCGGAATATTCGCAGAAATATCCTGTTCCTGAATTTGTTCCAAGCTTGCTTATAATATAAAGGATCACATCTTTTGGGAGTACTCCCTTTTTTAACTTTCCGTTAAGGTTGATCCTGAGTTTTTTAGGTTTTTCTAAAAGTAAACACTGGCTGGCAAAAACCTGAGCTACCTGACTCGTGCCGATTCCAAATGCAATTGTTCCAAAAGCACCGTGGGTAGAGGTGTGGCTGTCTCCGCAAACTATAGTCATTCCCGGCTGGGTAATTCCCAGTTCGGGGGCAATCACATGAACAATTCCATTATATGCGTGACCCAAACCGTATAAGGTGATGTTGTTTTCTTCGCAGTTTCTGGATAATTCTTTTAGTTGGTTTCTGGATAATAATTCTTTTACCGGTAAATGCTGATCTATGGTTGGCGTATTATGATCTGCCGTAGCAACTATTTTATCTGGCCTGAAAACGGGTATGTTGCGTTCCTTAAGCTCGTTAAATGCCTGTGGACTCGTAACTTCATGGATTAGGTGTTTGTCTATATATAAGACATCTGGCCCATTAGGAATGGTTTCCACCACATGAGCATCCCATATTTTATCGAAAAGTGTTTTTTTCATATGTAGATCCTTATTGTTTTTTTATTGGTCTCCCGATAGCTATCGGGAGTAATTCGCAAGTCTTAATTGGTGTTTGCATCGAATTTCCGTTATGCTCCTTTCATAGTTGGTTATGCAAATATTCTGTGATTTTTTTTGGTAATTTCCATAATAGTATGAATGTCAAGATCTCCAACTTCTTTGCGGTTATCGGCGAAATTTAAAAATTCGGTATATACGCTGTCCAGCTCAAGTTTGGTCAATTCATACCCCATCTTTTTTGCCCTGTAAGCCAATGCGGCTCTTCCGCTTCTTGCAGTAAGCACAATAGCCGATTCAGTAACCCCAACATCCAGGGGATTTATTATTTCATAAGTTTCCCTGTTTTTAATAATCCCATCCTGATGTATCCCGGAACTATGTGCAAAAGCATTTGTTCCAACGATGGCCTTATTAGGCTGGACAAAAATCCCCATTTCCTGAGCAACCATATTGCTGGTGTCAAAAAGGAATTTAGGATTGATATCTGTATGCAAATTCAACCCTGGATGTTGGCGTAAGATCATCACCACTTCTTCCAGCGAAGTATTCCCTGCGCGTTCTCCCACTCCATTAATGGTACATTCAATTTGCCTTGCTCCATTCATTACTCCGGCAATGGCGTTTGCCGTAGCCATTCCCAGGTCGTTATGGCAGTGGCAGGAAATTCGAACGTTTTCTATACCCTTGACGTTTTCCTTCAAATATTTGATTTTCTGGCCGTACTCTTCGGGAAGACAATATCCTGTGGTATCTGGAATATTTAGAACCGTAGCTCCTGCTTTTACTGCAGCTGTACATACTTTGGCCAAATATTCATTTCTGGTTCTTCCGGCGTCTTCAGCATAAAACTCGACGTCTTCTACGAAGGTTTTTGCATACCTAACCGCATCAAAAGCCCGTTCGATTATTTGATCCTCGGTAGCATTAAATTTATATTTTATGTGCATTGGAGAAGTACCAATTCCGGTATGGATTCTTGGTTTTTTTGCAAATTTCAGGGCTTCAGCAGCTACTTCAATATCCTTTCTTACCGCCCGGGTAAGTCCGCAAACGGTAGCATTTTTTACCAGTTTGGAAATTTCAGAAACAGATTTAAAATCTCCGGGGCTGGAAATAGGAAATCCGGCTTCTATTACATCTACTCCCAGTTCATCCAGGCGCGCAGCTATTTTTAACTTCTGTGAAGTGTTTAATTTACATCCCGGAACCTGTTCTCCATCTCTTAACGTAGTGTCAAAAATTTCTACTTTTTCAGTACCCATAACAGTTTAATTTTGCTTTATCTTTAACTAAAGTATTGGATTACTTCCTTTCAAAAAATGAAAACTCATTTAGATTACGACAATGGAGGTAGAATTAGGGGTTTTATATGACTGATAATCAATTAATTACATAAAATTTTGTTACAATGACCAATGGGCAAACAGATAACTTATTTACTTTAATAAAATCCCTTTCCCCTTCTGAAAAGAGACAATTTTCTCTATATGTTGGAAGAATAGGAGTAAATACAGACAGTAAATTCCTGAATTTATTCAAATTGATGGCCCGGGAGAAAAAATATGATGAGAAGGTTATTTTAGCAAATACGGACATTAGTAAACAGCAACTTTCCAATATAAAAGCACATCTCTATAAGCAGATTTTGGTAAGTCTGCGATTAAATCCTGCGCATCAAAGTATTCCTGTTTTTATAAGGGAACAGTTGGATTTTTCCTCAATTTTATACCGAAAAGGTTTGTATAAGCAAAGTTTGAAGCTACTTGACAAGGTCAAGGCCACAGCTTTGTATTATGAGGAAAAAAGTGCTTTGTATGAGATCCTGGAATGGGAAAAAATAATTGAATCCCAGTATATTACCCGAAGTATTCACAACCGTGCTGAAACTTTGATCCATGAAACCGAAGATCTTATTTATTTAAATGTAATTGCCAATAAATTATCCAATTTATCTCTGGGCCTATACGGCATCTACCTGAAACGTGGTTATGCGCGCACCGCAGAGGAAGCGATGGAAATCAAGAGGTATTTTCAGGAAAAAATGCCTGATTTTGAATTTAGTAGGTTGGGATTTCGGGAGAAGTTATGGTTGTACAAATCTCATTTGTGGTTTAATTTTATCACCCAGGATTTTCTGGCGTGTTATCGCTATTCCAAAAAATGGATCGAGCTTTTTAATGAAAAACAGCATTTAATCAGGGTTCACCCAATTCTTTATTTAAAAGGGAATCATTATTTACTGGAATCCCTTTTTTATTTAAACCATGTAAAGGTTTTTGAAAAAGTGTTGAGTGACCTTGAAACGACTTTAAAGGATCCCAAGATCCCGGATGATGATAATACGGCCGCATTGTCCTTTATATATCTTTATTCCAATAAACTGAATTTAAGATTTATGAAAGGAGAATTTTCCAACGGAGAAATACTGGTAGAAAAAATCTTAAAAAGGATCAAAAAATTTGAAAGCCGAATCGATGTTCACCATATTATGGTGTTTTATTATAAAATTGCCAGTTTGTATTTTGGCGATGGAAACAATAAGAAATGCATCGAATTTTTAGGTAAGATCATCAATAATAATACCCTTGAAATGCGGGAAGACCTTATGTGTTTTTCACGAATACTGAATCTTGTTGCACATTATGAAGCAGGTTTAGATTATAATTTGGAACGTTTGATAAAATCCACCTACAAATTTTTGATAAAGATGAATGATCTCCATGAGGTTCAAAAGGAGATGATCAAATTCCTACGTAATCTTCCGGAAATTTCTCCTCTTGATATAAAAGATGAATTTCGAAAGCTGCATGCAACCTTAAAACAATATGAAGATCATCCTTTTGAACGAAGGGCATTTTTGTATCTGGATATCATATCATGGCTGGAAAGTAAAATTGAAGACCGCCCGATCTCTGATATTATTGAAAGTAAATATAAAGTGTTGAGCAGATAAGGACTTCAAGTTTTGTAAAAGGAAATCAACAAGCATCCCAAATCGGTTCCCGGGGTGGGGGAGCGATAATTTCTATAAGCTCTTTTTTCACGGGATGGATGAAGGAAAGTTTACGCGCGTGTAAATGAATACTGGCATCTTTATTACTTCGGTCGAATCCATATTTTAAATCTCCTTTTATTGGGGAACCGATTGCTGAAAGCTGACTCCTAATTTGGTGATGCCTTCCTGTCTCAAGGTCTATTTCCAGCAAATAATAATTATCCAGTTTTTTTAAGATACGATAATGAAGAATCGCTTTTTTGCTTTCCGGAACTTCCTTGATATGGGCGATGGATTTGTTTTGCTTAGGATTTCGTTTTAAAAAATGAACCAAAGTTCCTTCTGCCTGCGGCGGTGCATTTTTAACAATCGCCCAATAGGTTTTTTGGGTTTCCCTGTCGGAAAATAGTTTGTTTAAACGGGTCAAGGCCTTAGATGTTTTTGCGAAAACCACGATTCCTGTGGTTGGCCTGTCAAGGCGGTGTACAACGCCAAGATACACCGCTCCGGGTTTGTTGTATTTTTCTGAAATATATTCTTTCACCACTTCACTTAAAGGCTGGTCTCCGGTTTTATCACCTTGAACTATATCACCGGAGCGTTTATTGATCACAATTAAGTGATTGTCTTCAAAAAGGATCTGAAGATTGGATTTGTTGGAGTGTATATGTAAATTGTTTGAACCCAAACTGGAAAGTTTTTCTTTAATAAATAGATGTGAGAGGAAGAGAATTGAGATAACTTAAAATGAATATCATACCTCATTTCTCAATACTGCTCCTGGTCATTGGGAAAATCACCCGATTTTACATCTTCTTTATATTGTTGAAGAGCACTGGTCATCTGGGCGTGCATATCGAGGTATCTTCTTAAAAACCGCGGATTGAAGTCGTGGTTCATCCCTATCATATCGTGTAAAACCAAAACCTGGCCGTCTACTCCGTTTCCTGCACCGATCCCTATTACCGGAATACTCACGCTTTCTGCCACTTCGCGGGCTAGTTTAGCCGGCACTTTCTCGAGTACCATTGCAAAACAACCCAAACGCTCCAACATTAACGCATCCGATTTTAATTTTTCAGCTTCTTCGTCTTCTTTTGCGCGCACGGTATACGTACCGAATTTATAAATAGACTGGGGAGTAAGTCCCAAATGGCCCATTACCGGAATCCCGGCATTTAGTATTCTCTTTATCGATTCTTTTACTTCTTTCCCTCCTTCAAGTTTAACCGCATGACCGCCGCTTTCTTTCATGATCCTAATCGCAGATCTCAAGGCTTCTTTGGGATCACTTTGGTAACTTCCAAAGGGTAAATCCACTACAACTAAGGACCTGTGAATTCCCCTTACTACACTTGCCGCGTGATAAATCATTTGATCCAGGGTAATAGGAAGCGTGGTTTCATGTCCTGCCATAACATTACTTGCAGAATCACCAACGAGAATAACATCGATGCCAGCCCCGTCCACTATTTGCGCCATGGTATAATCATAGGCGGTTAGCATGGCAATTTTTTCACCATTCTTTTTCATTTCCACTAAAGTTTTGGTGGTAATGCGTTTGTATTGTTTTTTGGCAACTGACATTGATTCTATTTTTTGTGGAGTAAAAGTACTAAATTAGTATGCTACATTCAAACCTGCGAGATATGAAGATTTTAGTTTGTTTATTGGTTCTATTCACCGGATTCTCAGTTGTTGCCCAGGAAGTTTCAGAAGAAACAGCGGCAAAAAATACGGTGGAATCTTTTTTTATTGCCTTTCATAATCAGGATTCACTTGCTTTAAGGGAATTAGCGCACTCATCTGTCACTATGCAATCCATTGCTGAAGATGAGGAAGGAAACGTGGAATTAACAACCGATACCTATTCAGATTTTATAAAAGCCATTAGTTCTATTCCTGAAACCACCAAATTTGAAGAAAAACTTCATTCTTTTGAAATAAAGGTGAACGGGCCATTGGCGAATGTGATAACGCCTTATTCGTTTTTTGTGAACGAAGAATTAAGTCATTGCGGTGTGAATTCCTTTCAATTATTTAAGGAAGAAGGAATCTGGAAAATAATTTATATAGTTGATACCCGAAGCAATGAAGATTGCGGGACCAGCCTTCAGTTTCGCATTAAAAACTGATTTTTTCAAATACAAAAGCTGTTGCTTTTAGGGATATAGCGCTTTGTTTTTTACAGAAGCCTGGGTAGCAGGAAGAAAACAACGGTTGCATTATTTAGTCCGTGCATTAAAATTGGCCATAGAAGTCCGTTGTTTTCGATCTTTATTTTTCCGAAGAAAAAACCTGCGATAATCCTGGGTATGACCAGTAGGAACAATACAAAGTCCAGTTGAAAACCTTCCACATAATTGAAAACATGGACCATTCCGAAGATAACAGCGGTTATGAGCCATACCGCAATATAATAGCGACCCAAAAACTCACATAATCTTTGCTGCCAGTTTAGTGGAATAAATTCTTTCAGAAATAAAAAAGAAAGGATTGCTAAAAGGATCAAAAAAACATATTTGACTACCCAGAAAACATCCAGTGGAATAAAGGCCGTAACGATTACCAGAATCCAAATGGTAAGAAAAAACAGGAATTCGTTTTGAGAAGGTTGAATTAAAGTGCGAAACATTCCTTCTTCTATAACGGGTGCAAGAATGACAGCGAGAAAAATGAATTTCCAGGGACTCTTCTCGAGCAGTTCATTTAAATTTGATTGCTGATATTGTTCAAGATCAAATTCGGGAAAAATTGCATGGATGATTCCCAGGAACAGGAAAAAAACAAAATAAGATGCGATCATCCAGCCGAAATTTCGAAAGAGGTTTTTCATTTTCTCCCAATCTGGATTTGCTGAAATTGTCAATTATTTAAATTTAAGTTGAATTTATAAATATGGAATTCAGCTAGCACCTTGTTCCCATTTCTATTTTTTATTTTGATAAGTTTTTTTGAAAAATATCATTGTTGTCCGATAAACATTTTTTATTGAAAGCTGCAACCATACATTCATTTCATTTTTCTATTTTCTGGACTTTCATCTTGGTTCTGTCTTGGTTCGTGGTTCTTGCAGTTTTGCCGAAGGCGGAACGATCTTGACTCTTAACCGAAAATCAATAAAAAAATGAAGAATTAAATTAACAGTCGCTTAAATTAACCTTTACTGCCAATCCACCTTCCGAAGTTTCCTTGTATTTTGAATTCATATCTTTTGCGGTATCCCACATAGTAGCAATCACTTTATCCAATGGCACTTTGGCCTTGGAAGCGTCACTTTCCATCGCGATCTCTGCTGCATTGATCGCCTTTATGGCTCCCATCGCATTTCGCTCTATACAGGGGATTTGCACCAAGCCTCCAATAGGGTCACAGGTTAACCCGAGGTGATGTTCCATGGCGATTTCACTTGCCATAAGCACTTGCTCCGGGGTTCCGCCCATAGCTTCAGTAAGCGCAGCTGCGGCCATAGCAGAAGAAACGCCAATTTCTGCCTGGCATCCGCCCATAGCAGCAGATATTGTGGCACCTTTTTTAAACAGACTGCCAATTTCTCCGGCTACCAGCATAAATCTTTTAATATCCTGAAAAGTTGCTTCGTGATTTTCTATTACAAGGTAATACATTAAAACAGCGGGAACCGTCCCTGCGCTGCCATTGGTAGGTGCTGTTACCACTCTACCCAACGAGGCATTCACCTCATTTACACTTATTGCAAAACAGCTTACCCATTTAAGGATTTGTCTAAATTTAACTTCGGTTTGGCGAATAACTTCCAGCCATTCCTGAGGGGAATTGTACTGTGCATCTCCAATAAGGCGTTTGTGCATATCGAAAGAGCGGCGGTGAACATTTAAACCTCCCGGCAACGTACCTTCCGTATGGCATCCCGTGTACATAGATTCCAGCATAACCTTCCAAATGTGTTTTAATCCGGAATCGATTTCTTCTTCACTTCTCAGGGATTTTTCATTCTCCAGAACAATTGCGGAGATTGGTTTGTTTTCGGCTTTGCAAAAGGCTAAGAGTTCGGTTGCTTTTTCTATTGGAAAAGGGAATTGCTGAAAGCTTTCCATTTTCTTTTTCGCATTTTTGCGTTCCTCTTTTACCACAAAACCTCCGCCTATGGAATAAAATGAAGAGACGGTTTTTTTGCCGTTGATTAAACCCGCCCGAAATGTCATTCCGTTAGGATGAAATTCAAGAAATTTTCTATTAAATTTTATTTGCTCCACTGAATTAAAGTGGATTGTCTTTTCATTATTCAACCGAATGGTCCGTGTATCCAGGATAAGTTGTATTTCAGGATCGATTTGATCGATATCCATAGTTACCGGGTCAAATCCACATAAACCAAGCATAACAGCAATGTCTGTTGCATGGCCTTTTCCGGTTAGGGAAAGGGATCCGTATAGATCTATATGAATGCTTTCCACCTGGTCGAAGATGTCCTTTTGCTTCAGTTCTTCTATCCAGCGCTGCGCTGCACGCCAGGGTCCTAAAGTATGTGAACTTGAAGGGCCAACGCCCACCTTTAACATATCAAAAACACTTATACATTCAATTTTTTGCATTCTTCAATAGTTATGAGGTTGCAAAAATAAGGATTTGGTAGGTGAGGAGGGTATTTTTTATCTTATTCTTATTAAGATTTTTCTTTATCGGCTATCTATGAAGCCTTCAGAAATATCAGAAAAATTTTAGGATAAACAAATGTAAAAAGGAAGCTTGATCCTATAAGAAAGAATGAAGGGAATCGCCGGGGGAACTAACATTATGACAACCTGTCAGAGCGAATCCGCTGGCATAAAGATTGTCTAATACCAAATGTGAAAACGAAACATTAATAAAAATTTAAGTATATAGTTATGAGCAAAATAATTGGAATTGACTTAGGTACTACCAACTCGTGCGTCGCTGTAATGGAGGGTAACGAGCCCACGGTAATTCCTAACGCTGAAGGAAAGAGAACGACCCCTTCTGTAATCGCTTTTGTTGAAGGTGGAGAAATTAAAGTAGGAGATCCTGCAAAACGTCAGGCGGTAACAAATCCTACCAAGACTATTTCTTCCATTAAACGTTTTATGGGAAATAAATATTCTGAATCTTCTAAAGAAGCAGGAAGAGTTCCTTATAAAGTGTTGAAAGGGGATAATGATACAGCCCGTGTGGATATTGACGGAAGAAAATATACTCCGCAGGAATTATCGGCGATGATCCTTCAGAAAATGAAAAAAACTGCTGAAGATTATTTAGGACATGAAGTTACAGAAGCGGTTGTTACTGTTCCTGCTTATTTTAACGATGCGCAACGTCAGGCTACAAAAGAAGCCGGTGAGATCGCAGGTCTTAAAGTAAGAAGAATAATAAACGAACCAACTGCAGCAGCACTTGCTTACGGGTTGGATAAAAAGTCCATCGACCAGAAGATCGCTGTTTATGATCTTGGTGGTGGTACTTTTGATATCTCAATTTTGGAATTAGGGGATGGAGTTTTTGAAGTATTATCTACAAACGGAGATACCCATTTAGGTGGAGATGATTTTGATGAAGTGATTATCGACTGGCTTGCTGATGATTTTAAGAAAGCAGAAGATATCGATCTTAGAAAAGACCCAATGGCTTTGCAACGTTTGAAAGAAGCTGCAGAAAAAGCTAAAATTGAATTGTCTTCTTCTACACAAACTGAAATCAATTTACCATATGTTACTGCAACTGCAAGTGGACCAAAACACCTTGTACAAACTTTAACCAGATCTAAATTTGAACAATTAGCAGATGAATTGGTGAAACGTTCTATGGCTCCTGTGAAAAAAGCATTGGATGATGCAGGTCTTACAAAAAGCGATATTGACGAAGTTATTTTAGTAGGTGGATCTACAAGAATTCCTAAAATTCAGGAAGAAGTAGAAGCATTTTTTGGAAAAAAACCTTCTAAAGGAGTGAATCCGGATGAGGTTGTTGCAATTGGAGCAGCTATTCAGGGTGGAGTACTAACAGGAGATGTAAAAGATGTATTGTTACTGGATGTAACACCACTTTCTCTGGGTATCGAAACTATGGGTGGCGTATTGACTAAATTAATCGAGTCTAATACAACCATTCCAACCAAGAAATCTCAGGTATTCTCTACGGCATCCGATAATCAGCCATCTGTTGAAATTCACGTATTGCAGGGAGAACGACCAATGGCTACAGATAATAAAACCATAGGTAGATTCCACTTAGATGGAATTCCACCGGCTCAAAGAGGAACTCCACAAATTGAAGTGACCTTTGATATCGATGCCAACGGTATTATTAAAGTAAGCGCTACAGATAAAGCTACCAACAAAACTCAGGACATTAGAATTGAAGCTTCTTCAGGATTAACCGAGGATGAGATCAAGAAAATGAAGGCTGATGCTGAAGCAAATGCTGAAAGCGATAAAAAAGCCAAGGAGAAAGTTGATAAGCTGAACGAAGCAGATGCAATGATCTTCCAGACTGAAAAGCAACTGAAAGAATTTGGTGATAAATTATCTGATGATAAGAAAAAACCTATTGAAGATGCTTTGGAAGAGTTGAAAAAAGCATACGAAACCAAGGAAATTGAAACTATTTCTCCAGCACTGGATAAGGTAAATGAAGCCTGGAAAGTTGCTTCTGAAGAGATGTACAAAGCACAAGCCGAACAAGGTGGTGCTGCCGGAGGACCGGAAGCCGGACCATCCGGAGACGGACAACAAGGCGGAGACAGCTCTAAACAAGGTGACGATGTTGAAGATGTAGATTTTGAAGAAGTGAAGTAAGCAGGACGTTGGTTTTGCTTAGCAAAACCCTACGTATCGCTTATCCTGAGCCGCAGGCGAAGGATCTCTTTAAACTCAAATCATATTAAGGCGCAACCATTAATTTGGTTGCGTTTTTTTTATGAAATTTTGTAGAAATATGGTTAAACCTTACTTTTTATATGGGAAACCATATATTATTCTTAAATAAAATAATGTATATTAGCAAAAATGTATTTTTCGCCCCTACCTTAAGTACAGGT